>CALHZX010000146.1 GCA_938040725.1 uncultured Actinomyces sp. | reverse complement strand
CACGTGTGGACCATCAACACGGTGGCCGACGTGCTGCGCCTCCTCGAGGTCGGCGTCGACGGCATCATCACCGATCGCCCCGTCTTCCTGCGTGACTTCCTGGACCAGCGTGGCCTGTGGACCCAGCCCCTGGCCCCCGGTGCTGCCTCGGGCCCCAGGGACTGAGGTCAGTACGCCTCGAGAGGCGAGGAGTCGGATGGCTCTACCCTCTCCGCGCATGTGTCAGGACGGCTGGCTCACTCGTTGCCGCTGATGTCGGCCACGGCCTCGTCCAGGCCCGCGCCTGCTCGGGGGAACACTATGGGGCGAGCATTCCCATCATCATCGCCCATATCGCTGCGCGTGGAGGTGCGTCTAGCGCCGGATGGGGCGCCGTGTGTGCGAGTGCTTTGTCGTCGAGCGGCGCGTGGATTTGTGCGTGCATGTGGTCGGTGACGAAGCAGTCGAAGTGCGGCCCCGTCTGCCACTGTCGGTGTCCTATCTGCTCGCGTATGCAGGTCACGACGCTCCAGCGGCCTGAGAGGCAGTCCTGGGCGAAGTGTGACTCTCCGGGACCATAAGTCACGAGATCGTTGAGCACATCCTGAGCGCCTTGTGCGTCGAGAGAACGAATCGCAGCGATGAAATCCGCGGGAATGTAAGGAGGCCCGTCGTGGATGGTCGGTCCGGCGTGCAGCAGGGAGGCGAGGGCTGCGATGTGTGGGACCTCGCAGTAGTCCACCTGACTGAAGTGCACGCCGTCCACGTCGGAACGCATCACGACGGAACGCGGCATTGTGGCCCAGATCCTCCAGTCGCGTACGACGCCGCGCATGCTGGGGGATACGACGCGGATAACGATTCGGGAGCGCGCGGTGCGCACAGGTTCGAGGATTCGTGCGGCATCGCCGGCCAAGCCGTTGGCGCCGGCCAACCCGAGTGACACCAGTCCGCTGGAGAGTGCGGCGCTTGAAATGCGCCCGGCATTCTCCTCACTGGCAATCATCTCGAGCAGGGCATCGGCCTGCTCAACGGTGACAATGAGCTGATCCGGGGAGTTCGCTTCGGTTGGATGGTTGCTCACGGTGTCACCTCCAGGGTCTGGGCCATCGTGATGAAATCATCGATGATAGTTGGGAATAGAATGCTGGGGCACGTGCACGTTGCGGTCCACAGGAAACGCTGGGCCGAGCCTGGCCCGGCGTACGGGGCGTGCGTGATCCAGGCGAGCTGACTGAGCGTCAGTGAGACATTGTCGAGAATGTAGACGCCTGTTCGCCATCGAGCGCCTTCCGGGAGAACCGGCCATGCGAAGTCGTCAATGAGGTGGAATCCGGGCAGCGTTTCCTCCACCTGCCTGATGGTGTCTGCGTAGACTTCGTCGTCACTCGCGTCGGTGCTCAGTGCTCCGCCGGTCACCACGAAGGTCGGAACATTACCCTCGTCTTTCGTCTGGGCGACAGCAACGAGACGAACGTTGGGATCATCCGCGAGGAGGCCGAGCTGTGCGTGTTCCTCCGGGGTCAGGAATCTCCATCCCGAGGCAAGAGTCATCGTTACCTGTTCGTTCACCAGAATCCCTTCCCTCTCGCGTGCTTCTTGTACGCCTCCTGATCGATGTTGCCGTTCTCGTCCAGGAGCCCGTGCCGCTTGGCGTACTGCCAATCGGCGTAGACCCAGCGTGGGAACCGAATCGGAACGAAAGAAATGAGCGTGATGGCAGCGGCGAACACAATCACAGCGGCGATGCCTGTGAGCCAAACGCTAGGAAGACTATATTTTTCGGCGATTCCAGTCATGCCGGTAGCAAAGAAAAAGACTGCCATTGCAGGGGCACCAATAGCCGCGTAGTTTCTGCCAATCCTCCCTTTTCCGTTCATCCGACGCCAAAGGTTTGCTGCTTTGGAATCCGTGAACATCTCGGCGTACCACACTGCCGCTCCGAACAGTCCTAATCCGATTCCGACAATAGCCAGTGTAATGTTCTCGTTCATG
>CALHZX010000145.1 GCA_938040725.1 uncultured Actinomyces sp. | reverse complement strand
GCCTAGTCTCGCGGGCGGCCGGGCCCTCCGGCGCCCGGAACACCCGTGGAGCCACAAGCAACACACGCAGGAAGGACGACGCGCCGAGCGAAGCTCGCGGCGCGGACGGCGAGCGGGCGGGCCGCCACCCACCGGCACACACAGCGGCCGGGCCCTCCAGCGCCCGGAACACCCATGGGGCCACAGCAACACGTAGTGTCCTTTAACCTGAAAACGGGCGCGGCAACACCTAGGCCACAACCAGGGAAAACAAAAACCGCAGATCCTTAAAGGATCTGCGGTTTCATCGTGCGCGAGGGGGGAGTTGAACCCCCACTCCATCACTGGAACACGGACCTGAACCGTGCGCGTCTGCCTATTCCGCCACTCGCGCGTACCCAGAAAGAATAGGGCATGACGCTCCCCGCGTCAAATCAGGACCGTATGACCCAGGGCACAAGAACCCGCGCAACCTATATTAAACCCCGCTACCGCAACGAAAGATGCGACCGGCACACTACAGCATCAACCGGCACGCAACGATGCCAGCAACCCCCAACAGGCTCGCAGCGATCACAGCAGCATCCACCCACCCAAGCCGCACGCGCGCGCCACAACCCGCGCCATCATGCGCCTCGATGGCTCCCCGCATGGACATGGCCCGCCCGGTTTCGGCGGCGCCGCGTGAGGTGGCGGACAGGATCGCGGTGATGACGTCGACGCTCAGGCGCGCGTAGCCCCGCAGCGACAGGGTGGCAACGTCCTGGCCGAGGCGCAGCTTGGCAGTATCGAGCACCGCCTGCGCCTGATCGCGCAGCATCGGCAGGCCTCGCAGGGCGGAGGCCATGACGAGCGACCACTGATCGACCGGCGCACCCAGGAGCCGCAGGGGCCGCAGGAAGAAACGCAGAGCGGCCGCGAGCGAGGCGGTCGGCGTCACCCACGCGATAAGCCCCGACCCCCACAGGACGACAAGCGCCAGGGTGGAGACGCGCAGGAAGAGCTCGAGTCCATCCCCCAACCAGGCGCCGATGCAGCCGCCGATGAAGCCGGAGATGAACCACATGGGCAGACGCGGAGCAACGCTGAGGGGAAGACGAATGATCAGCGAGGCAAGGAGAAGGAGGCCTCCCACGATCGCGAGCGTCGACCACCGCGGCGAAAAGATCACGCAGGTGGTGAGCACGGTCCAGCAGGCGATAAGAGTGCCTGGCCAGGCGCGCGACAGCGGCGTCGACCAGGGCAGGGGCCGAGGCAGGGGGAAGCCCGGGCTTCGCCGCGGCTTCGGGCGCGGGGACCCTTCGCCGAGGCCGGGAACGGTCCTCGAGAAACGGCCCTCGCTGGCGCCGCCGCCGGGGCCGGTCGCTCCGCAGGCGGAGTGGGGTTCGATCACGAGAGCACCCCTTCGGCGAGGTGTTGGCGGGTGTCGCACAGGGAGTCCATGCCCTCGAGGTCGTGGGAGATCACGAGGATGGACAGTCCTGCGCGGCGCCGCTCGTCCAGGACGGAGATGAGCAGGTCGCGCGAGGCCGCGTCGAGGCCCGCCATGGGTTCGTCGAGGATGAGGACGCTCGGGTGGGAGGCGAGAAGCCCGGCGAGGGCGACGCGTCGCATCTGCCCGCCGGAAAGGTCGTCGATGCCGCGCGTTGCGAGGGCCGAGTCGAGGCCGACGAGCTCCATGGCCTCGGCGACGATGCGGTCGCCTTCCTCACGGCTGATGGCACCCTTGCGATGTGTGGCTCCGGTGCCGATGCGCGGCCCGTGGCCGGCGGCGGCGAGGATGTCGGAGCGCACGGAGGGGCGCTGGAGCTGGAGGCGCGCGAATTGCATGGAGAGGGCGACGTCACCGACGCAGCGCTCCATGGGGCGCCCGCCGAGGGTGACCCGCCCCCAGGTGGGGACGAGCAGGCCGGTGAGGACGCGCGAGAGCGTCGTCTTGCCCGATCCGTTGTCTCCAGTGATAAGCATGGCCTGGCCGGGGTCGAGGATGAGGCTGACGTCGCGTAAGACCGGCTTCTCCCAGGGGGTGCCGAGGTCGTAGGTGTGGGCGACGCGGTCGGCCCACAGGTGGTCGGCGTTAATGAGGGCGGGGGCACCCGCCGATGGCCGCTGGGAGCCGGCCGACGCACCGGGGGAAGGGGACACGGGAGGATCCCCGACCTCGTCTATGAGGAAAGCGCCCTCCCCCGTGCGCCGGTCGGAGACGATGCGCCCGCTACGAATCGTAACGACGCGGTCGGCGCGCGCACTTTCGGCGGGGTCGTGGGTGATGTGGACGACGGCGGTCCCACGCTCGGGCAGGGAGGCGAGGAGGTCGAGCATCTCGGCGCGGCCCGCGCGGTCGATCATGGCGGTGGATTCGTCGGAGATGAGCAGACGCGGGGAGCGAGCAAGCGCGCCCGCGAGCGCGAGGCGCTGGAGCTGCCCGCCGGACAAGGAGCGAGGGTCGGCATCCGCGAGGCCGGCGAGGCCGACGCGCTCGAGCAACTCGTCGAGGTTGAGGTCGGCGCTTTGCTGCGCGCTCATACCCCAGGTGATATCTTCGGCGACACTCTGTCCGAGAACGAGGAGTTCGGAGCGCTGCCCCACGAGCGCGGTTCCGCCGACAGCCCCGAGGACGCCGCCGCCCTGGCGCGTCCCAGAACCGGGTTCGGCGCCCGCGAGGAGGAGGGCGAGGGTGGATTTTCCCGAGCCGTTGTGCCCGACGACGACGGTAAACTCGGGGCGCTCGAAGCTCAGCGTGACGCCACGCAGGGCGGGATGGTCGGCACCGGGGTATGTGAAGTCGACGTCGGTGAGGGCCAGGGGCAGGGGGGACGAGGCCTCGGCGCCGTCACGCGAGTCCGCCGAGTGGGTGCGCGCGTCCAGGAGCGGGTCCCAGCCCGCGTCGAGGGAGATGCGGCTGAGGATTGCGCCGAGGAGCCACCGGGCCGCGAGGACCAGGAAGGCCACGCCGATGAAGCGGGTAATGGGGATCCAGATCCACCACCAGTCGACGAACCATTGGCCGAGCTGGTGTCCCGCGTCGACGAAGCCGCCGGAGTGGGGGATGTGGCCGACCAGCTTGAGGAAGCCGTCGAGGGTCTTGCGGATACTTTCGAGGCCGAGGGTGCGCAGGTCGGACAGGATCCAAAACGCGATACCGGTGCCGACACCCCAGACGAGGCCGAGGCCGGCGGCGACGCCGCAGACGGAGAGCCAGGAGGCGCGTTTCTTGTGGAGGAAGCCGATGACGAGGCCAACGAGGGCGGCTTGGAAGGAGCGGCCGGCCGTGGCGACGCCGCCGACTGCGATGGCGAGGAGGATCGTCGAGGCGAAGGCTGCGACCGCGGCTCGAGGTCGCAGTTTGAGGGAGACCATCGCGAGGGGGACGGCCGTGGCGACTTGGAAGAGGAGCTGAAAGACGGGGGTGACCGCGGCGATGAGGCCGAAGGTGACGGTCAGGCCCGAGAGCGCGCCAGCGGTCGCCACCTCGACGGGGGTGAGGCGGCGGGCATCGCGCGCGGATGAACTCATGTGTCTAGTCTCCCAGGCCCCGCCCACATCTGCGACCGCCGAACATGCACTGCTATGACATCGCACAGATCAGGGAATTATGCTATTCAACACATTATAATAAGTCGGTTGACAACACTAACGAAGGGGAGTATTGATTAAAGGCATCTCTTACCCAGAAGAGGATGGAGCATACAATGGCACAGCGCGTGGAAGCATGCCTCACATTTAAAGCGTCTGAGGCCTTCTCGCTCTTCGTATCCTTCCGACGCAATCTGCTCCACTACGCGAAGCACGGGTTTTCCACACGCGGAGTCCGCAACGTCGCCGCCTACATCACCGATGACCCTCTTGAAGCATGGGCAGGATTCCAGCGTATTGACGTGTTCGTTGAACTTGAATGCGATTCATGGACACAAGCTGAAGCGGTTGCACGCGAACTCCTCCAGACAGCCGCAAACGCATCACATGTCACACTGACCGAGGATAGTGATTACGGGGCAGATCTTAGCCAGTCTGACCTCGCAGAGAATTCTTCCATGTTCGCAGGGGTGTGATGACCGTGCGGTACCACCATATTGAAGATGGTGCCGCACGGGCTACGCACCGCGCTTTCCACTATGTTCCAGAAGCCCTGAACACACTGAGCACACTCCTACTCGGTGCACTAGGTTTTATAGATGGAAACATACGCTGGCTACTTTTGACGCTGGGAGGCTTCCTCTTTCTCGCTGGAACGATTCTCGGAAGAAAACGAGATCGCGACTACAGATACGAGCACAACAAGGTAGCCCGACTCGAGGCAGATAATCTAGAGGAGCGGAACGCGATGAGGCGCGTGCTTGAGCGCCTAGCTAACGACTTGTGCCACGAGTTGTCATTGTGGGATGAATTCACACGCGTGACCATTTACGGCCACATTGACGACGGAACCACATCTGGTTTCCTCCCGCTGGCACGATGCTCCAATAATCCACGCTACGAAAAGCTAGGAAGAGCCTTCTACGAAGACACCCAGGTTGGCTATCTCGGTGCTGCTTGGGAGGATGGTCGAGTCCAACGCAGTTTCCGCTCAACGAACGGTGCACGCGAAAACCTATGGAAACCCAGTACCGACAGGGAGGGCACGAAGAGAAGACCTCCCCTGACTCGCGAACAAGCCGAGGCACTAACACTAACAATGGAGCCTCGAAGCGTGATCGGCATACGTCTCGATGGAGACCAGGGATCCGAAAAACACGGCATCATCCTCTTTGAGTCGATGATGTATGACAAGCTTGACACCCGCCGTTTAAACGAACTAACAGATGCACCCCAGGTCCGTTCCCTCAAGATTGTCATGAATGCAGTATCCACACTATTCCGCTCAATCACGATTGCGCAGGCAACCGAAGAAGCAGAACAACTCCGTGAGTTCTAAACCCGATTGATCGCACCGAAGGGGATGTGGACGCTCGGGGTTGAGAGGGACGCGCCTTCCACGTGGCGGCGCTGATCGTCGAAGAAGATGTGCGGGCGCAGCACCTCCAGCATGGGGCCCTTCGGGAGGCCTCCCAGGAAGAAGGCGTCATTGACGCGCAGGCCCCACTGGCGGATCGAATTAATCGCACGCTCATGAGCGGGGGCACTACGCGCCGTCACGACGGCGACGCGGACCCGACGCCGGTACCCCTGCGGATCATCCACACTCTTCGAGTCCTCGATCCCCTGAATTCTGTTGATTTTCTCCAGAAAATCAACCATCGGCCCGCGGTCGAGAGGCACCTCGGCCAGGGCACTCTCACTCTCTTGATACCCGTCCAGACCCTCACTCTGGAACACTCGCTCAGCCGAATCGTCGGCCAGCACGCCGTCGAAGTCGAAGGCAATGCGCAGGTCGGCACCCCCATCGTCCTCAGCGGCGTGGCCAACCACGTGACCGGCCGCGAAACCCATGTCAATCGCCTCGCGCACGTCGGCCTCGTTCGCGGAGAGGAAGAGGGACATGCGTAGCGGCTTCATGAAACGATATGGGGCGCGGCCCTGCATGAAGATCGCGCGCGTGATATCCAATCCGTGACGCGCGACGGAACGCATCACTCGCATCCCAGTCTCAGGGTCGTTACGCGAGAGGATGACGACCTCCACCAGGCGCTCACGATCCGACAGATCGTTCAGGTCGAGGAGGCGACGAATAAAGGGAAACGCGACGCCCGGCTCGAGCACGTCATCGAGATGCTTGCGCTGATACTCCCGATACCGCTCTTCCCCCTGCTCGCGGAACACCGCATCCGACTCCCTCAGGTCAAAGAGGGCACTCGAGGCCA
The DNA here is from genome assembly GCA_938040725.1 of uncultured Actinomyces sp. Classification (GTDB taxonomy): domain Bacteria; phylum Actinomycetota; class Actinomycetes; order Actinomycetales; family Actinomycetaceae; genus Pauljensenia. The sequence continues at coordinate 545 of CALHZX010000145.1, read as the reverse complement.
CCCCAATGACGAGGGCGCGCTCCAGATCTAGTTCCGCAGCCATGACGCTCCTTCCACGCGCATCTACCTAACGACGTCAGGATAGAAACGGGCATGCTCATCTGCGTCCCACTACCCCCGATGAGATCGACGAGGCCGGGGCCGCGCCTCGCACACTGATGACTTCCGCAAGATCCAGGGAAGAAACACCGTGTCATAATGCCGCACTCACCCTTGTGAGGGGGACCTAATTTTGTGTAGCATCTCCCTCGTAATCCCTAAAACACGAGAGGACCCGATGAAAACCCGCCTCGCCACCCTGACCGCAATCCTGGCTACCGCCACCCTGACCCTCACCGCCTGCGCGGGCGGCTCCGGCTCCACCGCCACCCAGTCGGAGCAGACCACCCAGGAGGCCACAGCCTCGTCGACACGCACGATCACCGACCACGCGGGCAACGAGGTCGTCCTGCCCGAAAAGATCACCCGCGTCGCCATCGACCAAATCCCGATCGAATCCACCTACCTGGCCTACTTCGACGGCAAGGCCCCTTACCTGGTGGGCA
>CALHZX010000144.1 GCA_938040725.1 uncultured Actinomyces sp. | reverse complement strand
TGTCCAACCCGGACGACAACGAGATCACCGTCAGCCTCATCATGAGCCAGTGCGCTGTCTACTTCGGCGTGACGATCGAGCAGATGGGCTCCTCGGAGCGCAGTCACAACGTCGTCGAAGCTCGCCAGATCGCTATGTATCTGTGCCGAGAGCTCACCGACCTGTCGCTGCCCAAGATTGGACAGGCCTTCGGGCGCGACCACACGACGGTCATGCACGCGAACAAGAAGATCTCCAAGCTCATGAAAGAAAAGCGCGAGACCTTCAACCACGTGTCGGAGCTTACAAACCGCATCAAGCAGAAGGCCAGAGAGTCGTGAAAGGCGCGCGGGCGCTGACGAAAGTCGGCGCCCGTGCTCAATTCACAGGAGTTGTGCACAGGCGGTGCACGAACGGGCTCGAGCTGTGGAGAAAAAGGGCCCTCCTGTGGATCTCAAAAAGTTGTCATTTGCTTCGTGCACAGGCGCTCGTGACGAATCCACAGCCTCGTCCCAGAATAACAGCACAGAGATTTGATTGAAATTCCGCCACATAAGGGAGTTTTCCACAGAACTCACAACCCTTATGATGGAGGGACAGTCACATGACAAAGATTTTTTCACAGGCCTCCGTACAGCAACAGCGCCGACGACGCGACGCGAGAGTGGCCCCGAAGCGAATTTCCTGCCCCACGTGCGCACACTTGTGGGTAAAGTAGTGTTCGATCCGTTTTGTGTTTTGGAGGCAGCTATGAAGTTCACCGTCGCCCGCGATGTTCTGGCCGAAGCCGTGTCGTGGACCGCCCGCGCGCTCCCGGTGCGTCCGGCCTCGCCGATCCTGGCCGGCGTGCGCATCAAGGCTGAGGGCGACGAGCTGACCCTGTCCTCCTTCGACTACGAGGTCTCGGCGAATTCACACATTCCCGCTACCGTCGACGAGGCCGGCGAGGTCCTGGTCTCCGGACGTCTCCTGGCCGACATCTCCAAGTCGCTGCCCCCCAAGCCCGTCTCCGTCGAGCTCGACGGCCAGAAAGTGAACCTGGTCTGCGGATCCTCCCACTTCACGCTCGCCGTCATGCCCCTCGACGAGTACCCGCTGCTGCCCGCGCAGCCCACGGGCATCGGCGCGATCGACTCCTCCACGCTCTCCCAGGCCGTCTCCCAGGTGTCCATCGCCGCGTCACGCGACGACACCCTGCCCCTGCTGACCGGCGTGCGCATCGAGATCAACGGCCCGGCGATCACACTGCTGGCCACCGACCGCTACCGCCTGGCCATGCGTGAGCTGGATTGGGAGCCCACCGACACCTCCATCGAAGAGGTCGCCCTGGTCAAGGCCCGCATCCTCCAGGACGTCGCCAAGTCCATGACCTCGGGCGCCAAGGTCGAGGTCGGCCTGTCCGGCGAATCCCAGCCCGGCACCTCGTCCCTCATCGGCTTTACCGCCCAGGGACGCCGCACCACCTCGACCCTCATGGACGGCGACTACCCGGCCGTGCGTCGCCTCTTCCCCGAGACCACGCCGATCCAGGCCGTCGTCGACCGCCACGCGCTGCTCGAGGCCGTCAAGCGTATGTCGCTCGTCGCCGAGCGCAAGACCTCCGTGCGCCTGGCCTTCACCGAGGGCCAGCTGGTCCTCGAGGCCGGTCAGGGCGACAACGCCCAGGCCTCCGAGGCCATCGAGGCGACCCTGCACGGCGACGACATTTCGACCGCGTTCAACCCGCAGTTCCTCATCGACGGCCTGCAGGTCCTGGACACCGACTACGTGCGCTTCGGCTTCACCCACCCCACGAAGCCGGCCGTCATCACCGGCCAGAAGAAGGCCGACGAGGGCGAGATCACGCAGTTCCGCTACCTGCTGATGCCCATCCGCTTCGGCATCTGACGTGCGCGTCTCCCACCTGGCCCTCGACGACTTCCGCTCCTGGAAGCACGGGGTCGTCGAGCTGCCCGAGGGCCCCACGGTCCTCGTAGGCGCGAACGGCCAGGGTAAGACAAACCTCGTCGAGGCGCTCGCCTACCTGTCCACGTTCTCGTCGCACAGGGTCGGCGCGGAGGGCGCGCTCGTGCGCATCCCCCTCGACGAGGCCGAGGCCGCCCCGGGGGGCGCCGTCATCCGCGCGCGGGTCGTGGCCTTCGGCCGCGAGCAGGTCATCGAGCTGGAGATCGTGCGCGGCAAGGCCAACCGCGCGCGCATCAACCGCGCGCAGGTCAAACCCCGCGAGATTCTCGGCATCGTGCGCACGGTCGTATTCGCGCCCGAGGATCTGTCCCTCGTACGCGGCGACCCGTCGGTGCGCCGCTCCTTCCTGGATGACCTGGCCACGCAGCTCTCTCCTATCCACGCCTCGGTGCGCTCCGACTTCGATCGGGTCGCACGCCAGCGCGCGGCGCTCATGAAGGCCGCCCAGGCCTCGATCCGCCGCGGCCAGTCCCCCGACCTGTCGACCCTCGAGATCTGGGACCAGCAATTCGCCGCGCTGTCCGCGCGCGTCACGGCCACGCGCGCGTCCATCGCGTCGCGCCTGGAAGAGCCGGCCGCGCGCGCCTACGACGACGTGGCCGACTCCCCGCGCCACCTGCGCCTCGCCTTCGACGCCTCGGTCGACCGCGTCATCGGCACAGACCCCGACAACCCAGCCAGCGCCGACCTCACCGACGTCGACGCACAGACGCAGCGCATGCTCGCCGCCCTGGGGAGCGTGCGCGAGAAGGAAACCGAACGCGGCGTCAACCTCATCGGCGCACACCGCGACGACCTCACCCTCAGCCTCGGCGCAATGCCCGTCAAGGGCTACGCCTCCCACGGCGAATCCTGGTCGGTCGCCCTCGCCCTGCGCCTCGGCGCCTTCGAACTCCTCAGCGACGACGGCGACACGCCGATCCTCATCCTCGACGACGTCTTCGCCGAACTCGACTCCTCGCGCCGTGAGGGCCTGGCCGCCCTCGCCTCCAAGGCCGAACAAATCATCGTCACCTGCGCGGTCGCCGGCGACCTGCCCGCCTCTCTCGACCACCACACCCTGCACCTGCGCCTTGACCCGCAGCGCGGCACCGTCATCGACGGAGTCGACGATGAGTGAAAGCGACGACCCGTCCGACGCCGACTTCTCCGACGCGGGCCTGGATGAGCCCGGGCTCGCGGGCTTCGGCGATGCCCCCGACGAAGAAGCCGACGAGTTCGTCGTCCGTGCCCTCGAACGCGCTCAAAGCGTCGCCCGCACGCACGGATATACACGCTCGACCCTGCCTTCGTGGGGCCTCGACGAAACACGGCCCCGCCGTAGCCTCGACGGAACCAGCGAATACGCCGCCATCGAAACCGACGGCTTCGGCCGCCTCACCGGCAGTGAGGACGACGCCCAGGCGCGCGCCGCAGCCCGAGCCGCCGCCTACCGTCATGCCAATGGGATCGAGGCCCCGGCCTCGTCGAATGAGGAGGACCCCGAGGGAGACCTCGCGGCCCTGCGTCAAGCCCTCGAAGGAACCGGCGCCTCGTGGAGCCGCGCCCCCGGCATGGCCGCCATGCGCCCGCGCTACCGCCGGGCCAACTCGCTGGGGGCGATCCTGGCGCGCACAATCAAAGTCCGCGAATGGGACACCCCCACGAAAATGGGCTCGATCATGGCGAAATGGCGGGACATCGTGGGCCCCAGCAACGCCGACCACACGCGTATCGAGACCTTCGAAGGCCACCGCCTCGTCGTGCGCACCGACTCCACCGCCTGGGCGAAACAGCTCCAGCTCCTCCTGCCCACCATCGAACGGCGCATCGCCGAAGAGGTCGGCTCCGGCGTCGTCGAACAGGTCATCATCCTCGGGCCCGTCGCCCCGTCGTGGAAGAAAGGCCCCTACGTGGTGCGTGGCCGAGGCCCACGAGCCGACTACGGGTAGGCCACTAGTCGAGAAAATGAGCGGGGGACTCCCCCACATGGACGAATTTTGTTAGTCTTCAACTGAATCCCGCACACTAGTGCGAATTTGACGAGGAGTAACAATGAGCAATCCGTACGCGCAACAGGGCGGTAACGCGTGGGGAAACAACCCCCAGGGGCAGCAGGGCTACGGCCAGGGTGCCTACGGCGGGCAACCCCAACAGCAGGGCTACGGGCAGGACGCATCCAACCCGTACGGCGCTGCAAACACGCAGAACCCCTATGGCGGGCAGAGCACGTCCGTTCCCTACGGCGGCCAGAGCAACGCAAATCCCTACAGTGGCCAAGGTGGCAACGCCTACGGTATGCAGAACCAGGGCGGCTACCCGCAGGGCTATGGGCAGCCTGGGATGTCGCCGATGGGCGCTCCCCAGCAGAAGTCGAAGACCCCCCTCATCGTCGGCGTCGTCGCGGGCGTCGTCGTCCTCCTCATGATCGGCGGCCTCGTCGTCTGGGGCTTGCTCGGCTCCGGTTCAAACAGTGCGTCGGACCCCTCCTCGGACCCCTCCTCGTCCTCCACGAGCGATTCGGGTTCGGGATCGCCGAACGGTAATAAGGGTTCGAGCTCGTCGAAGGGGAACAAGGGTTCGAGCTCGTCGAAGGGGAACAGCGGATCCCAAGACCACTATGTCGCCGACCTCGCCGGTGGCGCCATCCATGTCGAGAGCAAGAACATTGAGTTGGGCCCCAAAGATGACGACGGCGACCAGACTGTGGTCGTCACGTACACCGTCACTAACAAAAGCTACAAGGACGAGGAAATAGATCCTCTGATCACCCTGCCCATGCTGTTCCAAGACGATAAGATCCTGGAATCCGCGACATTCATTAAGAAAGATCTTCCGGGCTATGACCCCCAGGAATTGTTGTCGCAAATCAACGTGGGTGAGACCAAGACGGTCGTGCTCGGCTATAAGCTCAAGAGCACCACGCAGACCGTCGTCGTCTACGGCCTTGACCTGTTCGATACAGACAATGATATCCCGTCCTACTCGTGGGATCCGAAGTAATCTGATCCCCTCTCAGGCCTGTTTCAACAGGCACACGCCGCGCTGCGGCGGTGACCGCAACGCAGGCGGTTGCTCCGCCTGAACGCACGCACCGGGGCCGACCTCCCAGCCGGGAGGGCGGCCCCGTGTATCCCAGCCGCAGCCACAATCGGCATGTGACTCATCACAGTCGAGTTTTCGTTGCAATCACACAGTTTGTAAAGTAACCCTCCGAGCCTGTCAATCCCGGGAACAAGAGCCACTTTTGGTAGAATCTATAAGGTTAAACATCTATTTTCGCGCACTGCGAGGGGAGCCACGTGGCTGACAACGAGAAGACCGCCGAAGGCGAACAGTCCTACGGCGCATCGGACATCACCGTCCTCGAGGGCCTGGAAGCCGTCCGCAAGCGCCCGGGCATGTACATCGGATCCACCGGCGAACGCGGCCTGCACCACCTGGTGTACGAGGTCGTCGACAACTCCGTCGACGAAGCCCTGGCCGGCTACGCCGACCACATCGAGGTCACGATCCAGGCAGACGGCGGCATCAAGGTCGTCGACAACGGTCGAGGCATCCCCGTCGACGAGCACCCCACCGAGCACAAGCCCACCGTCGAGGTCGTCATGACGATCCTCCACGCCGGTGGCAAGTTCGGCGGTGGCGGATACGCCGTCTCCGGCGGCCTGCACGGCGTCGGCATCTCCGTCGTCAACGCCCTCTCCACCCGCGTCAACACCGAAATTCGCCGCCAGGGCTACGTGTGGCGCATGTCGTTCGCAAACGGCGGCACCCCCATCACCCCCCTCGAACGCGGCGAAGCAACCGACGAAACCGGCACCACGCAGGTCTTCTACCCGGACCCCGAAATCTTCGAAACCGTCGAATTCGACTTCGAAACCCTGCGCCAGCGCTTCCAGCAGATGGCCTTCCTCAACAAGGGCCTGCGCATCACCCTAACCGACGAGCGCGAATTCGCCACCGACGAAGGCGACGAGATCGCCGGCGGCGAAGAGGCCTCGGACAAGAAGACCAAGGGCCACCGCACCGTCACCTACTGCTACGAGCACGGCCTGCGCGACTACGTCGAATACCTCGACTCCGCGAAGAAGTCCGACACGATCAACAACGAGATCATCGACTTCGAAGCAGAAAACGACGAAGGCACCATGAGCGTGGAAATCGCCATGCAGTGGACCACCGCCTACTCCTCGTCCGTCCACACCTTCGCCAACACCATCAACACCACCGAAGGCGGCATGCACGAGGAGGGCTTCCGCACCGCGCTGACCTCCCTCGTCAACCGCTACG
>CALHZX010000143.1 GCA_938040725.1 uncultured Actinomyces sp. | reverse complement strand
GCCACATCATGGCAGAACCTCGTATCGTCACCGTCACTGGCGCAGCCGGCAACATCGGCTACGCCCTCCTGTTCCGCATTGCTTCCGGCCAGCTGTTCGGCCCGGACGTGCCCGTCAAGCTGAACCTGCTGGAGATCCCGCAGGCCGTCAAGGCCGCCGAGGGTACCGCCATGGAGCTCGATGACTGCGCGTTCCCGACCCTGGCCGGCGTCGAGATCTTCGACGACGTGAACCGTGCGTTCCAGGGCACCAACGTTGCCTACCTGGTGGGTGCCATGCCGCGCCGCGCTGGCATGGAGCGCGCCGACCTGCTCGAGGCCAACGCGGGCATCTTCGGCCCCCAGGGCAAGGCCATCAACGACGGTGCCGCCGATGACGTGCGCGTCCTCGTCGTGGGCAACCCCGCGAACACCAACGCCACCATCGCCCAGAACGCTGCGCCGGATGTCCCGGCGTCGCGCTTCACCGCGATGATGCGCCTGGACCACAACCGTGCGATCGCGCAGCTCGCCCACAAGACCGGCGCCGCGAACGCCGACATCAAGGATGTCGTCGTGTGGGGTAACCACTCGGCCGACCAGTACCCGGACGTCTCCTACGCGACTGTCGCCGGCAAGCCCGCGACCGAGCTCGTGGACGAAGAGTGGCTGTCCAGCTACTACCGTCCCACCGTCGCCAAGCGTGGCGCCGCCATCATCGAGGCGCGCGGTGCCTCCTCGGCCGCCTCCGCTGCGAACGCTGCGATTGACCACATGTACTCCTGGATCCACGGCACCCCCGAGGGCGAGTGGGTCACCGCCGGCGTCATGTCCGATGGCACGCACTACGGCGTCCCCGCCGGCCTGAACTTCGGCTTCCCCGTCACCTCTGACGGCGGCGAGTGGCAGGTCGTCGACGGCCTCGAGATCTCCGACGCGACCCGCGCCGGAATCGACCACAACATCAAGGCCCTCCAGGAAGAGTACGACGCCGTCAAGGCGCTCGGCTTCATCAAGTGAGGCTACCGCCCTCGTGGCGGTTGGTGGGAAGGGTGCGCGCCCGGCTGTTTGGCCGGGCGCCCGCATGTATGTGGGGTTTTGCTGGGTTGCGTGGAGTTGTGGCTCCCGGTGGCTGCTGCGCTCGAAGGGGCAGTGTGCGTGAAACGCGTGTGACACCGCGAGGCCGTGGCGCTTCAACGATGTGTGGTAGTCCCACATCATGGAGCGATTCACTAGATGCGGCAGCAATGCACTAGATAGCAGAGCATTGCACTGCTTACTATCCAGTGCAACGCTGTGCTAAGTAGTGCAATGCCACTGAACAACAAGCCCATGTGTGGCATGGTCTGCTCCGTAGCTGCTCTTATGAGATTTCAATCGATCCATGTCGGGCGGTCCTGCACCAGTTAGGGAGCATTGCACTAGCTCCGAGCTGGTGTAATGCCCCGCTAAGTGGTGTAACACCACTTAGAAACAAGCATCATTGCAGCCTGATGGCTACTACGCGTTGGTGAGGACTATGTGCGCGGCTGCGGGTCAGTGAAATGGTGCGTAGTGTCGGACCTGTTGGCGGGGGCCGAGCTGTCCCTGACGTGTATCCGCGCTGTCGCTTGTTGCCGATGGGTCGTGCACCTCATCAGTGACGATGCACCCGTTCTGATCGGGTGCAATGCCCACTGATCGGGTGTAATGCTCCATAACGGGGTGCAGTACCGCGAAATCGCATGCAATTCCCACGACAGCGTTTCAGAATTTGAAACCGAGCCGTTGGAATCATGCGGTTTCTGATGTGTTGTCGATCTGTGTCGGCGGGGAATTGCATGCGAAAGTGTGGGACCCATCTGCGGCCGGCTGGGCGTTACGACCGTGAGGTGCTGTCGTGTCGTGACTCTTTGATCCAGTCATAGGCGATGCGCTGCGTACCGTTGGCGACAGTGATCGTGCCGCACTCGCGGAATCCAAAGGATTCGAGTGCGCGCCGCATTGGTGCGTTGTTCTTATGTGTGTCGCAGCGTAGGTATTCCGCGCGCTCTGCTGCGAACGTGAAGATCGCCCGAGCGACACCTTGTCCTCGCACTGCGGCCATGCGGTGAATGACGTGGTAGTCGGCATCGGAATGCCATGCGCCGACAATCTTGGAGTAGGTCTCGTCTGGCCCGGGAGCGAAAGAAAAGACGGCGAGCGGCCCCTCGTCGTCGGACACAAGGAAGCAGTGTCCGCGTGCGATGTCTTCTTCAGCGTCAATCCGGCCCGGATACCCCTTAGGCCACTGTGTCGCATTCCCATTCGCCTGCATGAACGCCCGGGCATGCTCATACGCGCCCTCGATGAACTCGAGGTCATCAGGAGAGGCGATTCGAATCTGCACGTGTCAATGATAGGTGCCTCCGACAGTACGTTTGTTACCCGCCTGCTAGTCCCGATGGGGCAGTGTGGGCTTCGAGCTCGTGAAACGCGCGTGAAACTGTCATGGTCCCGCCCGCAACAACGCAACAACAGCCCGCAACCCCGTGGCATCTCCCGCAAACCCTGCCCCTGCCTCGTTCGTGGGTACGAACCTGGCTAGACTGGCCCCTATGACTGAAAACGCGCAGCTTGTTGTGACCCTGTCCTGCCCGGACCGCCCCGGCATTGTGCACGCCGTGACCGGCGTGATCGGCGGGGCCGGCGGCAACGTCATCCAGTCCCAGCAGTTCGGCGACTCCGACACGGGTACCTTCTTCATGCGTGTCGAGGTGGACTCCCCGCAGGGGCGCGCCCCGATCGACGAGGGCCTCGCCCGCGTCGCCGAAGAATTCGGCGCCACCTACCGCGTTGACGATCTGGGCCGCAAGCTGCGCACCATCATCATGGTCTCGCGCGAGGGCCACTGCCTCACTGATCTCCTGTATCGCCAGCAAACCCAGGGTCTGCCCATCGACGTGATCGCGGTCGTTGGCAATCACCCGGACCTGGCGCCCGTCGCCCAGTTCTACGGCGTCCCCTTCCTCAACATCCCCGTCACGAAGGATACGAAGGCTCAGGCGGAGCGCCAGCTCCTCGACCTCATCGCCTCCGAGGATGTCGAGCTCGTCGTCCTGGCGCGCTACATGCAGATCCTCTCCGACGAGGTCTGCCGCGCCATGCAGGGCCGCGTCATCAATATTCACCACTCGTTCCTGCCGTCCTTTAAGGGCGCGCGCCCCTACGCGCAGGCTCACGATCGTGGTGTCAAGCTGATCGGCGCGACTGCCCACTACGTGACCGCCGACCTGGACGAGGGGCCGATCATCGAGCAGGACGTCACCCGCGTCTCCCACGCCGACTCCACGCCCGACATGGTGGCCCTCGGCCAGGACGTGGAACGCCGCGTCCTCGCCCAGGCCGTCCGCTTTCACGCGGAGCACCGCGTCCTCATGAACGGCAACCGAACGGTCGTCTTCTCTCGCTGAGGTCCGCTCAAAGGGACGTCCACGAGGCCGGGATGGACGGCGAACTTGCCCATCACGCGGGGTTCGTACTGAGCGACCTCGCTGGGGAGCGGGGGCACGGGCCCACGAGGGACATGTCGCCACGCAGGACGTTGAACAGCTGGGGCAGCTCGTCGATCGACGTCTTGCGCAGGAAGGTTCCGATGCGCGTAATGCGCGGATCGTTGGCCATTTTAAACATGACAGAATTTTCGCCGAGGAGTTGGCCTCGTTGGCCTCCATGAGGGAGATCTTGAGCTCTTCGGCATCCACGCGCATGGTGCGGAACTTCAACATGTTAAAAGGCTTGCCGTTGAGGCCAATGCGCTCCTGAGTGAAGAAAGCGGGGCCGCCGTCGTTCAGGCGCACCATCGCAACGACGATGATCGACAGCGGAGTCAGTGGGATAATGCTGAAAAGAGCTGTGAAAATGTCGCACATTCGTGTGATGGTGTCGTCGGTGGAGGTGACAAGATCCGACGCGTGCTCGAACGCGAGAGCCGTGGATGCGGCTCGTGCGGTGGGCTTCGTCAAAGTTGTCATCTGTGCGCATTCCTTCTACTTCATCAAACTAAAATACTGCATGGTGGTTAGAGTCGGAAAAATCACTCTAGACTACTGTCCGTACTAGGTAAATGTCCCTGGTGTAACTCAGTTACCGTTAGGTGTTAACCATAGTCTATCCATATGGTTAGCTTGGTTGCTAATCAAAGGGTTAAGTACAAGCAAAAAAGGCTGTTATTTCGCGCACCCGGCGAGTTGTGTACGTGCGATCGGAACGCGCCGTGATCGGCTGGTAGCTTGCTGACGCCTTGGCAGAATGCGTAGAAAACCGCCGAGAGATAAACTGATGAGCGTGTCGTGACTGGCGAATAGGTGGGCCACCACCGGGGAGCGACGCGTCGGCATCGATAGCCGCCCGCCTGGGCTAGAGGCCACTGCCAACCATCATCGGATGATCAATAGGAGAACCCCATGGATTCCCTCAACGACATGACGCTGGCCCAGCTGGATCCTGAGATTCAGGCCGTTCTGGACTCCGAGCTTGGCCGCCAGCGTGAGACCCTCGAGATGATCGCCTCGGAGAACTTCGTTCCGCGCGCAGTCCTCGAGGCGCAGGGCTCGGTCCTGACCAATAAGTACGCCGAGGGCTACCCGGGCCGCCGCTACTACGGCGGATGCGAGTTTGTGGATGTCGCGGAGTCTCTCGCCATCGAACGCGCGAAGCAGGTCTTCGGTGGTGACTACGTGAACGTTCAGCCCCACGCTGGCGCGCAGGCCAACGCCGCTGCGCTCATGGCCATGGCGAACGTCGGCGACCCGATCCTCGGCCTGTCCCTGGCCCACGGCGGTCACCTGACCCACGGTATGCGCCTGAACTTCTCGGGCAAGCACTACAAGGCAGTCGCCTACGAGGTCGATCGTGAAACCATGCGCATCGAGCCCGAGAGGGTCCGTGAGGTGGCACTCGCGGAGCGCCCGCGCGTCATCATCGCCGGCTGGTCGGCCTACCCGCGTCACCTCGACTTCCAGGCCTTCCGCGACATCGCAGACGAGGTTGGTGCCGCCCTCTGGGTGGATATGGCGCACTTCGCCGGCCTCGTCGCCGCGGGCCTGCATCCGAACCCCGTTCCCTTCGCCGACGTCGTGACGACGACGGTCCACAAGACTCTGGGCGGGCCTCGTTCCGGCATGATCCTGTCCTCGCGCGGCGAGCAGTGGGGCAAGAAGCTGAACTCTTCAGTGTTCCCCGGCCAGCAGGGCGGCCCCCTCATGCATGTGATCGCCGCGAAGGCTATCGCCATGAAGGTCGCGCAGACCGAGGAGTTCAAGGATCGCCAGCGCCGCACCCTCGAGGGTGCGCAGATCCTCGCGGAGCGTCTGGGCGCGGATGACGCGAAGAACGCGGGTATCAAGCTGGTCACCGGTGGCACCGACGTCCACCTGGTCCTCGTTGACCTCGTCGAGTCGGAGCTCAACGGCCAGCAGGCCGAGGATCTCCTGCACGAGGTCGGCATCACCGTCAACCGCAACGCGGTCCCCTTCGACCCGCGTCCGCCGGCCGTCACCTCGGGCCTGCGCATCGGCACCCCCGCCCTCGCGACGCGCGGTTTCGACGCCGAGGACTTCGCCGAGGTCGCGGACATCATCGGTACGACCCTGTCGCAGGGCGCGTCCGGCGGCAACGTTGAGGTGGACGCCCTGCGCGCCCGCGTCAAGAAGCTGACGGACAAGCACCCGCTCTACGCCGGGCTCTGATCGTGAGGGCTCCCTGGGAAGGCCCCGCAGGGGTCCTGGACGGAAAGGCGACGGCTGCCGCGATCAAGGCGGAGCTGAAGGAACGCGTCGATCGTCTGCGCGAGGCCGGGGTCGTCCCGGGCCTCGGCACGATCCTCGTGGGCGAAGACCCCGGGTCCGTCGCCTACGTCGCCGGCAAGCACCGTGACTGTGCGGAAATCGGCGCTGAGTCGATCCGCGTGGACCTGTCTGCCGACGCCACGCAGGAGCAGGTGGAGGCTGCGATTGATCGGCTCAACGCGGACCCAGCCTGCACGGGCTACATCGTGCAGCTGCCGCTGCCTCGCGGGATCGACACGAACGCCGTTCTAGAGCGCATCGACCCCGCGAAGGACGCGGACGGCCTGCATCCGATGAACCTCGGGCGCCTCGTCCTGCGGGGTTCGGGTCCTATCGATTCGCCGCTTCCGTGCACGCCGCGCGCGGTCATTGAACTCATGGAACGCCATGGGATCGATCTGGCCGGTAAGAACGTGTGTGTCGTTGGTCGAGGCGTGACCGTGGGGCGTTCGATTGGCCTGCTGCTCATGCGCAAGGAAGTGAACGCGACGGTTGATGTCTGCCACACGGGCACGACCGACCTGGCTGATCACGTGCGTCGTGCGGACGTCATCGTGGCCGCGGCGGGATCCGCTGGGATCATCACGCGCGACATGGTGGCGCCCGGTGCGGTCGTCCTTGACGTCGGCGTGAGTCGGGTGCAGAGCGAGGATGGCAAGGCTCGTCTCATGGGTGACGTCGCTGACGGCGTGGATGAGGTGGCCAGCTGGCTCAGCCCCAATCCGGGCGGCGTCGGCCCGATGACGCGAGCCCTCCTCGTGACGAACGTCGTCGAGGCGGCCGAACGTCAGGCGGGAATCAGCGCGAACTGACTCGCGGTGCGCGGCCTCGAAAATAGAAGCTGGTTGCGCGCGAACGACGCGGAGGCGCGGTGAGGATATCCATTCCTCGCCGCGCCTCCTCGTTCCTCTAGACTGGAGAAAAACTCGCGTAAGGAGAAAAAAGATGACCCTGACGGTGACGACCGTGAACCTGAACGGCATCCGCGCAGCCCATAAGCGCGGCTTCCTTGACTGGCTGGAAGGGAGCGACACGGATGTGCTGCTCATGCAGGAGGTGCGTGCGCCGGAGGAGATCTCCCGCGAGATCATGGGCGATGTCTGGGAGAGTGTGTGGGTTCCCTGCCGCATCAAGGGGCGCGCGGGCGTCGGCGTGGCCGTGCGGAGGGGACGCGCGAGCTTGGAGGGCGAGCTTCGTCTGGTCCTCGACGACGCTGAGACGGACGTGGATTCGGGCCGCTGGCTTGAAGCCGTCGTGCGCCCCGAGGGCGGCGACACTCCCGTGCGTGTCGTCTCGGCATACTTCCATTCGGGCGAGAAGGACACGCCCAAGCAGGAGGCGAAGATGGCGCACTTGCCGCGTATCGGCGCCCGCATGGCCGAGCTGCTCGCCGAGGAGACTGTCGGGGGAATCTCATCGCTCGTGTGCGGTGACTTTAACGTCGTGCGCTCGGAGGCCGACATTAAGAACTGGAAGCCGAACCACAACAAGCGAGCTGGCGTCCTCGACGAGGAGATCGCCTTCCTCAACCAGTGGGTGGACGAGGGGTGGCGCGACACTGTGCGCGATCTGGCCGGCGACGTGCAGGGGCCGTACTCGTGGTGGTCGTGGCGCGGTCAGGCCTTCGTCAACAACGCGGGCTGGCGCATCGATTACCAGTACGCGACGCCGACCCTGGGGGAGCGTGCACGCTCCTTCGAGATCGGCCGCGCCGACGAGTATGCGGAGCGTTTCTCGGATCACGCGCCCGTCTCGGTGACCTACGAGATCTGACGTTTTAACGACGAGGCCGTGGCTGGCCCGGGAACAGAAGAATCCCGACCGGCCGCGGCCTTTCGCGTATGCGGTGCGCTTGTCATCTGTCGTGCATGTAGCGCACCCGTAGCCGCCACCGTCACCAGCCCCAAAGTTTCGCATGCAATTCAATTGTGTGAAGGTTCAACAAAGTCTGAAAACGTTGCAATTCCAACGGTCTCAATTCATTATTTGAAATAGTTGTGGGGGAATTGCATGCGACATCGGTGGGGCCTGGCTGCCGTGCTCTCCGATGAGGGGGCGGTCTCCGGGGTCAGTGCACATCCGGATAGGTAACGAGCAACCGGATAGGTAACGAACATCTGGATAGGTAACGAACATCTGGATAGCTTAATAACCTATCCGGATGTGCATAACCTATCCGCGTGCGCGCACCCTATCCGGATAATGCCCCGAAGATGGGGCTGTGGGTCTTGGCGGTGCTCGCAGGTGATGGTGCGGCTTGGGCTGGATACTCGCAGTAACGAGAGCGCGTCCGGAACAGCAGTGGGCGATGAACGGGCCGACCGGGTGCCGTTCGGAAAGTGGGCGGTGAAAAGGCCGGGCGGTGAAAAGAGCGGGCGACAGCCTGGCAGGCAGTCAGTGCCCGGAGGCGTCGAAATCGAAGAGCGCCATCGATGAATAGATGCCGGATGGATCGATGCGGTCCAGGCGGAAGCCGGGGACGATCCACGAGGCCTCGACAGTTGCGCCGATGTCGAGGGCGAGGTCCAAGGCGATGTCGTCGACGTCTTGCGCCAGTGTGACGTGCGGGTGATAGGGGAAACGTGTTTCGTGGTCGAGGGGGCCTGAACGGATTTCCTCGGCAAGGTCGGTGCAGTCGGATGCGCCTTCGGCGAGCGTCATGAATGCGACGTTGGAGACGGGGCGGAAGGAGTCCGTGCCGGACAGGGTGATGCGGAATGGGGAATGCCGCGAGGCGATGGAGCGCAAGTGGTCGATGACCTCGGCTCGCGCGTCGCGGGCGACGGGCGTCGGGGGCATCAGCGTAATGTGCGCGGGGATGCGAGAGCCGGCGAGGTCGCCGAGGCGTAGTCGCAGGTCAGTGAGCTGGGTGACCCAGGGTTCGGGGATCGCGACGACGACGCCGAGCCATTCCTGGCCGGGGAGTCGTTGGGGGAGGAACATG
>CALHZX010000142.1 GCA_938040725.1 uncultured Actinomyces sp. | reverse complement strand
GCCGAGGCCGGCATGGCCGCCCGCGTCGTCGAGGCCTGCCAGCGCCTGGGCTCCGACGGCACCCAGATGCGCTGAAGCAATCGCTGAGAGCCGCCTAGCGGCCTGATGCGTGAGCCGCCCGGCCCCTGTGGGGCCGGGCGGCTTCGTAGTGCGTAGCTTTGCCCGCTCTCTGGGGGGGCTTGTGGTCCCACGGGTGTTCCGGGCGCCGGAGGGCCCGGCCACCCGCGAGGCTAGGCAACCTCACTTTGTTCGGCGCCGCGCCTCGAAGCCCGCCCGTGCCCTCCGGACCCTCCGGCACCCTCCACACCGGCGGGGCCTGGTGTGCTGATGATTGGCTCGGCGCGTCTTCTCGAAGCTCGGCCAGGCCCTGCCGCCGCCCGCCGGCACCGCGGCCGGGCCCTCCTCTGGTCCCTGCGGCACTACGCCCATCCCAGCAACAATGAGCGGCCTGGACCACAGCCGCATAAACAAACCCTCAACAACGTGCGCACACGCCCAGTGGTGCAATGCCTGCCCATGGGGAGGTGTGCGTATCCGCGGTTAGGCTTGTTGGTGTGGGCGCTACACCCGATCCGTAGGCATTACACCCCTTCTGTTCGGGTGCACCGCCACGTAACGGGTGCAGCGCCACGTAACGGGTGCACCGCCAGCGACTCATCCCCTGCACACCAGTCCACACGCAAGGGTGACGAGGGTCAGCTGCGCTTTCGCGAGGTCGATCATGTCCACCAATCCACACGCAACAGTGATGAAGCAGTCCTCCCCACTGTGCGACACAGTCACCCCTGCACACACCGACCACACTTTCACTTGTTCCAAGAGGCAGTGCATCCGATCCGTAGGCATTACACCCCTTCTGTTCGGGTGCAGCGCCACGTAACGGGTGTAGTACCCCGTGTGTGGTTGAGACCCTGGCTGTGGTTGGGCTTATCGCTCAGCGGTGTGACGCCACTTAGATGGGTGTTACACCTGGAGGGGTCTGAGTTTTCGGACCGTTTGTTGCGAGAGGGTTGTGCTGAGTAGTCCCGGCTGCTTGTGGCCGGCAGAATGGATGACCATGAGGAAGTTCTCGAAGCACACGCCTGAGCAGATTGTCGTGAAGCTGGAGAAGGCTGAGGCGTTGCGAGGTGAGGGCATGAGTGTGGCCCAGGCTTGCCGCGTGCGCCGAGCGTGAGGAGGTGCGCGATCGTTGCCGACAGGATGAGAGTGCCGACGCACACGTACATGAAGGGGCCGGGGCCTCTCCGATGAGGAGTCCCTCAAGCAACCAGGTGAGCAGGAAGAGCCCGAAGAAGCCCCACATGCATCTCGCTGCGCTCGCCATTAGCCGGTGTAGTGACAGCGTGTGGCGCACTGTGACAAGACCGAAGAAGAATGCGAGCGGGAGTGGGATGAGCACGCCGAGGACTGAAAAAATAGCGCGATACGCGAGCTGCGGATACATGTCGTACACGTCGGCGACCAATAGGTAGGCCAGTCCTGATACGCCGAGAATGACGAGGGTGCTCAGGGCAGCGCCAACCCTCACGAGGAGGGATCCTTTTGCTTTTTATTCCAAACTGAAGCGTATCACTTGACGGCGTAGCGTGGAACGTTTCGGTCGCTGTTTTGCGGAGGCTAGGTTCTCGTGGTGGCTGCAACGGGGGACACCAGGACACGAGGCATGATGGTTTCCCACCAACGTCGCATGTCATTCCCCCGTGGCTACTTAAAGGTATGAAATAGCATCGTTGGAATTGCAATGTTTTCGTGCTGTCTCAAAAAGTTACCGGATTGAATTACGTGCGACTTTTGGGGGAGGGGTGGGGTGTAACAGCGGGGTGGAGCGCCGATAGCGGGGTGGGGCACCGACGGCGGGAAAACTGGGGATAGCAGCGGGGCGGGACCCCGTAGGATCCCGCCCCGTATCACGAGCGGCCCGCTTCATAAGCGGTCGTAGCTACTGCCCGCATTGAGCACGAGCCGCGCTCACTCCTGCGGAGGATTCGGGACGGAGGCGTCGCGCACGCCCTCCTCGACCGCCTCGGAGATCGTGGGGGACACGAGCTTGGCTCCCACGAGAGCCGAGAACAGCTGCTGCAGGTCCAGGCCCAGCGAATCGCCCAGGCCCGCGTTGATCTGGCTGATCGACTTCGTAATGTCGCCGACCATCTGGGCGTTGTTGCCCTCGCCGTACATGGTGATCGTGTCGACCTTGGACAGCGGCTCGGCCACGGCGCGCGCCACCTCGGGCAGCGCACGGAAGTACATTTCCAGCACGGCCGCCTGGTTCATCTTCGTCATAGCGATGGCCTTCTTTTCGAGGCCCTCGGCCTCGGCCGTCAGCTTCGCGCCGATCGCGGAGGCCTCGGCGCGGCCTCGCGCCTCGATACCCTGCGCTTCGGCGAGCATGGCCTGCTTGTCGGCGTCTGCCTTCTTCGTGCGCTCGAAGGCCTCGGCCTCGGCCTGGCGCTGACGCGCGTACAGGGCAGCGTCGGCCTTCTTCTCGGCGGCGTAGCGGTCGGCGTCTGCCTTCGCGTTCACCTCGGCCTGCAGGGCCTGCTTGGTGACGGCGACTTCCTTCTCCTTGATGACGGCCTGCTGCTCCTGCTTGACGATGTCGGCCTGGGCGGTCTCGCGCTCGATGTCGCGGCGCTGAATCTGCGACT
Source organism: uncultured Actinomyces sp. (assembly GCA_938040725.1). Lineage (GTDB taxonomy): Bacteria > Actinomycetota > Actinomycetes > Actinomycetales > Actinomycetaceae > Pauljensenia. Next base: position 346 of record CALHZX010000142.1, on the reverse strand, counting down.
GGATCTCGTAGGCGGCGTCCGCCTTCGCCTTTTCTGTGTCGGCCTCGACCTTCAGGGCGGCCTGGCGCTTGGCGAGGTCCGTCTGCTTCTGGGCGATCTCCAGCTGGGAGGCAACCTGCGCGTCGTTGGCTTCCTTCTGGGCGACGGCGGTCGCCTGCGCGACCTCCTTCTGGGCGTTCGCCTTCGCGATGGCCGCGGTCTTGCGGATCTGCTCGGTGTTGTCGATACCGAGGTTGTCGATGACGCCGTTCTGGTCGGTGACGTTCTGGATGTTGAACGCGACGATCTCGAGGCCCATCTCCTCCAGGTCCTGCTTCGCGTTCTCCTGGACGCGCTCGGAGAAGGC
>CALHZX010000141.1 GCA_938040725.1 uncultured Actinomyces sp. | reverse complement strand
GAGGACTCGGTCTCGGGCATCGCGACCTTGGGGACGAGGCCGTGCTTGAGGTAGACGGAGACCGCCATGTCCCACTGGCCGCCGTCGGAGAGCACGTCGCCGAGCAGGAACTGCAGGAGGCGACCGTCGAGCTCTTCGGTCTTCGCGGTGGCGATGATGTCGGTGAGGAAAAAGTTGGCGCGTTCGAACTTGTCCCAGAACAGCACGTAGTTCTGCGAGAATTCAAAGTCCTTGAGGCCGAGGTGGGTGCGCGTCGTCGAACGCAGCAGGTTGAGGGAGGAGAAGAGCCAGCAGCGGCCGGACTTCTTCTGAGACGTCACCTTCCAGTCGTCCACCTTGTGGGACACGACCGTGGGTGTGGCGACCACCTTGGCGCGATCGAAGGCGACCGGCTCGACGCCGGCGTGGGCGACGGCGTTGCGTGCGACCGCGCGGGCGGAGTCTGAGGATGCGTGGAGAGAGGCGACAAATTCGTCTGTGATCTCGTGTGCCATAGGACGAGGCGTTCCTTTCAATCGAGAGCCATTCTCTTTAAGAATACGCTTCTCGTAGTGATGCAGACGACTCAACTCCGTTTAGAATGAGTGTTATTCATGTTCAGGCAATGCGAAGGAGCATTAATGGTGGATCGGCGCGCTTCGGGGCGCGAGATCGTTTTACAGGCTGGGGACTACACGGCACGGATCGTCACCGTCGGCGCAGGCCTGGCGGGCTTGCGCTACCGCGGGCATGAACTCGTCGTCCCCCACGGCGTGGGCGAATGCCCTCCTGGCTATCTCGGCAAGGTCCTCATGCCGTGGCCAAACCGCATCGCGGGCGGCTCGTACACATGGAAGGGCACCACCCACGATCTGCCTGTCGACGAACACACTTTCGGCACGTCCCTCCACGGTTTTGTGGCCTTCCAGGAGTGGGAAATTGCCGAGGCCAATGCCTCCTCAGTCATCTTGACGACGCTCATCGCTGCACGCTACTCCTACCCGTGGACGCTTCTTGCGTCCGCGCGTTACAGCTTGGATCCGGACGCGGGCATCACCGTCGAGTTGTCCGCGACGAACATCGGCGAGGGTACCGCCCCCTACGGCGTCGGCTTCCACCCCTACCTCGCCGTCGACGGGCTACCGGCAGACGAGCTGGAGCTCGAGAATCCCGCCGCCATCATCTACGAGGCGAACGCGTCGATGATCCCGGTAGACGCCCACGACGTGGCCGCCTTCGGGCTAGACTTCCGCTCTCCCGCTCTCATCGGAGAGTCCCGGCTGGACCACGCCTTCGCTGGATTGCCGGAACACGCCTGGACCGTGACGCTACGCGATCCCGCCTCAGGAGTGGGCGTCTCCCTGTCGTCGGATGCGCGCTGGCTGCAGGTCTACTCGGCGGATTACATCGGCCGCGTGGGTGTGGCCGTCGAGCCGATGAGCTGCCCGCCGAACGCCTTCAACTCGGGCACGGACGTGGTCGCACTAGGCGCAGGCGAGACCCACACACTCAGCGCAAGGATCTCTGGCTTCCAGAGTTGAAAGCTCCTAGTATGCGCCCGCGGCGGCGCGGATCAGCGTCAGGGCGACCGCCCCGGCCGTGGAGGAACGCAAGACGTTATCTCCCAGCCCAATCATGCGGGCACCGCCGTCCACCAGCTGCGCGGTCTCCTCGGGCCCGATGCCGCCCTCAGGACCAACGATGAGGGCGATGCGCGCAGGCAGACTCCCGTCCGCACGGGATTGCTGAACCAGGGCGAGAGCGGCCCCGAGCGAATCCGCCGCCTCCTCGTGGCAGACGAAGGCAACCCCAGCCGCCTCCGTCAAGGAGGCGAGCCAGGAGGCGAGCTCGCGACTATCCTTGACGTCCTCAACGACCGGGACGAAGGCGCGGCGGGACTGCTTGGCGGCCGCGCGAGCCACGCTCTCCCACTTCGCGCGCCCCTTCTCGGCCTTCGGCCCCTTCCACTGGACGATGGCGCGCTGCGACGCCCAGGGAATAACCCGGTCGATGCCGATCTCCGTGCAGATTTCGACGGCTGCCTCGTCGCGCCCACCCTTGGCCAGCGCTTGAACGAGGATCACCTCGGGATTCGGGGCGTCCTCGCGGACGAGCTCACGCACGATGAGGGACAGCGAGGACTTATCGCTCCCGCTGACCTCGCACCTCGCACGCAGGCCACACCCATCGACGACATCGACCCACTCCCCGGCGCCGATGCGGCGCACGGAGGCGGCGTGACGCCCCTCGGCACCCGCGAGGGTCGCACTGTCCCCCACTGACAGGGACTCCAGGACCGGGGTCAGATCCTCACGGAGGAAAACGGGCAGCGTCACGGTGCATCACCCCATGAAGGTATCACGGAGCTTGTCAAAGAACGAGGCCTGCTGACGATGCGGCTCCACGCGGACCTCGCCGCGCACCTTCGCCAGCTCCTCGAGCAGCTCGCGCGATTTCTCATCGAGCTTCTTGGGGATCTGGACGTCCACGTGCACGTGCATCGAACCGCGGCCCGAGCGCTGCAGGTGACCCACGCCCAGGCCCTCCAGGATGATGTCGTCGTTGGGCTGGGCGCCCGGGTTGATCGTCACGGTCTTCTTACCGTCAAGGGTCTCCAGCTCGAACTCGGTGCCCAGCGCCGCCGTGGTCATTGGGATCGTGATCCACGTGTGCAGGTCGTCGCCTCGGCGATCGAACACAGGGTGCTTCTTCTCGCGGATCAACAGGTAAAGATCACCGTTCGGGCCACCGCCCTGGCCGACCTCGGCCTCACCACTGACACGGATCTGTGTGCCCTCACTGGCGCCAGCGGGGATGTTGACGTTGAGGGCGCGGCGCGTGCGCACGCGTCCGGCACCCGAGCACTCCGTGCAGGGCGTGGCGATCGTATCACCGTAGCCCTGGCAGGTCGGACACGGCGCCTGCGTCTGCATGCGGCCAAAAAGCGAGTTCTGAATCTGCGTGACGAAGCCCGAGCCATGGCAAGTCGTACACTGCGTCGGCGAGGTGCCCGGCTGACACATCGAGCCATTGCAGGCCTCGCACTTCACGTAGGTATCGAAGGGCACTTCCTTGGCCGCGCCGAAAGCTGCGTCCTCCAGGGTGATGTCAACGACGACCTGGCGATCCTTACCGCGACGCACGCGCGAGGCCGGACCCGACGCCGACGCGCCGAAGCCACCACTGAACATGGCTTCGAAAATGTCGGAAAAACCGCCGAAACCCGCACCTGTGCCAGCCCCGCCACGCAGCGCGTCCGCGCCGCCGATGTCGTACATCTGGCGCTTCTCGGGGTCCGACAGCGTCTCGTAGGCGACGGACAGTTCCTTGAAGGCTTCCTCCGAGTCAGCACCCGCGTAGTCGGGGTGCAGCTTACGGGCGAGCTTACGGTAGGCCTTCTTAATCTCGTCCTGGCTGGCGTCACGGGCGACGCCGAGGACCTCGTAGTAGTCTCTCACGCTTGCTCTTTCTTCTCGTGGGGTCATTCGTTCATCGTCATCATGCTCGACGCGCGGCCGAGTTAGCTCTTGGTTTCCTGCGCGAGGTAGCGCGACAGGTAGGCGGCCACGGCTCGTACCGAGCTCATGGTGCGCGCGTAGTCCATCCTCATGGGGCCGACAATGCCGAGGTGGGCGCAACCCCCCTGTTCATCGGCACCCGCCCGGTAGGTTCCGGTGACGACAGCTGCCTCTGCCAGGCCATCGTGGGGGTTTTCCGTACCGATACTTACGTGCACGTCATTACCCGGGTCAGCCTCGGCGAAGAGCCGCATGAGAACGACCTGCTCTTCGAGGGCGTCCAGGACCGGCGCGATGTCGTGGAAGTCGAGTGCTCCCCTCGCCAAGTTCGCGGCGCCCGCGACGACGATCTTCGACTCACTCTGCCCACTGAGGACGTCGGTAAGGGCGGCGCCGATCGCGGCAACCGTCCCGACGAGGTCGGGGCGAGCAGAGGCGGTCGCCGCATCGACACATGCCTGTACGGTCGCTGAGGTGGCGCCGTCGCAGTGGCGCCGCAGGTGCTCACGCGCCTCGTGCAACTGGCCGTCATCGAGAGGCGCATGCAGGCTCAACGTGCGCTCCCCAACCTCGCCGTCGGCGGTAATGACGACAATGAGGACGCGGCCCGGCGTCAGATCAATCGCCTCGAAGTGTTTGAGGAGACGCACGCGCGCGCCCGGGTACTGGACGAGCGCCACCTGATGCGTGACCTGCGCGAGGAGTCGAACCGAGCGCTCCACGACATCATCAATGTCGACGGACTCGGACAGGAACGTCTCAAGGGCCTGGCGCTCGGGACCGCTCATGGGCTTGAGTTCGGCGAGCCGGTCGACGAACACTCGGTAGCCGCAGTCGGTCGGCACACGCCCGGCTGACGTGTGAGGCTGGTAGATGAGCCCGGCTTCCTCAAGCACCGCCATGTCGTTGCGGATCGTCGCCGAGGAGACACCGAGCCCCCCGGCGGCAATCGCCTTGGAACCGACGGGCTCGCGGGTGGCCACGTACTGGGTGACGATGGCACGCAGGACGTCAAGGCGGCGGTCCTGTGCACTCGTGCGAGTCATGCCGTCTCCCTCCCTGCTTGGCACTCAAGCTTCCTGAGTGCCAATGCTACCCCCGGTCCTTCGCCAGAGGCGAGCGTAGTGCGCAACGACTCGTGCGCCCTGCGCGAACCTTCACACGGGGCGGTCACCATCACATCGCAGGGCGCCCCTTACTGCGCCCAGGGCACCGTCACGAAGTCGATGAGTTCCTCGACTCTGCCCAGCAACGCGGGTTCGAGGTCGCGATAGGTGCGCACAGTCGACAGGATCCGCTTCCAGCCCATCGCAATGTCACGCTGGTCGGCGTGCGCCCACCCGAGGGCATCAAGCGTCCCATGCTTGATATCAATGCCGCGGGGAATATCCGGCCACCGCTCAAGCCCAACACGGGCCGGCTTGACGGCCTGCCAAATGTCAACGAAAGGATGGCCCAGGACGAGAACCGCACCCGGCCAACGAGCTGATACGGCCTCGGCGATGCGAGACTCCTTCGACCCGGGGACCATATGGTCGACGAGAACACCCGCACGCGCAGTATCAGTCGGCCCGAAGATCTCCAAGATCGCTTCGAGATTGTCAACGCCTTCGAGCAGCTGAACGGCAATACCTGCCTCTGCCAGGTCCTCGCCCCACACGTGCTGCACGAGTTCGGCGTCATGACGACCTTCCACCCAGATGCGCGAGCGCTTGGCAACCTTGGGGCCACTTGAGGCGGGGGCGAACGATCCAGAGTTCGTGATACGACGTCCCGACGCATTGACCTGCGTGCCGGACGAGGCCCGGACAGTGGTCGGGCGCGGCGGCAGCGCCTCGATGGGACGACCCTCCAACCAAAAACCGGGGCCGAGAGGGAAGGAACGACGCATTCCTCGCCGATCCTCCAGCTCCACAAGGTGAACACCACCAGACTTTTCCACACGCGTCACGGCACCAACCCAACCGGAGGCAACATCCTCGAGCACCATGCCGATCTCAACATGGACTGCCTGAGAGCGCGGACGCCTCGCCCCCGGCCCGTCACGGTGCGGGTCATGGGCGAAAATATTACAGCCGTAGGGATCTGAGCTATTCACCCGGCTTACTCTAGCGGCACAACCGCTCAGTGCAGGCTCACGGCGTGAATGAGCATCGACACGAGCGCGGCCAGAATCCACGAGGACACTGAGCCAATGAGGAATTCCTCAGCCTTCTCCCCCGTCGAATCCTGCGAGATTTCAGGAAAACGGATGACACCCTTGGCGGCAACGACTGCCGCAATCGCGACCTCCGCACCCGCACCGGCGAGAACGATAATGAGGAGACGTTCAAGCGGCCCGATCCAGCGGCCACCACGCAATGCCGTCACTTCATCCTGCTCATCGGTACGACCGGGGACGATAGGCAACGCACCTGAGATAAGAGGAGGCTCGACGGCGTCCGATCCCTCGGGGGCTTCGTCGCCGTCCTCCGACACCGACGCAGGCAGGACGGGTGCATTAATCCACCCGGGGACAGGCTCAGAAGCACGACCGCGCGCACACTGCAGGATCGCTGCAATCAGGTGATTGACCGGACCCGTGACGAGGAAGAGAACGGCAATAATGAGGTCGATCGAACGTCCCGAGCGCAGCGACAGCATCGGAAAGTCCGTTGGATCCATACTCAGGAGCGCGACAAAGCCGATGGATGCCAACACCCAACGACCAAGCACCCCGCGCGCAGATGGATCAACGAGATCCCACGCACACCACACAATTGCGAGAGTTGCGCCAACGGCATTCGCAAGCGCGCTGACACCAAGGATGAACCACGCGTAGCAGATCACGGCGAGGATGAGCGTCAGAAAGAGAGAGAGGCGCCGCGACCAGCGTCGCGGGTCGGATATCAGAAGGACGGTCAGCTCCGAGGCTGCAATGCCTAGGAGAAGCACTTCATGCACGCGCGGCCTCCGCAATGATGAGTGACGACTGGATCAACCCCACCCCCGTACCCCGGGCGAAGTCAGAAATAGCCTGCTGCGAAAGCTTCTCTGCCCGAGCAATCTCCACCTGGGTCTTACCAAGAAGCAGTGCAGCGGTGATACGGCGATGACGTGCAGAGAGCTTGAGGATCGCATGATCACGCAGGCTCAGCAGCGCGTTGATGCAGGTCTGGCAATGGCTCGGGAACGCCGACTCAACGGAGGCATGCGCCATGAACCAGGTGCGAATGAACGGATTCGATGAGTCCTGCACGTCATGCGCACGGTTAATCGCAGCGCGGGCCGCCCACCAAGCGGAGCCATCCTGAAGCTGCGCCGAGTCCGTTCCATGCGAACGCGCCGGAGCCTGACGATGGACACCCGAGGAGAACTCTTCAATTCGCCCCGCACCAATTCCGAAGCGAAGCTGAAGCTGTGGGGGAAGCAGAAGCTGCGCACGCAGCGTCAGAAGAAGCGCATCCTCCAGCGTGTAGGCCACAGCCTGGAATTCGTCACCGACCGTCGGGTAAGGCGCCTGCAAGAGCGCAAGCCCCTCACTCGCGTCCGCAAGGGCAGCCTCATAAATTCCCTGAGCCTCTGCACGATTGGTCAGCGTACGAGAGCCCACGATGTCAGCAATGACAGCGTAACGAAGAGTCACAGTACCACACTTTTCTTTGTATACGGCCCTTCACAAGCTCCCTCATGGAGGAACCCTGCAAATTACTCGGCTTCACATGACACATCTAGGCAAACATATTTCAAACATGATGTCAACACTATTGCGACGTAATGCCGGCTTGTCACATTGCGCGCGCCAACCGAGTGTCAAATAGTAAACAACCATCTCCACACTAGCGCTTGTATTGTATTAAATACAAGCTCTATCGCGGCACATGGGATTGCGCAACAATGTTTACCACCTTACGCATATTCCGCTACACAGGCAGTAAATGACCGCTAATAGCCCATGATTTCACGGGTCACGTAGTCCGCGAGGAGACGGCCACGCAGCGTGAGAAAAACGCGCCCGGATAGAGCGCAAGCCCCATCGATGAGCCCATCCGCAATGAGCATCGCGATACGCCCACCGGAGGAGCCACGCGTTCCTTCAGGCAGTGACAGACCCGGCAGCCCCTCAATCCCAACACCCTCGGACGTACGCACACCCAGCATGACACGCTCCAGCTCGCGCGCATCCGCGTCGAGAACCTCGCCAGCGTAAGCGGGAGACTGTCCAGCATTCAGACGCCCTGCATAGGCTCCCGGGTTCTTCACGTTCCACCAGCGCATACGCCCCACATGCGAATGTGCTCCCGGCCCAAAGCCCCACCAATCCCAGTCCCGCCAGTAGGCCAAGTTATGGGAGGAGGCGTGGTCATAGAAGGTCGACGGACCTCCCGAAGCGCGGTCCGCCTCGGTGACGCGCGCGAAGTTCGAAATCTCGTACCACGCGTATCCCGCCTGGCCCAGGAGGGCATCGGCGAGCTCATACTTGGCAGCCTCATCGTCCGGATCGGGGGTCGGCAACTCTCCCCGGGCCACCTGCGCTCCCATCTTCGTCCCCTCCTCGACAACAAGCGCGTAGGCGCTGATGTGATCGGGCTCGTACGACAGGGCAGCACGCAAGGATGTTTCCCAGTCCGCCAGGCTCTCCCCGGGGGTTCCGTAGATAAGATCCACCGAGGTCGACAGGCCCGCTCCCTTCGCCCACTCAACGACGAGGGGAACCCGCTCGGGCGTATGCGTGCGATCCAGGGTCGCGAGGATCTTTGGCACGGCCGACTGCATACCAAACGACACTCGAGTAAACCCAGCCTCAGCCAGTTGCGCGAGTCCATCACGCGTCACCGTGTCGGGGTTAGCTTCGAAGGTCACCTCCGCACCCGGCGCAATACCGATGCGTTCACGCAGGCCTGCGAGGATCTCGGTCAACTCATCGACATCCAACATCGTCGGAGTACCGCCACCGAAAAACACCGTCCGCGCCCGGCGCGTCGGAAGCCCAGCCTCGGACATGACCCGAGAGGCCAGAGCAGCCTCGGCAAGAACGGAGGGCGCGTAGTCCCCCACCTGCGCGCCCGGACCGAAACCGACCGTGTACGTGTTGAAGTCGCAATACCCACAGCGCACGCGACAAAAAGGGACGTGCACATACAGGGAGAGGGGACGACCGCGATCCGCCTCGACGAGGCCGGGGTCGAGCGATCCGTCGGCTGGCCAGCGCTCACCCTCAGGCTGGGCGGGGCTCACCGGCGCGCTCCGCGTCTCACGACGTCAGCCACGGGGACAACGAATGCCGACGACGTCATGGGCATGGCGCCCGGCATCGATACCGCGCGTCTCAAAGTGCGTGACGACACGTCCCTCGAAACGCGGGGCGAATCCCCCACGCTCAGGCTCAGGATCACCCGCATCCGGTCGCTCCCCGGCGTGCGGGTTGTCGAAAAGCTCGCAGGCCTCGATCACGTCTCGCATCTGCCACGCATAGTCGTCCCAGTCGGTGGCCAGGCGCCACGCTCCGCGATCGCGCAACAGGCGTGCCACCTCGAGGGCAAACGAATCGGACACCAGGCGACGCTTACGATGTCGGGCCTTGCGCCACGGATCGGGGAAGAACGTCCAGACCTCGTCCAGGCACGCGTCCCCCAGCATGATGGGAAGGGCCTGAGCAGCATCGGCTTCAATCACGCGGATGTTATCAACACCCGCGTCGACCGCCTTGGACACGAGCTTGGCGATGCCCGGAACCCACACCTCAAGGGCGAGGAAGTCACGCTCGGGATGGGCAGCCGCAGCAGCGACGACCTGTTCGCCCGTGCCCGAGCCAATCTCGAGCGTCACAGGAGCGCTGCGTCCAAACAATTCAGCCAGATCAAGCGTGAAATCCTGCGCGACCGTCGTGTAGCCAACGCCGCGACGCGGCTCGAGCACATAGCGATGCGCATGGGCCTCCCACGTGCGCGCGAGGTTCGCAGGCAGTTCGCGAGTGCGTCGCGTGAAAGACTTCGTGCGGCTCATGAAGACCGTGCCCTCGGGGGCCTCGCCCGGACGGCGATCCGCACTCTGGCCGACGGGAGCGCGGTCCTCCACGGCCTCGTTCATCTGATCCCCGCTCACTTCTTGCCCGTCGGAACGTCGGAGGTCAGCGCAGCGATGAAGGCTTCCTGCGGCACGTCCACACGGCCGATGGACTTCATGCGCTTCTTGCCTTCCTTCTGCTTCTCGAGCAGCTTGCGCTTACGGCTGATGTCGCCGCCGTAGCACTTGGCGAGCATGTCCTTACGCAGGGCCTTAATGGTCTCACGGGCGATGACGCGCGCACCGACAGCGGCCTGGACCGGGATCTCGAACTGCTGACGAGGAATCAGTTCCTTGAGGCGCTTTGTCATGCGCTGACCGTAGTTGTAGGCGCCGTCGCGGTGCACGATCGCGCTGAAGGCATCCACGCGGTCGCCGTTGAGCAGAATGTCGACCTTGACGAGGTCGGCGCTCTGCTCACCGCTCTCCTGGTAGTCCAGCGAGGCGTAGCCACGCGTGCGGGACTTGAGCTGATCAAAAAAGTCGAAGACAATTTCGGCGAGGGGCAGCTGGTAGTGCAGCTCCACGCGGTCCTCGCTCAGGTAGTCCATGCCCTGCATCGAGCCGCGACGCTCCTGGCACAGCTCCATGATGGTGCCCGTGAACTCAGTGGGCGTCAGGATCGTCGCATTGACGACAGGCTCACGCACCTCAGAAATCTTTCCCTCGGGGAACTCGCTCGGGTTGTCGACGCGCACCTGGGTGCCGTCCTCCGTAACGACGCGGTAGACGACGTTCGGGGCGGTCGCGATGAGATCGAGGTTAAACTCTCGCTCCAGACGCTCGCGAATGATCTCCAGGTGCAGCAGCCCGAGGAATCCGCAGCGGAAGCCGAAGCCGAGAGCCGCGGAAGACTCCGGCTCGAAGGTCAGTGCCGCGTCGTTGAGCTGGAGACGTTCAAGGGCGTCGCGCAGGTCCGGGAAGTCGGAACCGTCAACCGGGTAGATGCCGGAGAACACCATCGGGTTAGGGTCGCGATAGCCCTCAAGCGCCTCGGTCGCGCCTCGCACCTGGCTCGTCACCGTGTCGCCGACACGGGACTGGCGCACATCCTTCACGCCCGTGATCAGGTAGCCCACCTCGCCAGCGCCGATGCCCTCTTCAGGCTTCGGCTCCGGCGAAATCACTCCCAACTCGAGGAGCTCGTGGGTGGCGCCCGTGGACATCATGCGCACGCGCTGGCGGGTGGAGAGCACGCCGTCAACGACACGCACATACGTGACGACGCCGCGGTACGTGTCGTACACGGAATCAAAAATCATCGCGCGCGTGGGCGCCTCGGGGTCGCCCTCGGGGGCGGGGACAGCCTCGACGATGCGGTCGAGCAGCTCCTCGACACCCTCACCGGTCTTGCCGGAGACCTTGAGAACCTCGTCCTCGTCACATCCGATCAGCTGGGCAACCTCATGGGCGTACTTTTCGGGCTGGGCACCCGGCAGGTCGATCTTGTTGAGGACCGGGATGATCGCGAGGTCATTCTCGAGGGCCAGGTACAGGTTCGCGAGCGTCTGCGCCTCGATGCCCTGCGCGGCATCGATGAGGAGGACCGCACCCTCACATGCCGCGAGAGAACGAGAAACCTCGTAGGTGAAGTCCACGTGCCCAGGCGTATCGATCATGTTGAGCGCGTAGGGGGTTCCCTCATACGCCCACGGCATGCGCACGGCCTGGCTCTTGATGGTAATGCCACGCTCACGCTCGATGTCCATGCGATCGAGGTACTGGTCGCGCATCTCGCGGGCCTCGACGACACCGGTCAGCTGGAGCATACGGTCCGCGAGCGTCGACTTCCCATGATCGATATGGGCGATGATGCAGAAGTTACGGATCTGCCCCTGCGGGGTGTGAGCCGGGCGAATCTGCGCCTGCTGCGCGGGCGTGGGGATGGGCACGTGAACCTCCGTGAAGTCGTTAACCTCCTTATCGTCCCATTGTCGTAGGCGTTTGTGCCAGTTCAGGCGCGGGAAGTCGCGCACAGTGGCCGCGACTCACACCCCTTGTGAGCCTCCCATCTCCCCCTGCGCAACGATAGAAATCGCCTCGGTGAAGTCGCAATCTTCCCAGTCATCGGGATGATCATCGCGAAGCTTACGCGCGATGGCCTCGGCACGTTGGTCATCACCGCGCATCGTGGCCAGGGTCAGCAAAATGGTGCGAATGCGCGCCGTGAGGGGATCCCGATCCCCCAGGTATCGCCGGCAGTCTTCTGCCAAAACCGTCCACAGATCCTCGCCGGCATCCCGATCACCTCCCATCCAGGTATTGCGCGCGATCTCGTTACGCAGGCGCAACACCCGCCAATCACCATGCTCAGCGACCGTCAGCAGCACGTCCATGTTGTGCTCGTAGAGCGCGATCGCCTCGTCGTAGTGACGATCAGCAGAAAGAACCTCAGCGAGGTTGTCGCGTACGGTCAGCAGCGTCATGTCGGCTTCATCGCGCATCCCTTCCATGTCCGCGAGGAGGTCACGGTAGACGCGGGCCGCCCTGGACCACTTCCCAGTGTTCTTCCACGGCATCGCCGAATTATTGCGAATCGCGAAAGCAATCTGAGGGTCGAGGTCCGGGCATGACTTCACGTCAGCGACGAGCGCACCAAAGCGGCGGGACGCCATGTCGTTAAAACCCAGAACCGACAGCCAATAGGCCTCGGAGTTCCTCAGCATCAGAACAAGGGGATGGTCACGCTCCAACACCCTGGCCCCCAGCCGCGCAGCATCGCCCGCCACGCGCCGACACCGATCATAGGATCCCCGCGCACTATGCCAGTCAACACACAGTTTAGCTGCTTCGAGACGCAGCTCAATCGACACCTCTTCGTCCTCGTACACCCCAGTCGCATATTCAAGGGCACGCTCCAACGAGCCGCCAGAGGCGCTACTCAATGCATCAGCCAGGCACGCGCGAGCTCGGGAGTCGGGTGAGCCAGGGGTGGAGGAAGCCAGGCCAAAGGCGTCGAGGGATACGATCGGACCATGAATAGTTGCAGTGGACATCGTCGTCACCTTTCATCGTCGAGAGTTCATCTGCGAACACATCCAGAATGAAACAGAGAGCCATGCACTGTCACGCAGAGAAACACCCCCTGTGGATAGCGTGGCCGCTCGCAGAACCCCTGTGGATAAAAACGGGTGGATCCTCCCCTGACGTATGCTGATGCCATGAATTCATTCGTCAGGGGCCTCTTCAACTTCCTCATCAGCGTCATCTCCGGTGCCGCCGAGGAGTCGCGGTCGAACACCACTAAGCCGTCGCAGCACCAGTCGAACAACAAGACGACAGCCAAGCCGCGCTCGTCCTCATCGTCCAACGCGCGCTCCGGCTCTGCCCACCACTACGAGGACCCGGCGACCTCGGATCGTCCCCAGACCTCGATCCGCGAGGCGAGCATCGCCGACGCGCTCGCCAATGCCTCGTACACGCCGGTCATGGATGGGGACGCTGACCCTGGTGAAGTCGTGTGGACCTGGGTCCCCTATCAGGAGGACGCCTCCGTCGGTAAGGACCGCCCGGCCGTCGTCATCGGCGCGCAGGGCGAGGGTGTGTACATCCTGCAGCTAACCAGTAAGGACCACACGCGCGACGCCGCCCAGGAGGCAGCCGCCGGACGCTACTGGTTCGACATCGGCTCAGGCGAGTGGGATTCCAAGGGCCGCCGCTCCGAGGTGCGCCTCGACCGAGCCCTGTGGGTCAAGGCCACCGATGTGCGGCGCGAGGGCTCAATCCTGCCCAAGGCAACCTGGCAACTCATCGTCGACGCACTCGAGGAGCACTACCGCGCGCACGGAGAATAACTCCGCGACACGTGACCGACCTTACGAGGCGCGAAAACGTTTAGGAATATGACGAAAAGGCCCCACCCTGGTATGATCGGTCGTTGGACTCCCGGCCTGGTCGGGCAGGGGGTCTGGTTAGGACCGTTTGCGGGTGTCCCCACGCCTAAGTCCCGGTCTTGACACAGCCCTCACCGACCCTGTCAGACATACATCAAGGAGAAATCCGACTGTGGCAAACATTAAGTCCCAGAAGAAGCGCATCCTCACCAACGAGAAGCGCCGCGTTCGTAACCAGTCCGTGAAGTCCGAGCTGAAGACCCTGGTCCGCCACACGCGCGAGGCCGTTGAGGCCGGCGACAAGGACAAGGCTCTCGCCGCTCTGCGTATCGCTTCGCGCAAGCTGGACGTCGCCGTCTCCAAGGGCGTCATCCACAAGAACCAGGCCGCGAACCGCAAGTCCAAGCTTGCTCGTCGCGTCGCCTCGATCGCTGACTGATCAAACGCACGTTTGAATGAAGCGGGTCGCCCACTGGGCGGCCCGCTTTCGTATACCCACTCCCCCGTGCTTGTGCGGGTCAAGGCATGCCCCCGATCTGTTCCACACTCCGGCACTTCACGCGCATAGCTGAGCCCCGACCTCGTCGAAATGAACTGCGCCCCGTAAGTTGGACGCGTTTAATGGTAGTCGTTATGCGGCTTCCT
>CALHZX010000140.1 GCA_938040725.1 uncultured Actinomyces sp. | reverse complement strand
CCGCTCTGTGCCCGCACATCGAGTGGGCGCTGGGCACCGCGCTCGGCCAGGAGGTCCACCTCCAGTGGTCCGATCAAGAGGCGGCGCCGGGCATGGTTCGCTGCGAGTTCTCGTGGGTCGGACCGGTTGGCTCGGGCGCCCGTTTGGCGTCCGCTCTGCGCGGCTGGGAGCACCTGCGCTACGAGGTGACGGAAGAAGCCACCGCTTCGAGCGACGGCGGACGCTGGTGTCACACGCCTTCCCTTGGTATTTTCCACTCACAGATGGACACTGTCGGCAACGTCGTCGTCCCTGAGGATCGTATTCGCGCGGCCCTGGAGTCTGCGACCACGTACGAGGAGCTCCGCGAGGGCCTCGACCTAGCCCTCGGCCAGGCGTGGGATGATGAGCTTGAGTCCTTCCGCCATGCAGGTGCTGGCGCCCCCGTGCGCTGGTTGAATAACCGGGTTGGCTGATGGGCTCAATCGCCGATCTGCTCGGTGACCAGCTGCGCGCAGGCTTAGCGCAGCTGGTCGATCCCGATGCGTCTGACGATGCGCCCGGCGCGGCCCCGGCCTCGTCCGAGAGCAGGGGTGAACCCGCGCAGGACCGCGCCCGCGAGGCCGCGATGGAGGCTGTGCTCGACGAGGTGGAGCTTGACCCCGCCGACGCTCGCGGGGAGCTCACGTTGCGTGGCGACCTCGACATGGATGTTGTATCCCTCTACGCCGTCGTCGCACGCGTCGAGCGTGAGGCCAAGGTGACGCTCACGGACGCTGCGGTCGAGGAATGGGTGACGCTGGCAGACCTGCTTGACGCGGTTACTGACGCCGTGCCCAATCACTAGCGAAAGAGCTGATTACGGGAGTCTCAACGACCCCTCCAATGTTCGTAAAGTGCCGGAGTTTCGGGCCTGCAGGGCCTACCATGGAGGCGCATCGGCCGGAAAGAAACGGCCGGAGAACAGACGGAAGGAACAACGTTGACACGCACCGAAGAAGATCTGCTTGGCACCCGCGAAGTACCCGACGACGCGTACTGGGGCATCCATACGTTGCGCGCCATCGAGAACTATCAGATCTCGGGTCGCACGATCAATGAGGCGCCCGAGCTGATTCGCGCTTTCGCCCAGGTGAAGAAGGCGTGCGCGATGGCGAACATGCAGCTCAAGGCAATGAAGCCTTCCAAGGCCGAAGCCATCATCGCCGCGTGCGACGAAATCATTGAAAACGGCCGCTGCATGGACCAGTTCCCCGTCGACCAGTTCCAGGGCGGTGCCGGCACCTCCGTCAACATGAACGCGAACGAGGTCATCGCGAACCTAGCCCTGGAGATCCTCGGTGAGGACAAGGGCCGCTACGACATCATCAACCCCAATGACCACGTCAACCGCTCGCAGTCCACGAACGATGCCTACCCGACGGCCTTCCGTATCGCGCTGTGGCGTAAGGTGAATCGCCTGCGCAAGGCCATCGATGAGCTGGCCGACGCTTTCGACGAGAAGGGCGCAGAGTTCCGCCACATCCTGACGATGGGGCGCACGCAGCTGCAGGACGCCGTACCGATGTCGCTGGGCAGCGAATTCTCGGCCTTCGCGCACACGCTCCGCGAGGAGGATGAGCGCCTCGTGAACAATGCTGAGCTGCTTCTCGAGACGAACCTGGGTGCGACCGCTATCGGTACCGGTCTGAACACGCCCGATGGCTACCAGCAGGTCGTTGTGCGTCACCTGCGTCGTATCACGGGCGCGCGCGTTGTCGGCTCTCCCGATCTCCTCGAAGCCACCTCCGATACGGGCGCCTACGTCTCCATGCACGCGACAATCAAGCGCAGCGCCGTCAAGCTGTCGAAGGTCTGCAACGACCTGCGCCTGCTGGCTTCCGGCCCTCGTGCTGGCCTCAACGAGATCAACCTCCCGAAGATGGCCGCTGGCTCGTCGATCATGCCCGCCAAGGTCAACCCCGTTATCCCCGAGGTCGTCAACCAGGTCTGCTTCAAGGTGATCGGCAACGATCAGACCGTGACCATGGCGGCCGAGGCCGGCCAGCTCCAGCTCAACGTCATGGAACCCGTCATCGCTCAGGCGCTCATCGAGTCGATCAACCTGCTCGTTAATGCGTGCGATACGCTGCGTGAGCGCTGCGTCAGCGGTATCACCGCGAATCCTGACGTGTGCCGCCACTACGTGGAGAACTCCATCGGTATCGTCACGTACTTCAATGATGTGATCGGCCACCACCTGGGCGACATCGTCGGTAAGCGCGCCGCCGCAGAGGGCAAGACCGTCCGCGAGGTCATCCACGAGATGGAGCTCCTCTCGGAGGAGGAGGTCGAGCGTATTCTCTCGCCCGAGAACCTCGCGCACCCGAAGTACGCGGGCGCTGACGAGAGCTGAGTTTCCGCTACCCACAGCCGAGGCCGGGGATTCCGCGCGGGTCCCCGGCCTTTGTTGTTGGTACTTGACGGTGCTAGGGGAGGAGCGACTCTTTGAATGAACGAACGAAAGTGCCGAAACGCTCCACACGGTCCGAGAAGTAACGGTAGATGCGCCTGCGAGCATCTCCGACGTATTCGACGGTGTACAGATCCTCGTTGCGGAAACGGCCCTGCTCGTCGATGAGTGAGGGATCGACGAGGCGCTGAATGATCTCGCAGCGGAAGTGCGTGTAGGTACCGTCCTCCGTTGCCTCCAGGACGCGGCAAACGAGGCTCATCTGGGAGGCGTCGAGGACGGGGATGCCGTCATAGCTGCTTGATGCGACGTGGGCATCGCCGCACTTATCCCCGCCCGAAATAGTGCCTGCGTATTCGTAGAGGCCCATCGCCTCGGGCCCGAAGAGGTTCAGTGAGCACACGCCGGAGCGCTTGATTGAGCGTGCCGCGTGCGTCGTCGAATCACAGCCGATCATAACCATCTGTCCCAGTGAGTACGAGGATGAACCCGTTGTGATTCCGACGCCGACAGCGTCGTCGGGGTAGGCCAGGATGTAGACGGGGAAGCCGTAGTAAAACTTCTCGGTGTCGTAGGGAACGTGCATGCATCCATTGTGCGCCGCGCGCTCTAGGAGGGCAGGGGCTATCCCACCTGTCGGGGAATGAGAGGAGGCCGGGAACCCCCGCGTGGGGATCCCCGGCCTCGTCTTCATGACCGCTGGGCGCCGCGATGGAGGAGCGCGGGCCTAGCGACGATCACTCCTCGCCAGCGTGGTCGTTGCCCTGGATCGAGTAGTTGAACAGATCGTACTTCTCGATCGCCTGCTGGACGACGGACGGGTCAACCTGGCCCTTCTCGGCGAGGGCGGCCAGCGTGCGCACGACCATCGACTCGGCGTCGATGTGGTACCAACGACGGGCGGCGCGACGGGTGTCGGACAAGCCGAAGCCATCCGCGCCGAGCACGTGGTAGTCGCCGGGGATCCACTGGCGGATCTGGTCAGGCAGCATGCGGTCGAAGTCGGAGGAGGCTACGAACGGTCCCTCGCGACCCGCGAGCTTCGTCGACACGTAGGGCGTGCGGCGGGGCTCGGTGGGGTGCAGGAAGTTGTGTTCCTCGGCATCCAGGCCGTCGCGGCGCAGCTCGTTCCACGAGGTCACGGACCACACGGCGGCGTCCA
>CALHZX010000139.1 GCA_938040725.1 uncultured Actinomyces sp. | reverse complement strand
AGCTGTACGAGGAAATGCGTCTGACCGAAGACGGAAAGAGCCTCACCCCCACCCGTGTACTCGACTCCTGGACACCCATTCTCATTGAGTTTGAGCCTGCGCTCCGCGCTGCTCGTAGCCAGCGCGTCGAACTACCTGAAGGGGCATCAGAGCGTTTCCTCATTCCCGTGGGGTAACGTTTCAAGACGAAAGGAGCCGGCGCTGACAGACCACTAGCTGTTCGACGAACGGTGTCTTCATCGACTATCTCGCCCGACGATCGGCCAAACGGAACGTCACGCTGTACGCCCCTGCTGGTCGCCACGGCAGCCAGCCAGCACACACAGCTCGTAACAGCTGGCTGCACTCGTTCCTTCGGGTCACATCTCAAGCACGTGACGCACACACCGAAATCGGCGACAACGACTGCGTCTTCGGATACAAGGCATCAATGAGTCAGCACCTTTTGGATTGACGATGGGCAGTATCACTTCGGCTCCGACGAGAGAGCAACCACCTACTCCTCACGCATGTGGACGTCTTCCATCCCTGCCCCTCATCCGCCTCGTTGGCTCCCTCTGCCGAATGGCTGCAGGTTACAGACGGATCGACATGGACCATGGGTGGCGTTCTTTCCCCGTTAGCTGGACGATCCAACGAGTGGCGGGATGCTCCACTATGCGTATCGCTTCCGAGAGTCAACCCAAGATTTCACGACAAGTGGCTCGAGTACATCAATGGGGACATGACACCGGCCCAATTTAGAGAATGGTACAATAAGCCAAAGCACTATCGGGTCGAGCATCCAACCACTAACCGCAGCCACAAGTTCGAAGACATCGAGACATGAACATCTTTCTCACGGCGAATATGGAAACATTTGAGGACTTCGTCGCCCTCTATGCACCAGGGGACGAGGCACGCGCGAACCGGGGGCGCTCCCTGTTCAGTTACGCTCTCGGGAACTGCGAAGCGGAGGAGCGATACAAGATCGTCGACTTCCTGCTCGAACGCAATCCGTCGTTCGCCCACAAGTCAAGTGACGGTGCGTCACTCCTGCACATCCTGCTGAGCAGCAGCGATCCTGACCCCGCGCGCGACGCCGCCATCGCACAGGTCCTGGTCGACCACGGGGAGACCTTCAACTGCCTCGATGATCGCAAGCGCCTCCCCCTCCAGTACCTGCTCCCCCTCCACCGCTACTCCGACGAGGACCTGGCACCCATCTACGACGTCGTCTTCGCGTCCCCCGACCCGGGTTTTACGACCGTCGTTGACGGGGGAAAGCCCTTCCATGAACTCGTCCGCGCATTCGAGGACCGGCAAGTCCTCGCGGACCGCATCGACAAGTACCTGCGCGCGCAGGGTGACACCCACTGAGAGGAGCAATAATGCGCTCCACCTACATTCGCGGCGCCGGCGGCGCCATCGTCTCGCGGAAAATTGTCGAACGAACGGGGAACATCAAGTGGCTGACCCGCGAGGACCCCTTCGCCCCTCAGGACTCCGGCTGGCGCGTCCTGTCCGACCGCGACACCGCCGAGTACCTGGACGATCCTAAGAACATGACCGTCGTTGACTTTAACGAGCTGTGCGCCCTCGAACCTGCCTGTATCGGTATCTACGACCTGCCGATCGGCTCCGACATTCAACTCGTCGTCGAACCTGACGGACGTCGGCGATGGTTCGATAACAAGACCAAGAAGGAGATTTCCTTCCGCTAACCCACGCAGCGGCCACGCCCTCACAGATGGGTGAGCCACACGAGGGTCGCGTACGGGATCGTCACCTGCTCCCCCGGCGCGTAGCCGAGGTGCTCGTAGAGGTACCAGCGCAGGTTCTCCTGCATGCGCGCCCTCCCCGCCTCCGACGAACGAATGTACGAGGAGCGCGTCGTCCCCAGGGTGAGGATCTCCTCGGGGGTCATCCGGTCCTCCCACGCGACCTGGGTGAGGGTCATCGGGGCGAAGCCCCCGCCCGGCGTGGGCGGCCTGTCGGGGCGGTGCACGTCGCCCGAGCGCATGATGCGGGTCAGGCGATGCACCCACGGGATCGATACGGCCATCTGATTCCACACGATGGCGAGCACGCCTCCGGGCGCGAGGATCCGGGCCGCCTCGAGGCCCGCACGCTCAGAGTCCATCCAGTGCCAGGACTGGGCAAACACGACGATGTCATACAGGCCGTTCGGTAACCCAGTGTCTTCCGCGACACCGTCGTGCCACCTCACACCTTCGACAGACGAGGCCTGGGCGCGCATCGCCTCGGAGGGTTCAACCGCGTCCACGAGGAGACCGCTGCGAGCCAGGAGCTCGCTCATCTTGCCGGTGCCTGCGCCGATGTCGGCGGCACGCAGAGGGCCGCCCTGCCCCGGAGCATTCACGCCCCGCCCGCGCCGCGCGGCATCGATCAACGTAGCCACGGCCTCGTCCGGGTAGGCGGGGCGCACCGAGTCGTAGGCACCGCCCTCCCCGACGTAGGGATTCACGTCGAGGGAACCGGACACGCCGTTCGATATCGTGTCACGATCAACGTAATGCAGCCACGAAGGAGTGCTGGCCGCACGCCCGGCCACGGCCTCGTTATTGGGCGCGCTCACAGGAGCGAGCTCCCGAGTCGGCACACGTTGTCGACGTAGTGGACGTGCCACGGCTGGCCCTTCCACTCCTCGTACGTGAGCTCGCGGGACTGCGCGCGCGTGCGCTCGTCGTTGCCGTGCAGCATCTCGACCAGGCGCGCACTGTCGGCGACGAGCACGATCTCGTAGTTGAGGCCGAAGGAAC
The DNA here is from genome assembly GCA_938040725.1 of uncultured Actinomyces sp. Lineage (GTDB taxonomy): Bacteria > Actinomycetota > Actinomycetes > Actinomycetales > Actinomycetaceae > Pauljensenia. The sequence continues at coordinate 8,451 of CALHZX010000139.1, read as the reverse complement.
GCACATCCATGTTGGACGAGCCGATGATGCACAGGCTCCCGTCGACGATCATGTACTTCGAGTGGAGCATCCGCGGCTTGTGGTACAGGTGGATGCGTACGCCCGCCTTCAGCAGCGGCCCGTAGTAGGAGCGCTGCGCGTGGCCGACCAGGAACTGGTCGAATTGCTCGGAGACGAAGAGCTCGACCGTAACGCCCGACAGCGCGGCGTTCGTCAGCGCCGTCATGAGGGCCTCGTCTGGGATGAAGTAGGGGCTGGTGATCGACACGTGCGTGCGCGCCGAGGAAATCATGTGGACGAACGCGCGCAGGTTCGGCTCGCCCTTGAACGCGGGGCCCGATGGGATGATCTGCATCGCCGAGGCCTGCTCCTCCTCATGCTCATCGGCGACCTGCGCGTCGGGCGGGGTGAGAACCTCGGGGGTGAGGACCTCCTTGCACGCGTAGTACCAGTCGACGGCGAAGACCGCCTGGATCTGGGCGACGATGGGGCCGGTGACGGACACGCTCGTGTCGTCGTAAAGCATGCCGGCCTTCTGATACGAGGGGGTGTCATAGTCGGGGGCGACGAGGTTGTGAGACCCGATGTAGGCCTCGCGTCCGTCGACGACGAGGATCTTGCGGTGATTGCGTAGGTCCGGGCGGCGGATCTGGCCGCGCAGCGGCGCAAAAGGCAGCATCTCGTGCCACTCGATGCCCATGGCGTTCAGGCGGCGACGGAAGTCCCTGTGTCCCGGGATCGTGCGCATGCCGTGGTGGTCGACGAGCAGGCGGACGGTGACGCCACGGGCGACGGCGCGTTCGAGGGCCTCGTAGAAGGGGGCCGTGTACTCGTCCCAGGACGTCTGGTAGTACAGGGCGTTCACGTGGTGGGTGGCCGCGTCGATGCTGGCGGCCATGGCTCGGAAGGTCTCGGCCGTGTCGTTGTAGAGGCGGCTGACGCGCCCCGCCGAAGCCGGGAATCCACTCAGGTTTCCGGACAGGCGCATAATCGAGGCCGTGTCGCCGTCCGACCCGAAAGGCAGGCCGTCCGGGCCGGTGGGGACCTCGTACGACTCGGGTTGAGGGGCGGTCGACCCCGCCACAATGGCGTCGACCAGCGCACTGGCCTCCGGGTCGTCGTCGAGGCGACGTCCCATCGCCCACCACGAGCCAAAAATAACGTACAGGGGCACGCCGAGGAGGGGCCACAGGAAGATCAGCAGCAGCCACGCTGTCGAGGTTGATGCGCGCCGATGCTTGGGAACAACACCCAGCGCGACAAAGCGGATGACGAAATCGATGGCCCCAACAAGGAGCCATCCCCACAGCGGCGGTTCAGGGGGTGGCGGCAGCATGCGCCTAGTGTATCGAGCGCACCAGGTCCTGGTCGGCCCAGCGCCGCCAGTGTGGCGCGTAGGTCTGCCCATCGCGCGCCAGCGCCCGACTGCGCCGCTCGTCCTCGCCTGGGTCGGCGATCCAGATGGCGATGTCGGCCTCGGCCTCGATGGCACCGCAGCCCTCGATGATGGTCGGGACGAGGGGGACGCGGATCGTCGCCCCGGTCGTTCCCTTGTCCCAATCCCAGGCCTCGTAGGACGAGGCCCGTCCTTCCCGCAGGTCGGCGGCAATTCGACGCGCGATGTCAGCGCCCTCCGCGAGGCCGTCCCAGCCGGGGTACCAGTCGTCGAGGTGCAGCACCTGCCAGCCGTTCACGAGCCGAGCGATCGCGGCGGCCAGCGTGGACTTGCCCGCCCCGGAGTAGCCGTCGATCGTGACGACCGGGACGCCGAGCTTGTCGCTCTTCTCGTCGAACGAGGCCGGGGCCCGCTCCCCCGCCAGGGCACTCAGGCGGGGGGCGAGCTCACGGGCGGCCTCATCGGGGCCCATCGTGACGGGGACGGTGACCCGCAGGCCCGCTCCCCCGCTCACGTCTTCCCAGGTCAGGCCGCTCATCGGCCCACCAGGGCGAAAGTGCCCGCCCAGACGCTCGCGGCCAGCGCAATCGCGGGAACAGCGACGGCGACAATCATGAGGACCGCGTCGGCGGCGCGCAGGCGCGAGGGGCGCGCCCACGTGCGCGTGCCTGCCGCACCGAAGCCCCGGGCCTCCATCGTCGTGGCCAGCTTGCCGGAGCGACGCAGCGCGAACACCAGCAGCGAAAAGGCGCCGCGCAGGAAGGAACGGATGCGCGAGGCGTCGCCCACGCCTCGGGCGCGCCGCGCACGCTCGAGGGCCTTCCAGTCGGCCGCCATCAGCGACGTCATGCGCGCGCCCGCGAGCGCGGCGAGGACCGGGCGGGCGGGCAGGTGCAGGATCTGCGCGAGGCCGTCGCCCATGTCGGTGGGGTCGATGCGGTCGAGCAGCGCGATCGCGGGCATGACGATCGCGCACATGCGCAGGCCGATGCCCAGGGCCAGCCACATCGAGTGGTCTGAGATCGCTGCGGGACCAAGCTGCCAGTAAACGTGTCCACCCGGGCTTGCATAGAGCAGCATGGACAGCGCGCCCAGCGGCGCGGCTACGAGCAGCGGCGTGGCCTTGAGGAAGAAGCTGCGCGCGGACACGCCCGACAGGGGCATGAGCGCGAGCTCGAGGGCGAGGGCCACGCCCGCGCTCACCGGGTCAATCGTGATCAGCAGGGGCGTCGTGGCCACAAGGAGGGCGAGCACGCGGGCGACGGGATTCGTGCGGGCGAGCAGGCCTCGGGCACCGCGCTGCGGGCCGGGCTTCGTGCCCTCATCGTGAACGTTACCGACGGGGGCGGCCCCGGCCTCGTCCGTGGAATCCTCGGGGGCTCCGCCGCGCGTCCCGACCTGCCCGAGGTCGACGACGCGCTGGCCCATCGCGGCCACGAACGCGGGGTCGTGCGTGATCGAGACCAGGGTGACGCCGCGCGCGAGGGCGGCGCGCAGCAGGCGCACGAGGCCCAGCCACGTGCCGCGATCCTGGCCGAACGTCGGCTCGTCGAGGATCAGCAGCTCGGGGGCGCTGATGAGCGCAGTCGCCACCGACAGGCGGCGCTTCTCGCCGCCCGACAGGGTCATGGGGTTGGCGCGCGCGAGTGTGGTGAGGCCCAGCGCCTCGAGGTGCTCGTCGACGAGGGGGGCGATCTCCTCATCGGTCATGCCGGCTGCGCGCGGGCCGATCGCGAGTTCCTCGGCGACGGTGGAGGCCAGGAACTGGTATTCGGGCTCCTGGAAGACCATCGACATGCGGCCGAGCAGCTGCTTGCTGCTCCACTCGTGGGGGTCGCCGCGCGTGCCGTCGGAGGTCTCGACCTCGACCGTGCCCGAGATGGGCGGCAGGAGGCCCGCCAGCGTCAGCGCGAAGGTCGATTTTCCGGCGCCGTTAGCGCCAACGATGCAGGTGGAGACCCCGCGCTCGATCGTCAGGTCGATGCCGGATCGCACGGGGGAATTCTTGTCGTAGCCGATCGTCAGGTCGGTGACGCGGGCAATCGGGGTGGTGCCTCGCGCTCCCCCTTCCGGGCCTTCGGCCGAGGCCGGGGGGACCTCGGGGGCGGGGCCGACCTCGGCTGCGACGTCGTCGCCGGGCAGCCAGATGCCTCGCTCGCGCAGGGCATCGCCCTGCTGCTCGAGCACCTCGGCGAGCGGGCCGTCGGCCGCGACCGTGCCGTCCGCGACCACGATGACGCGATCCACGAGGGAGGCCCACACGTCGACGCGATGCTCGACGACGACCACGGTCGCGCCCGTGCGCTCGACGACGGCTTCGACGGCGCCGCGCACCTCGGCGACACCACTCGGGTCCAGGTTCGCGGTGGGCTCGTCCAAGAGAAGCAAGCCCGGGCCCATCGCAAGAATCGACGCGAGGGCCAGGCGCTGCTTCTGCCCGCCCGACAGCTCCGTCGTCGAATGATCAAGGGGGACGCTCAGGCCCACGGCCGCCAGCGATTCCTCCACGCGCGGCCAGATCTCCTCGCGCGCAACCCCCAGGTTTTCCATGCCGAAGGCCACGTCGTCGCCCACGCGGGCGAGGACCACCTGGGCCTCGGGATCCTGCATGAGCAGGCCCACGCGGCCCCTGGCATCGGCCGGGGCGACGCCGTCGACGGTGAGCGTGCCGGTGGCCTCGCCCTCCTCGGCGCCGCCCAGCAGGCCGGCCAGGCCGCCCATGAGCGTCGACTTGCCCGACCCGGACGGGCCCAACACGAGCACGCGCTCGCCCGGCGCGATATCGAGATCAACGCCCGACAGCGCGGGGTTCTTGCGCCCGGCGTGACGCCATCCCCAGTCGCGCGCGCACACGCGCGCGCCCGCCCCCTCACCCAGCGGCACCTGGCCATCCGGGGAGGAAACGGGAAGCGAGGAGGCGGAGTGGGCCTCGTCCATGGAACGGGAATCAGACAAGCTCACGCGCTCCGCGTCCCGAAGCAAAACGGTCGAGCGCGCCCGTCTTCGCGAGCGCGCTCGTCAGCGCCCACGCGAGCAGGCCCGCCAGGACGGCGCCCGAGATCGCGCCGCACACCAGGTAGATCGCGTTGTAGAGCACGCCCTTTTCGAGGTGGCCGGAGAGGAAGAGCTCGAGGACCCACTCACAGGCGAAGGACACGGCGCCCGCGCCGGACACGATCATCGCGTTGAAGCGGCGGTAGGCGACCAGGGCGAAGACGATCTCAGCGCCAAGGCCCTGCGCGAGGCCGGAGTAGATGGTCTCGACGGCCCACTGGGACCCCAGGGCCATGGAGACGGTCGCAGCCATGAGCTCGACGAAGAACGCGGCGCCGGGCTTGCGGATCACGTAGCCGCCGAGCGTGCCGCCCAGCAGCCAGATGCCCGTCGCGAGGCCGCCCAGGCCGGGGGCAACGGCCTTGAGGACCTCGTAGGCGGCACCGCCCACCTGGTTCCAAATGACGAAAATGAGGCCGCACGCGACGCCCAGGACGGCGGCGGTGACGATGTCAATGACCCTCCAGCGGAGGGACGGAGCAGTGGATGCCATGCGAAAATACTCCCTTCGTTTTGCACGGCGGCCACGAGGGAAGAGCCTTCCTACGCCGGTATGATCCGGATCAGGTTCTACGGTCGGGGGTTTCCCCCTCTCAGCTCTCGTCGAGCTCCCGTGGCACTCAAGCGAGGATAGTCACTTGGTATTCATCGCGCTACTCGTGCAGGTGAGGGCCCTGATGAGGTCCCTCGCCCGTACCACCGTCGCCCAGGACGCCGCGCTCGGCGCGACGCAGCAGGAAGTGGCGATTCACGAAGGCCGCACCCACGATGAACACGATCCACGCCAGCGAGTAGACAAGGCCGGGGCGGGTATCGTCCCACATGGCCAGGATGACGCCCATGGCCCCCATGAAGGCCAGGACCACCCACGCGCCGAGCGCGCCGCCGGGGGCCTTGAAAGCCGAGGCCTCGTGCAGCTGCGGGCGCTTGCGCAGGTAGACCAGGTAGGACACGACGATGACGACCCACACGCCCATGAACAGGGTGGCCGACACGGAGGTGACCAGCGTGAAAGCCCCGGAAATCGAGTCGCCCGTCGCCATGATGACGATGCCGGAGAGCAGGCACACGCAGGACAGGAACAGGGCGTTGAGGGGCACGTGGTGCTTGGAGAGGCGGGCGAAAACCCGAGGGGCCTGCTCCTGGCGGGCGAGTCCGTAGAGCATGCGGGACGTCGAGTAGATGCCGGAGTTCGCGCTGGAGGCGGCCGAGGAGAGGACCACGAGGTTGACGATCGTCGCCGCTGCGCCCAAGCCGGTCAGCGAGAACATCGTGACGAAGGGTGATTTCTCAGGGCTCACCTGATCCCACGGGGTCACCATCATGATGGCCGCGAGCGCCGCCACGTAGAAGAGCATGATGCGCACGGGGATGGAATTGACGGCCTTCGGCAGGGTGTTGTCCGGGTCATCGGTCTCGGCGACGGTCGTACCGACCATCTCGATTCCGATGAAGGCGAAGAGGGCGATCTGGAAGCCGCCGAGGAAACCGGTGAATCCGGTCGGGAAGAAGCCGCCGTGGCTCCACAGGTTCGAGACCGCGGCCGCAGTCCCCTCTGTATCGACGGTGCCCATCGCAACCATGGCGAAACCGACGACGACGAGGGCGATGATCGCAACGATCTTAATGAGGGCGAACCAGAATTCCGTCTCGCCGAAGGCCTTGACCGTCATCGCATTCAGGGCGAAGAGCAGCAGGGTCGTCGCACCGATGGGAACCCACGCAGGCAAGTCCGGCCACCAGAAGTGCGTGTAGCCGGTAATCGCAATCATGTCCGCGACGCCGGTGACCACCCAGCACGCCCAATAGGTCCACCCGGTCACGAAGCCAGCCCACGGGCCGATCAGATCGCGCGCAATGTCCGCGAAGGTCGCGTACTTGTGGTCGGAGAGCAGCAGCTCACCCAGGGTGCGCATGAACAGGAACAGGACCGCGCCGATGATCATGTAGACCAGCAGGATCGAGGGGCCCGCGACGGAAATCGTCTTACCCGAGCCCATGAACAGGCCCGTGCCGATCGCGCCGCCAATGGCGATCAGCTGAATGTGGCGGTTTTTCAGCGTTCGCTGAAGCTTTTCGCCGCCCTGGCGCGGCTCGCCGTGTTCGATGTTCTCGACTATCATCGTTGTTCCTTCTGCCTGCTCCCGCCCCACCTGGGACGTTTTGCGCGGTCTTTGCACACTCTCGCGAAGTGCTTGACTCTCCAACGCTACCGCACGGGCACGCTCATGACCGAATCTAGATCCCCACATGGCAGACGGGCCGCATTCAAGTTAGGTTTGCCTTATGCCGCTAAATTCGACTCCTTCGACGGGCGAGACCTCGTTCCCCCTGATCTCCGTGGCCACGATCCCGACCGAGCGGGCGGCGCGCTACGGCAAGCAGCTCGTCAGCCACATGGGACACAAGATCACCGGCTTCTGGGACGAGGAAGCGAGCAGCGGATACCTACTGTTCGACCGCGAGGGCCCGGTCCTGGGGCGCTTCGACGTCGTCGTGTCGGCATCTAATCTGAGGCTTGAGCTGCGCACGGAGCCCGAGCACGCTGATCGCCTCGAATTCATCGTCGGCATCCACCTGGCGCGCTTCGGCGCGCGCGACAGCCTCGCCATTTCGTGGGAGCGCACCGACGGCAGCGACGGTTCGACGCAGGGCCCACTCACCCCCGAAGAGGTCGAGGCCCGCGCCCGCGCCAAGAAGGCAGCCCGCGAGGCGGCGGCGCGAGAGGCTACGGAGCGCGGGTCCGCTGAACGCGAGGCCACCGATCATGTGGCAGCAGAACGAGAGGCCTCGGAACGGTAAAGCGCAGCTCACGACGCAGTCGGCGCGCGCCGGGAGGCGTTGCACTACTTGCGCATGTAATGCACTAGTTAGCCAGGCATTGCACTAGCTACTATCCAGTGCAACGCTCCCCCATCTAGTGTTTTGCTCCTTCAACTAGTGCAATGCTTGCCCACTCACACAGTGGAGTAAACACGGCGGCCTCATCAATTTCGCATGCAATTCCCCGACGGTCACACACAGCACCACCTCAAAAACCGCATGATTTCAACGTTCTGAATTCAAAAGTTGAAGTACACACAGGGGAATTGCATGCGAAATTTGGGAGCGCTGACGCCCGCTCCCCGCCCACGTCAATACAGCTCCCCATCATTCGGCACCTTGAGGCATTGCACTACTTTCGCCAGCATTGCACTACTTAGCAGGGCATTGCACTAGCTACTATCCAGTGCAATGCTCCCCCATCTAGTGCTTTGCTCCTTCAACTAGTGCAACGCTTCGGAGTCACAAGCTCCACCATGGTTCACACAGCAACTCCCACACCGGGCATTACACCTCTTACGGGACGCTGCACCCGATCAGAACGGGTGCACTGCCTACGGATCGGGTGCAGCACCCACGCGCACAAGCCCCACCGCGGCGAACGTCCGGCGGCCCGCAGCCAACACCGCGCCACCGTCCCCACACTCACCAATTCCGCACGTAATTCCCTGACGGCCACACGCAACAACACCCCAGAAACAGCAGAATTTCAACGTTCTGACTCAAAAAGTTGAAGTACCCACGGGGAATTACGTGCGAAATTTGGGAGACACACCCGGACGGACACTCAGCTCACCATCCGTGAACCGCACCGCCAACAAACAACCCCTGCGGGCGTGAGGCCGCGGGGGTGCAAAGTCTGGCAACACGCTAACTACGAGTCACTCGCGGCGGAATGCCGCAACGACGGAACCTCGACGACACCAGCAGATGCCGCAACGACGACAATCCTCCGCAGCCAACGACCCTGACGTCGAAAGGACGGCACTCCGCCGACACCAGCAGGTGCCGGGAGCTCGCAAGCCTAGACGCTCAGCGGTCCTCGAGGTAGGTCTTCGCCGCGGCTAGGACCTGCTCCCACATGCCGATCGCATCCTCGTACGCCTGGCGGGCCTCGGCCTCGTCGTCGGAGACCGACGCCAAACCCGACTCCTCCACGTGGATGGCGACGCCGCCGC
>CALHZX010000138.1 GCA_938040725.1 uncultured Actinomyces sp. | reverse complement strand
GGGTAGCACACGTTCTCCGAGGGGATGGACTCCATGCCGGTTTCGAAGAGGTCGTGGTTGGAGCGGCCCGAGATCATGACGCGGAAGCCCAGAGCGGTGAGCATCGTGAACCAGAACGGGTAGTTCTCGTACATGCCGAGCACACGCGGGATACCGATGTCGCCGCGGAAAGCCTTCTTTTCGGTGAGGCGGCGGTATCCGAAGATCCGCTTGTACTTCCAGTCGTAGAGGTTGGGCAGCTCCGACTTCTTGGGCACGCGCTCCAGGGACGCGCCGCGCTCGCAGCGGTTGCCCGACACGTGGCGCTCGCCGTTGGAGAACGTCGAGATCGTCATCTGGCAGTGGTTCTGGCACAGGCGGCAGGTCTTGCGGGTCGTGTCCACGCTGAAGCCCTCGAGGGCCTCGATCGTGGCGAGGGACGAGGTCCCCTCCCCCGTGTCGTGCATGCGCGCGGTCAGGGCGGCGCCGTACGCGCCCATCAGGCCCGCGATGTCGGGGCGCACGACCTCGCGGCCGGTGAGCAGCTCGAAGGCGCGCAGCACCGAGTCGTTGAGGAAGGTGCCACCCTGGACGACGACGCGCTCACCCAGGTCCGAGGGTTCCTTAAGCTTAATGACCTTATAGAGGGCGTTGCGCACGACGGAGTAGGACAGGCCTGCGCTGATGTCGCGCACATCCGCGCCTTCCTTCTGCGCCTGCTTGACAGAGGAGTTCATGAACACCGTGCAGCGCGTCCCCAGGTCCACGGGAGATTCGGACTCCATGGCCATGCGCGCGAAGGAGCGCACGTCGGTGCCCATCGTCTGCGCGAAGGTCTGCAGGAAGGAACCGCAGCCCGAGGAGCATGCCTCGTTGACGGAGATGGAGTCCACCGCGTGGTCACGGATGCGCAGGTACTTCATGTCCTGGCCGCCGATGTCGATGACGGAGGTGACGCCGGGGCAGATGAATTCGGCGGCCCGGTAGTGGGCCATCGTCTCGATCTCGCCCTCGTCCATGGTGAGGGCGGACTTGACGAGGCCTTCGCCGTAGCCGGTCGCGCACGAGCGGCTGATCTCGCAGCCCTCGGGCAGGGCACTGCGCACGGCGCGCACGATGTCGACGGCCGCGGCCACGGGGTCGCCCTCATTGGAGGCGTAGTGGGTGAAGACGATGCGGTCCTGGGAGTCGATGACGACGGCCTTGATGGTTGTGGAGCCCGCGTCGATGCCGAGCCAGCAGCGGCCCTCGGCCTCGTCGAGGCTGGCCTTGGGGATGACGTCGAGGCTGTGGCGGGCCATGAACTCCTCGCGGTCCTCGGGGGTCGCGAAGAGCGGGTCCATGCGCGGAGACTCGACCTGCACGGGAGCGGCGGCGAGGCGCTCCATGAGGGTCGTGAGCTTGTCGCTGCGGGCGTCGACGGAGGCGGCGCTCGATTCTTCGGCCTGGCGCACCTTCTTGGCGACCTCCTTCTCGGCGAGGAGGGCCGCGCCGATCGCGACGTAGAGCTGGGCGTCGTCGGGGGTGACGAAGGCGTCGGCCTTGGGCAGGAGGGCCTTGTAGGCCTCGCGCAGGGCGGGCAGGAAGTGCAGGGGGCCGCCGAGGAACATGACGGTTCCGCGGATCGGGCGGCCGCACGCCAGGCCCGCGATGGTCTGGGTGGCGACGGCGTTGAAGATGGAGGCGGCCAGGTCCTCGTGGGCGGCACCCTGGTTGATGAGGGGCTGGATGTCAGATTTGGCGAAGACGCCGCAGCGCGAGGCGATCGGGTAGAGCTGGGTGTGACGGGTCGCCAGCTCGCCGAGGCCGGATGCGTCTGTGTGCAGGAGGGTCGCCATCTGGTCGATAAAGGCGCCTGTGCCGCCCGCGCACGTGCCGTTCATGCGCTGCTCGGGGGTGGGGTGCAGGTAGGTGAGCTTGGCATCCTCGCCGCCCAGCTCGATGACGACGTCGACCTCGGGGTGGAGACGCTGGGTGGCCTCGGTGCCCGCGATGACCTCCTGGACGAAGGGGATTCCCATGGCGCGGGCGGTCGTCAGGCCGCCGGAGCCGGTGATGGCCGCGTGGACGCGGGCACCGGGCAGGGCACGTTCGACGTCGGCGAGGAGGGCTCCCAGTGATGCGCGCACGTCGGCATTGTGGCGCCGGTAGTCGGAGAAGAGTCGGCGGTTTCCATCGAGGACGACGGCCTTGACCGTCGTCGAACCGACGTCGATGCCGAGCTGATAGGGGCGGCGATGCTCGCTGGCGCGCTGCGTTGTCATGGGACCTCCTTGACTCATCCATCAACTTAGGGCCAGGATCGTATCCCGTCAAAGGTATGGTTAGCCTTCCTCGCACGCGGCACTAAAACGGCGTGGAACCAGGGAAAATCACCTGTATGACACATCACGCAGACCGCGAGACGCACGACGCGTCCGACGAGAATTACAACATGTGAAGCGTTGCAAAATTAGACCTTTCGGCAAGAAACCCTCCCCCAGCCTCGCCGTGAGAACGCACGTTAACCCCTTGACACGCACGTTAACCCCTTGACACGCACGTTAACCCCTTGACCTGCACGTGGGCGGCGCTGCCCACGCGCAGACTATCGGGTTCACGTGCGAGTTGAAGGGCCCACGCGCACATCATCGGGTTCACGTGCGTCAGTGACGATCCGGCCGCCTCAGGCTAAGCCACAAAATAGAACCGCAGACATCTCAATCGAGCATGTCACCCCATCAAGTGCACAGATCAGGAGCCGACCGCGACGGGTATCGCGCGGACCTGGGTGGCCTTGACGCTCACCCACAGGGAATCACCGACGCCGAGGCCGAGGTCGGCCCACGCGGAAGCTGTCACGCGGGAGGTCACTGACACGCCCTCCGCGAGCGCCACGCGCACGCTGACGAGTGAGCCGTCGACGTCGATGCCCGAGGCAACACCGGGCAGGACGGACCGCGGCGAGGCATGGGCTTCCTCGCGGGAGAGAGCCACAGCCTCGGGCGAGAAGGTAAGCGCGACACGGCCACCCTGGCTGCTCCCGCCGGAAGCGACGTCATCGGCCGCATCGCCGGACACGGCATCGGCAACACCGGCACCGCCCGCGTCGAACCCGGACAGGTCTGCCGCCCACAGCTCGCCCTCTCCGACGGGCACGCCGACCATGCCGGGGCGGGTCACGATGGGCCCGGCCACGATATTGAGCCTGGCCAGGCGGGCGGCGAACACCGACGAGGGCGAGGCGAGGACGCGGGCGGGTTCGCCTTCCTCGACGACGCGCCCGTCCCCCATGACGATCATGTGGGAGGCGAGGGCCAGGACCTCGGCGATGTCATGCGAGACAAGCAGGGTCGTGATGCCTGCACCGGTGAGGCGCTGGCGCAGGACGGCGGAAACCTGGGCGGTGGCCTCGACGTCGAGGGCTGCCGTGGGCTCGTCGAGGATGAGGACCTCGGGGTGGAAGACCAGCGCGCGGGCGATCGCGACGCGGGCGGCCTGGCCGCCGGACAGGTCGGAGGCGCGCTTGTGCGCGAGGTCGTCGATGCCGACGGCGCGCAGCTGCTCGAGGGCGGCCTCGCGGGCCTGCGCGCGCCCCGCCCCGCGCGCGCGCAGCGGGAACGCGACGTTGGCAGCCACGCTCATGTGCGTGAAGATGCGGGGGGCCTGGGAGACCATGGCGACACCGCGTCGGCGCGCGGGCACGAACGTGGCGTCATCGTCGACGACGCGTTCGCCGATGCGCACGCTCCCCTGATCGAGACGCAGGGTCCCGGCGATGACCTGCGCGAGCGTCGACTTTCCGGCACCGTTATGACCAACGACGGCCGTCACGAGGCCGGGGCGAAGCTCCGCGTCCACGTTCCAGCCGCGTTCGGAGATAGTTCCGGTGACGCGCACGTCCGCACCCTCCCCCGCTTCTTCCGCGAGCGCGGTCGGGGCCTCGGAAGGCGGAACAGAAGGAGCGCCGGGAGCGGTGGCGCGCCCCGGCCTCGTCGATCGGATGAGGGAGGCGAGGTGCCCCCACGGGGTTTCCGTGAGCGCAACGACGGCCGCGGCGACGCCGAGGAGGACCACGCCGAGCGCGAGGGCCAGGTCCGCGTCGGACTCTCGGGCTAAGTAGATCTGGAGGGGCATCGTGCGGGTCACGCCCTGCATGGACCCGGCGAACGTGAGGGTCGCACCGAACTCGCCGAGGCAGCGGGCCAGCGCGAGGGCCGCGCCGCGACCGAGCCCGGGCAGGACCGTGGGCGCGGTGATCTGCCAGAAGACACGCGAGGGCGAGGCACCGAGAGAGGAGGCCATCTCGTCGAGTCCCTGCTCTCGGGAGCGCAGCGCGGATTCGAGGGTGACGATGAGGAAGGGCAGGGACACGAAGACCTGCGCGATGATGACGGCGCTCGTCGTGAAGGCGACGTCGAGGCCAGCACCGCTCAGGAACGCCCCGAGGGTTGAGCGCCTACCGAAGGCCGCGAGGAGCGCGATGCCGGCGACGACGGGCGGCAGCGAGAGCGGTAGGGCGACGAGGATGCGGGCGGCGCGCACGCCTCGCCACGAGCGCGACAGGACGAGGGCCGCGGGAACGCCGAGGAGGAGGTCGACGCCGAGCGCCATCACGCAGGTGCGCATGGACAGGCCGAGGGCTGCGGCGGCCTCGGGGGTGGCGAGGGTTGCTCCCAAGGTCGCCCAGTTGACGCGCCCCAGCATGAAAGCCAGGGGCAGGAACAGGAAGCACAGGGCAAGCGCACCGAGGCCCCCCGCCCAGACGGGCAGGGGGCTCACGGCGGGCGTTCGACGCGATGTCACCTGTCGATGTTACTTCGCGGCGGGCGTGAAGCCGGCGTCTTCGAGGATCTTCTGGCCGTCGGCGGACAGGATCAGGTCGATCCACTTTTGGCCCAGATCCTTCTTGGCCGAGGCACTCACGAGGGCGATCGGGTACTTGTTGACGGCCTCGTCGGCGCCCTGGATGGCGACGGTGTCGACGGCGTCGCCTTCGGCAAGGGCGTCGGTCTTGTAGACGATGCCGGCGTCGGCCTGGCCGGATGAGACCTTGCCGCGCACGTCGGTGACGGCCTGCTCCTCGGAGACGGGACTCAGGGTCACGCCGAGCTTCTCGGTGAGGGTCTTGGTGAGCTTGCCACAGGGAACCTCGGGGGCGCAGATGACCAGCTTGGCGCCTTCGAGCGAGGAGTCGAGGCCGGTGATGCCGGCGGGGTTGCCGGGCGTCGTAATGAGGGTCAGCGTATTGGTGACGAAGATGGTCTGCGCGTCGACGTGGGAGGCGTCGGCAGCCTTCTTCATGGTGGACTCGTTGGCGGTGGCCAGGACGTCAACGTCCGCGCCTTCGCCGAGCTGGGTCACGAGGTCCTGGGAGCCCGCGAAGTTGAAGCGCACGTCCACGCCGGGGTTGGCCTCTTCGAAGATCTCTTCGAGCTCGCCGAAGGTCTCGGTCAGCGAGGCGGCGGCGTAGACGTTGAGGACGGTGGTCTCGGCCGCGGGCTGGCTTGCCTCGGCCGAGGCCGCGGAGTCGGACGCGGGGGAACCGGAGGTGCAGGCAGCGAGGGCCAGCGCGGCCGCGCCGAGGATGGGAAGCATACGAAGGGAGCGCACTCGCTTCTCCTTTTATGAGGGAATGGAACGCATTAAATCTAACAAGGTGTGCGGCACACGCGCAAGGATTCGCAGATCCGCATCCGAATCATTACTTTTCCTCCTCATTTCAGCAAAATATAGATCTCTATTTAACTTGTTTTCACCCATAGTAAATACGGGCGATCGGCAGCAACTCCGCACACTCGACCATGGCCGGACGCGCGGGGATCCATGTAGGCCCCATTTACCTCGGCCGAGATGCTCACAAAATCGCCGTCACACCCACACCCATCCACACCCCGCCTTGTTACGAAGGAGGGACTAGGATCACACTTATACGCATTCGCCACCGGAGGACACCATGCCCAAGCCCGTCGACTACGACCTCAGCCAGATCAGCGCCCACATCATCACCTATTCCGACCGCATTCAGCGCGGCACGAAGGAGGATCGGGCGACCCCCGCCTGCACTGCCGCACTGGCAGAGGCGGGCCTCGGCCCGGTGACGGTCGCGGCGATCCCCGAGAGCGCCGATATCCTCGAGACGGAGATCCGCGACGCGCTCGAGGTCGGCGCGCGCTTCATCCTGGTCCTGGGCGGCTCGGGCTTCAGCGTGGGCAACTACGCGCCCGAGGTTGTCCGCTCCATCGTCGACGTCGAGATCCCAGGCATCGCCGAGCAGATCCGCGCCCATGGCCTCGCCAACACCCCGCTGTCGGGTCTGTCTCGGGAGGTCGTCGGCGTGACGGCGCGCGACGCCTCGGGCGCGCTCATCATCTCTTCCCCCGGCTCGCGCGGCGGCGCGCTCGACACGCTCGAGGTGGTCACACCCCTGCTCACCGCGATCTTCCACCAGCTCGACGAACAGCGCTGACCCTCTTCTCCACTCCCCCTCTCTCAATGTCGCACGTAATTTGGGTACCCTTCATTTTCTTAGGCATCGAGAAAACGTTGAAATACCAACATTTCCATTTCAAAATCCGAAAGGTCGACATGGGAATTACGTGCGACATTTGTGGGGAACCATACCGACGATCAGGGACGAGGCCTCGACCGACTTCGCGTTCGCGAGCGGGATCGTGGTAACGGGCACCCACGAGCCGGACTGGGTGTCGTCGGCGCGGGCGGTCCCGACGAGGGCGAGGGACGAGGCCGTGGCAGCTGCGGCGGTCATTGCCATGGCCGCTGCGAGGCGGACGCGAGAGAACAACATGGGAGGACTTTCGCGCAGGAATGATCTTCCCACAGTACAACCAACAAGCGCCACCCACCTGCGTCAATACGCGGTGGGCGGCGCTTTGTGAGGTCGTTCGCCGAGGCCTCGGCCAGGAGGCCTCGATCGGGAAGCCTCGATCGGGAGGCGTCGATCAGGAGGCGTAGCCGACCCAGCGTCCGATTCATGCGGAGCGTCGTGGCCTCAACTGGTCGAGCCATGCGATCAACTCAGGCATATCGCTCCAGGGCGCCTCGTCCCACACGGTCACGCCCCGCGCGAAGCTCGCCCGCCGACGCTGCACCCGTAGACAGGCCTCGTCGGTGTGATCGATGAGCCACTGAGGAATTTCCATTGCTTTCTCATAAGCTCCCCGTTCCCACTTACTGACGAGTTCCTCAACGACAGCACTTGCGGTCCAGCTCGAACAGACGTCCGCACAGTGATAGACAAACCACGCCTCGATGCAGGGATTCGACAGAGCTGCACCATGATGAAAGTCCATCTTCTCCGACAACCACTTCTTCAAGATCGCCCTATGCGGCTGATTCACATCCGCATCACAGATGATCCAGGCACCAGAGATAGAGATACTCTCACGCTCTAGCTCCTTAACCTTTCCCCCCATTATCTCAACCAGGTTCTTGAGAGAGGATTTCGAGTCGTTTCTACAGAAAACAAAGGAAAAGGCGCGACCATAAAGGTGCTGATTCAGCGCATTCAAGTATTGCTTCTCTGTCGCCCCTTCAAC
>CALHZX010000137.1 GCA_938040725.1 uncultured Actinomyces sp. | reverse complement strand
CGGCCTGGACAACAGCCGCATAAACAAACCGTCAACAACTTGCGCACAGGCCCAGCCCCATAGGTAGCACTGCTAGCCCTTCTGTTCACAGCTGGGCCCTTCAGGTGGCAGTGTGGGCGACGCGCCCACACTGCCACCAGTCGGGTTAACGTGCGCAGGAAGGGGCCCAGAAGGCCACCTGTCAGGCCCAAGCGGCCACCTCCACACCACGCGCACATAGCAGCGCACCACGAGCCCCACACCAGGACCACCACCGCGCCCCGCGCACTCCAACCACCCAACTCTCCGGAGGAGCTCCACCGACATACAAGACAATCGCAGATATGTACCAAGAAAACAGAATTTAATGAGGGCACTTATGTGGGCCACTAGTTTTGAAACAAACTTTAGATAAGCCTAACCACCTTTACTCGCTTAGTCCGCTTGTACAAGCGGACAGGCATCCATCGAACACCCCATCAATCAGCACAATTCCATACGGGGCCAATCCCACATGTCACTCGTAATATCAAGGAACACCTGCGCCTCAATAACAACGCCTTACACATCGCAATGCAACAGTTGACAGTTGTTCATTCAATGCCTATCGTCTAACCACCCGGCTCCCATCGAAGGAGGATCTTGCGATGCCTGACACCCTAAAAAGCTGGCTTTACGAGCACCGGAACAAGCTCATCGTTGGAACGATTCTGGCTTTTGTAGCTGCCCTTCTCACGATCCCCACCCATCTCGCCCAGAACCTGGTTGATCGGTTCTACCCTCCATCCAACACTCCCGCCGCCGCTTCCACTTCGACACCTAGCCCCACCGATCCCTCCCCCATCCTCACCACACCTTCCCCGAGTGTGTCGCCAACGACGCAAACACCCACGAACAGCCCCTTTCCTACGGACACCCACTCTCCCACAAACACGCCGACACCCATGCCGACGACAAATCGGTCCCCCGAGTGGAATCCGACTCTTGATCAGGCGGCCGCAAAGAGTAACTGCGGAAACGAAGACTGGCGGTTTGAAAACTGGAGATCCCTGGGCAGCTCCAGCGAGACCACAGCTATCTCCCAGACGGTCTACAACAACGGATTCAAGTGCAAGCTGACGAAAACACTGAACGACGGCTCCGTTGACATCCTTGTACCGAAGGAAGCAAACACGTTCACCGTCGTGGCAGGCCAGTCGGATAACTCACGCAACACGAACGTGACAGTGACTTTCGAAGTCATCAACCCCCTCTCCAACGAAGTCCTTGACTCCGTTTCCCTGCCCCTCGGCCAGGCCAAGGAATTCAGGATCAACGTCTCGGGGATTCCACGTCTTAGGCTCAAGGCCCTCGCAGAGGCCTCGGCAGGCGAAAGCACCAAGAACGAGATCAACGTCCAGCCCGTCTGGGCAGACCCGAAGTTCTCGTAGGAGGACGCTTTCCCAGGGACGACACTGCCGCCTCATCGACCCGGCCCGCGAATCGTGCGATTCGCGGGCCGTCGTCCGTTCATCACGGCCCCAGCATGGGCAACGCGGGTGGAGAGAGGACACGCGTATTGGTCGAGGCGCAGTCTCAGGCGTCATCGAGGGCTGCGTCGTCGGAACTATCGGGCTCGCGTCGACGACCGTGTCAGCGAGCAGCAGGTCACAGTCCAGACAAGTATCGCACGTTATTTCCCTCGGTCATTTTTCGAGACCGCTCGAAAACGTTGCAATTCCAACGTTTGAATTCAATGTTTGAAATACTTGCAGGGGAATTACGTGCGACATTGCTGGGGAACCATGCCGATATCTCAACAGAAGAGGACGCCGACGCCCGGAACACCAGCGGCGCCACAGGCAAGGCAAAACACCAGGCAGCACCGGCGTGAAGGGCACCGGAGGGCCTAGCCGCAGCGCCAGTGGGTGGCGGCAGGACCTGACCGGGCTTCGAGACGACGCGCCAGGCCACACCCCGCACCGCAAGCGCCGCCGGTGTGGAGGGCGCCGGAGGGACCGGAGGGCACGGGCGGGCTTCGAGGCGCGGCGCCGAACGAAGTGAGGCCGCATAGCCACGCGGGCAGCCGGGGCCTCCGACGCCCGGAAAACCCGTGGGGCCACAAGCAACACAGCACAGGGGCGCGGGCCCTCAGGCCCGCGCCCCCTAGACGCAGCAGACCAACCGCAACAGCTCAGCCAGCCAAGTCAGACCGGCTCAGCCACAGCTACTCACAGATGGCACCTCAGAAGTACGTGCGCCCGGTCTCGCTCAGCTCACGCAGCTCGTCGATCGAGGCGATCCAGCCGCAGCCTTCGCCTTCGGCGGCGAGCAGGTCGACGCCGCTGATCGCGAGCATGTCGCCGCCCGTGGTGCCGATGCGCACGGCGTCCACACCCTCGGCCTCGGCGGCCGCGAACACGGCCTTGACGGCCGTCTCGGGAACCGCGACGAAGGCGCGGGCCTGGGACTCGGACAGGAGCATCTCGTGGTCGCCGACGCAGTCGCGGCGGGCAGCCCCGGCCACGTCGAAAACGCCGCCGATGCCGAAGCGCAGCGCGGAGTCCACGAGGGACTGCACGAGGCCGCCGTTCGACAGGTCGTGCGCGGCGCGCACGAGGGGCCGGCCGTCCGGGCCATCGGCGGCGCTCAGCGCGCGCACGACGTTACCGAGGGCCACCTCGGCCTTCAGGTCGACCTCGGGCGGCAGGCCGCCGAGGTGCGAGCGGGCGATGCGCGCCCACGCGGACCCGTCGAACTCCTCGCGGGTGGTGCCCAGGAGGATGACGGCGAGGCCCTCTTCGGTGAAGCCGGAGGGGTTGGCGCGCGTGACGTCGGGGAGGATGCCGAGCATGCCGATGACGGGCGTCGGGTTGATCGACGAGTTCGGCAGGCCCTTCTCGGTGCCAGAGGAGTTGTACAGTGACACGTTGCCGCCGGTCACGGGGATTTCAAGCTCGATGCAGCCGTCCGCGAGCGCGGTCATGGCGGTCACGAGCTGCCACATGGCGTCCGTGTCTTCGGGGTTGCCGAAGTTCAGGCAGTCCGTGATGGCGACGGGCTCGGCGCCGACGACGGCGACGTTACGGTACGACTCGGCGAGGGCCTGGCGGGCTCCCGCTGCCGGGTCGAGCTTCGTGTACCAGCCGTTGGCGTCGGTCGAGAGGGCGACACCCAGGCCAGTGGCCTCGTCGATGCGGATGACGCCCGCGTCGTCAGGCTGGGCCAGAGCGGTGTTGCCCTGCACGTAGCGGTCATACTGGTCGGTGACCCACGCCTTGGAGGCCTGGTTGACGTCGGAGAGGACGGCGCGCACGTCGGCGATGAGCTCCTCGCGCGTGGCGGGACGCGCAAGCTCCTCGGAGGTGGCGGCCTGCAGCTCGTCCTGCCACGCGGGGCGCGCGTAGGGGCGGTCGTAGACGGGGCCCTCGTGGGCGACGGTCTTCGGGTCGACGTCGACGATGCGGTGGCCGTGGTGGTCGATGGTGAGGCGGCCGTCGCCGGTCAGGTGGCCGATGACCGCTGCCTCGACGTCCCACTTGTCAATGATCTCGAAGAAGCGCTCGCGATCCTGCGGGGTCACGATCGCCATCATGCGTTCCTGGGACTCGCTCATGAGGATCTCGCCCGCGGTGAGCGTGGGGTCGCGCAGGAGCACGTTCTCGAGGTCGACGTGCATGCCGGAGTCGCCGTTGGAGGCCAGCTCCGAGGTGGCGCACGAGATGCCCGCGGCGCCGAGGTCCTGGATGCCCTGGACGACGTCGGCCTCGAACAGGTCGAGGCAGCATTCGATGAGGACCTTCTCCATGAAGGGGTCGCCCACCTGGACGGAGGGGCGCTTGGCGGGCATGCCGTCTTCGAAGGTCTCGGAGGCGAGGATGGAGGCGCCGCCGATGCCGTCGCCGCCGGTACGTGCGCCGAAGAGGACGACGAGGTTGCCTTCGCCGGTCGCGTTGGCCAGGTGGATGTCGTCGTGGCGCAGCTTGCCGATGCACAGCGCGTTGACGAGGGGGTTGCCCTGGTAGGAGGGGTCGAACTCGGTTTCGCCGCCGATGTTGGGCAGGCCGAGGCAGTTGCCGTAGCCGCCGACGCCGGAGACGACGCCGTGGACGACGCGCGCCGTGTCGGGGTGGTCGACGGCGCCGAAGCGCAGCTGGTCCATGACGGCGATCGGGCGGGCGCCCATGGAGATGATGTCGCGGACGATGCCGCCCACGCCGGTGGCCGCGCCCTGGTAGGGCTCGACGAAGGACGGGTGGTTGTGGGACTCCACCTTGAAGGTGACGGCCCAGCCGCCGCCGATGTCGACGACGCCGGCGTTCTGGCCCATGCCGACGAGGAGGTTCTTCCTCATGGCATCGGTCGTGCGCGCGCCGAACTGCTCGGCGAGGTGCTTCTTGGAGGACTTGTAGGAGCAGTGCTCGGACCACATGACGGAGTACATGGCGAGCTCGGCGTTGGTGGGTCGGCGCCCAAGGATGTCGCAGATGCGCTGGTATTCGTCCTCTTTGAGGCCGAGTTCCTTCCAGGGCATGTCCTGGCCGGGGGTCGCGGCGGCGTTCTCGACGGTGTCGGGCAGCTCGCGGGTGTTTTCGGAGGTCATTCGTATTTCCATTCGAAAGGTCTGGGACGAGGCCGGGGCTCCCTCACGCGTGAGGGTGCACGAGGGCGTCGTCAGCCGACGAGGGATGCGAGGACGGAACGGAAGATGCCCAGGCCCTCGGTGCCGCCATGGTGACTGGCGCCATCGGGGCCGAGGGAGAGCGGGCCGAAGCCGGCTTCGGTCGCGTGCTCGGGGTGGGGCATGAGGCCGACGACGTTGCCCTCGGCGTTGGTGACGCCCGCGATGTCGTTGGCGCTTCCATTGGGGTTGAAGTCGACGTAGCGGAACACGACGCGGCCTTCGCCCTCGAGCCGTTCGAGCTCGGCGGGGGATGCCTGGAAGTTACCTTCGCCGTTCTTGAGGGGGACGGTGATGGTGTCGCCGGCGCTGTAGGCGCGCGTCCACGCGGTGTCCGCGTTCTCGATGCGCAGCACCTGGTCGCGGCACAGGAACTTCTGGTGGTCGTTGCGGATGAGCGCGCCGGGCAGCAGGTGCGACTCGCACAGGACCTGGAAGCCGTTGCAGATGCCCAGGACGGGCAGGCCTCGTCCGGCTTCGCGCACGATGTCGCTCATGACGGGAGCGGTCGCAGCGATCGCGCCGCAGCGCAGGTAGTCGCCGTAGGAGAAACCGCCGGGGATCACGACCGCGTCGACGCCGTGCAGGTCGGCGTCCTTGTGCCACAGGGACACGGCCTGCGCTCCGGCGATTTCCACCGCGCGGGCGGCATCGCGGTCATCGAGGGTGCCGGGGAAAGTGACGACTCCAATGCGGGTCACTGCGCGCCTCCCGCGTAACGGGCGTCGGCCTCGTCGATGGCCTCGACGCGCACGACGTCCTCGATGATCGGGTTGGACAGGACCTCTTCGGCGGCCCTGCGGGCCTGGTCCAGGAGCGCGTCGGTAACGGGACCGTCCACGCTCAGGTGGAAGCACTTACCCTGGCGCACGGCCTCAAAGCTCGTGATTCCGAGCCTGGGCAGCGCCGAACCGACAGCCTTACCCTGGGGATCCAGGATTTCCGGCTTCGGCATCACTTCCACGATGATTCGCCCCACGGCGTTCCTCCTTGTGTTGT
>CALHZX010000136.1 GCA_938040725.1 uncultured Actinomyces sp. | reverse complement strand
CTCCCCAGCTCCACGTGTAGGAGGTGGCGGTGAATGTCACGGTGATCTCGCGGCCGAACATCGTCACTACATGGGTTTGGATCGGGTTGGTAGCTGCCACGATGGTGGGGACGTACTTGTTCGTGTACGAAGTCCTGGCGGGGCGCTTGTGCAAACCAGCACCGTCAGCGTGGACGACTGCGGCAGCCAGGTAGAGGATGTCGCGAGTGGTGGGGATGCGGCCGGGGTCTTGATCGGAGCCTCCCTCGGGGTCTGCCGGAAGCGGGCAGTTATCGACAGTGTTGTCCTCAGAGACCGTGGGGCTGTTGGGAGCCTTGTTCACGTACACGTTCTTACAACGCGCAGCCTGCCCGTATGTCTGCGCAGCGGGACTTGCGTCAGAAGAGTTCGTCAGTCTAGGGATATCGTCAGTGGCAGAGTGGTTGTACGAACTATCTTTTGGGGTAGATTCGCTTCCCCCCATTGCACCATTAAGGATGGCATTGTCTTTCTCCGTTGTTGAGTCGAAATTTGAATCCCAAGGCATTTCTGCGTATGCAACTCTTGTCATAAAAGACGTAATGATTGTCAACGTTAGGGCCGATATCAAAGCGAAGCGCCTGATCTCGTTATTCATCCCTGAACACCCGTCCTTGAACTTCAACCCACTTGCCTTCGTTCCAAGTGAGAATTAGGGACAGCGTTGAGCCATATTCGGGTGTCTGTTCCTTTGTTCGAACCCCGTGGCATTTGATTCCGTCAATGGACACGATATGGAACTTAACGAGAACTGAATTGTCTGGGATGTCTGCGCCATTCGGTGGAACTGGTTCCACGCGAAGAACATCCGTGATCTTCGAAGAAGTACCGTAGGACCATCCACCTTTGTATAGATCGCTGATATTTGTGACATAAGTGTTAGCGAAGGCTGAATTAGGGTCAGACATGTCTGCCAGTGGTTGGGTGTCTCCGGTGTTCCATGCGTAGACCAGCAGTGCGAGGTAGTGTTCTGCGGCTGCTTCTGCTCCTCGTTCGGTGTTTTCCTCGGCTTCTTCAGGGAGTTCGGGTTTGGTGTAGGTGTCTGCCGCAAACTGAGCTGGCCGCACGAGGACGCCGTCGGGGCCGATCTGGTAGCCGCCCGACATCGCGGCCTCGCTCGACACTGATGGTGCGGGCGTGGGATTCACGACGGGGGCTGTGGCCGCGACGCTGGGTTTCTCACCCCAAGCGCGCCACCATCCTTCGGCGACCCCGTTGATGTAGACGGCGAAGACGGCTCCTGCGGCGAGGCACACGTAGACCACGCGCATCACCCAATAGAACGGCTCGACGTGCAGCCACGCTTGAAGCCGGGGATGGGCCCCCGCGGGCGGGTTGTCGTCATCAACCCCCGGCCCGCTACCGGCCTCAAAGACCGCGTCCCGCGACGCGGCGTCGCGCCGCAGCTGATCCTCATCCTCGCTATCGAGGTGATCGAACAATGGTGGAACCGTCATGGCGTTGTACTCCTCCACGGTGAGGTGCCCTGCGGCGTGCCCCGTCCTTGGAGGCGCGCCCTACCGTTTCAGGGTACGCGCAGAACCAGCACGAAACACTAAGAATGCTGCGCAACCATCACGCACATCCTCCCACCCGCACCTCGGCAGTCGCACAAATGTGCGTGCGATGTTGGGTGTGCGTGTTCCTGCGTGCGGGTGATCTGTGTGAGGGGAGTGTTGCGGTGTGATCCGCGCTGATCTGGGTGGCGCTTGGGCAGACCATTCTCTGGGATCCTTGGACAGCTCCCCACTGTCCTCCCCGGAGTCCTCCACGCTCCTCCCCACTGTCCTCCCCGGCATGCTCCACGTTCCTCCCCACGCTGCTCCACTGGGGGTGGCTTGCTGCTTCTATCTTGGTTTCGGATGTCCATTTAGTGTTGATATTCCAATGAATTCGTGTGAGAGGGGAGGGGGTGGGTGAGCGGTGTGGGCGGTGGCCTGAATCGTTTGACGTCGAATGTGTGCAAGACTTCCCCCACTTTTCTCCACTCAATTTTTCATTGAAACGAAGCCGTTTGGTGCCTCTGTATTTTACGCCACGCCGGAAGTTCCTGTGTAAATATGGGGTGTGGTGGGTTAAAGTGGGGGAAAGTTCCGAACAGGGGAGGGCGGTGACATGTTCCTCGGTACGTACGAGCCCAAGCTTGACGACAAGGGCCGCATGTTTCTGCCCGCGCGCTTTCGCGAGGACATGGAGGGCGGAATCGTCCTCACTCGCGGCCAAGAGCACTGCATCTATGCGTTCCCTGCCGCGGAATTCGAGAACATGACCGCGGAACTGCGTCGCGCACCCCTGTCGTCCAAGCAGGCGCGTGACTGGATCCGCGTGATGCTCTCGGGAGCCTACAAGGAGATCCCGGATAAGCAGGGGCGCATTAGCGTTCCTGCGGACCTGCGTGCGTACGCCGGCCTGGGTCGTGAACTCGCCGTCATCGGCGCGGGGTCGCGAGCCGAAATCTGGGATGCCTCGGCTTGGCGCGACTACCTCGCCGTCCAGGAAGAGGTCTTCTCCAATACTGCAGAAGAGATCATCCCGGGGATGTTCTGACCCGTGCTCTCAGGTCTCCGCCCGCTGTTCCGACATCACTTCCCCGATGGCGGAGCACGGTGGGGGACCTGGAAGCACGGATTGGACACCCAGCACACGACAGTCAGCACACGAAAGGAGGCGCGACATGGTGGAAACATCGCAGGCGGTGCACGATTCGTCGCGCCCCGCGAGCAAGCGGCACGTGCCTGTGCTCCTCGCCGAGTGCCTCGACATGCTTGCCCCCGCGATCCAGCGCCCTGGCGCGGTTCTCGTGGATGGCACGCTGGGCATGGGTGGTCACACGGAGGGGGCGCTTGAGCGCTTCGAGGACTTGACGGTTATTGGTATTGACCGCGACCCTCAGGCGATCGGTCTCGCCTCTGAGCGTCTTGAGCGTTTCGGGACACGCTTCCGAGCTGTTCACACCACCTATGACAACATCGATGAGGCGGTCGCAGACCAACTTGGGCAGGGGGCGCGTGTGGATGGCGTCCTCATGGACCTGGGCGTGTCCTCCCTGCAGCTGGACGAGGCTGAGCGCGGATTCGCGTACTCCAAAGATGCGCCCCTCGACATGAGGATGGATTCGACCACCGGGCCGAGCGCAGCTGACCTGCTTGCCACGGCCTCGGAAGGCGAACTGATCCGAATCCTGCGCACGTACGGCGAAGAGAAATTCGCGCCGCGTATCGCCAGACTCATCATCCGGCGTCGCGACACTGCGCCCATCACCCGCACCGGGGAACTAGTCGACATCATTCGCGAGGCCATCCCGGCCCCCGCGAGACGCACCGGCGGTAACCCGGCAAAGCGCACGTTCCAGGCGCTGCGTGTGGCTGTCAATGACGAGCTGACAATCTTGGAACGCGCTTTGCCGAGGGCCCTCGCAAGTTTGCGGGTGGGCGGACGCCTGGTCGTGGAATCCTACCAGAGTCTCGAGGACCGGATAGTCAAAGACGTGCTGCGTCGCGGCTCGACCAGCAGCGCTCCTCCCGGACTGCCGATCATCCCTGAGGAGATGTCTCCCAGCCTGCGCCTGCTGACCAAGGGTGCGAACAGGGCCGATCAAGCCGAACAAGACCACAACCCCCGATCCGCTTCCGTGCGACTGCGCGGCGCGGAGCTCGTCCGTGAATGGAAGGACCTCTCATGAGTGCAGCAACCGCGAAGGCACGTCCCGCAGCGCGCCCCGAGCTGCGCCGCGAGGAGGCCCATGAGCTGCGTATCGTTGAGGGCGCTCGTCCCCGACGCTCGGTCGCGGCGATCCTCATGCTCTTCGTCGCCGTCGCACTGGCCTCCGTCGTCACATCGATGGTTCTCAATACGCGCATGGCCCAGACGTCGTTCGAGATCCGTGAGCAGCAGCTGGTTCTTAATGAGCTGGAGGCGCAGTCGTGGACGATGCGCGCGGAACTAGATCGGAAGGCCTCGCCGACGGAGCTCGAGAAGGCTGCGAAGGCGAACGGCATGGTGCCCGCCGGGAAGTCGGGCTTCATCACTCTCGAAACCGGCAGTGTCGAGGCTGGGACTCCCGCGAAGTAACTCGGAAGGCGAGTACCGATGGATACCGTCATGACGCGTTCGCGATGGATCGTGGGCATCCTCGTTGGTGCCCTGTGTATCTGTGGTGTGCGTCTGGTTCAGCTGCAGATCATTGAGGGGCCGTCATTGGCGGCCCAGGGGCAGCGTGTGCGTACCTCCTCGACGGAGGTTGCTGCTGCTCGTGGCACGATCACCGATGCTACGGGTGTTGTCATGGCGAACTCGATTCAGACGTACGACATTGCGGTGAACCAGGTGAATATCCGTTCCTTCGTGCACCGTGACGATGACGGGAACGAGGTTGGCCGTGGCCCCGCGGAGGCCGCGCGCCTCTTGGCGCCCATCCTTGGCATGAATGAGGCGGAGCTCGGCGGCATGATGCTGGGCGACTCGACCTACGTGTACATTAAGCGCAACGTAGATGCGGTGTCCTACCGCGAGATCCGCAAACTGGACATCTACGGGATCGAGTGGGAGTCCGTCTTCGAGCGCGAGTACCCTAATGGCAATGTTGCTGCGCCCGTCATCGGGACGGTCAACGCCGAGGGGCAGGGATCTTCTGGTATGGAAGCGCAGTTTGACGCACTGCTGACGGGGACACCCGGCGCGCAGGCCTTCGAGATCGCGCCCAACGGTGCCGTGATGCCGGGCGGTAAGAAGACCACTGTGGAGCCGAAGAACGGTGGCAATGTGGAGCTCACACTGCATGCCGACCTGCAACACCAGGTTCAGGAACTGCTCGACGCGCGAGTGACGAAACACCAGGCCGACTGGGGCGCGGTCGTCATCGAGGACGTGGCAACAGGTCATGTGCTGGTGATGGCGGACTCGAACTCCAAGGAGTCCGACAACGCGAACCCTCAGAAGGTGCACGCGGTTCAGGACGCATTTGAGCCCGGCTCGGTGGGCAAGCTCGTGACCGTGGGGGCGGCCCTCAATCAGGGGACGATCACGCCGACGAGTGTCTTCCAGGTGCCCTACTCGCTGGATCTTCCCGACGCGGGTGGTCCTATCACCGACTTCCACGAGCACGGCGGCGAGACCCTGACGGCGACGGGTGTTCTGGCGGAGTCGTCGAACACGGGTACTGTTCTGATCGGCCAGACGATGAGCGACGACCAGCGTTACGCGATGATGCGCGCTCTCGGGTTTGGCGAGGAGACGGGCGTCGAGCTGCCCGGTGAGTCCGCCGGGCTACTGCGCAGTGCGGATCAGTGGCAGGGCCGTGACCGCTACGTGACGATGTTCGGTCAGGCGTACGCGATTACCGCGATGCAGGAGGCCTCGGCGCTCGCCACGATCGCGAACGGGGGAGTGCGCATCGCGCCTCACATTGTGAAGTCGTGGACGAACGCGGATGGAACAGTTGAGGTGCCACAGGGTAGTCAGCCTGTCCAGGCTATGGATGCGACGGCTGCCTCTGAGCTGGTCACGATGATGGAGTCCGTCGTCGAGGACGATCGGGGTACCGCCGGTGCCGCGAAGGTGCCCGGCTACCGCGTGGGTGTGAAGACCGGTACCGCTGAGACGATCATCGATGGTGCGTCCGGCCTCGTCTCCACGACTGCAGGCATTATTCCCGCGGACGCGCCGCGCCTCGCGATCGCCGTCGTGCTGTACAACCCGAGGGTGGCGTCGGTCTCATCTGATTCCTCGGCGCCGCTGTTTGGCGACATTGCGCGTACCGCTGTCGGCAACCTGGGTATCCCCGCCTCCACGTCGTCCGCTAACCTGTATCCGACGACGCCGTGAGTCTGAAGGAGTAGAATATGCAGACGTCAGCACAATGGATTGCTGAGGCAGTGTCGGGTCGCCTGGTTGGCCCCGATGTGCTCGTGACAGGCCCGGTAGTCACCGACTCGCGCGAAGCAGCCGAGGGATCGCTCTACATTGCGCGCCGCGGCGAGGCTGCCGACGGGCACACGTTCGTTGCAGGGGCGGTGGCGCGCGGTGCCGTCGCTGTGATCGTCGAACACGAGGTCGACGAGGCCGTGGCTCAGATTGTCGTGCATGATTCGACCGAGGCGCTCGGTGCTCTGGCCCGGGCGCACGTGGAGAAGCTGCGCAGTGGGGGAGACCTCGATGTCATCGCGATGACGGGATCTGTGGGTAAGACGACGACGAAGGACCTGCTCGCGCAGATTATGAGCGAGGACGGGCCGACGGTGGCCCCCAAGCTCTCATTCAACAATGAGGTCGGCCTGCCGTTGACGGTGCTCCTGGCCGATGAATCGACGCGCCACCTCGTCCTCGAGATGGGTGCATCGGGTCCCGGCCACATCACCTACCTGACGAATATCGTGTCCCCGGACGTTGCCATTGAGCTGTGCGTGGGGCACGCCCACGTGGGTGGCTTCGGTGGTTTCGAGGGCGTTGCCGCCGCGAAGGCTGAACTCATCAAGGGGATGCGCCCGGGTGGCCCCGTCATTCTCAACACCGATGACCCGAATGTTGAGGCGATGGCGCCTCTGGCGACGGGGCAGATTATCCGCTTCTCCGCCGCGGGTAATCCCCGCGGCGATGTGCGGGCGATCAACGTGTGCCTTGACCGCGCCGACCGCGCTTCCTTCACTCTCGTGGCGCCTCAGGGCGAGGCGCGCATTGACCTGAAGATTGTGGGTCGCCACCACGTGGCGAACGCCTTGGCTGCCGCAGCCGGCGCCCTGACGCTCGGGGTGAACCTGGAGACAGTGGCTAGTGCCTTGTCGAATGCGCGTGCATTGAGCCCTCATCGCATGGACGTTCATGAGCTCACGGTTCAGGGCACGGCAATCACCCTCATCGACGATTCGTACAACGCGAACCTGGATTCGATGCGTGCCGGAATCGCAGCTCTGGCCTCGATCGGCTCGGACGCGCATACCATTGCGGTGCTCGGCGAAATGCTGGAGCTGGGCGATGACACGCAGTCGTTGCACGAGCAGGTGGGAGCCATGATCGAGGATGCGGGTGTGGACACCCTCATTGGCCTGGGGACGGATGCCCACTACTATTTAGAAGGGGCCCCGGGTGTGGCCCATCGTGAGGTCGCGTCAGATCCCGAGCAGGCCGTGCGCCTGGCGATCGAACATGCCGAGGATGGCGCCGTCATCTTGGTCAAAGGCTCCTACGGGTCACATTCGTGGCAGGTCGCAGACATCCTGCGAGAGAAGGGAACGAACCGGTGATTGGACTTATCTCGGCGTTCATTATCGCCATGGCGCTGTCAGTGACGTGTACGCCGCTGCTCATCCGCTTCCTGGTGTTGCACCAGTACGGTCAGTTCATCCGCCAGGATGGGCCGACCCAGCACTTGACCAAGCGCGGCACGCCCACCATGGGCGGCGTTGTCATCATTCTGGCGGCCGTGGTGGCCTGGCTGATTGGTTCGCTGGTCGCCGGTGCCGGACCGTCGTGGTCCGGCCTGCTCCTCGTGTTCCTGTTTGTGGGCTTGGGCGTCATCGGACTGCTTGATGACGGCATCAAGATCATGCGCCAGCGTTCTCTCGGTTTGCATCCGTCGGGCAAGATTATCGGCCAGGTTGCCGTCGCATCGCTCTTCGCGCTGGGAACCCTCATCATGCCGAACGAGTTCGGCGAATATGCCGGAACACTGGCGATTTCCTTCGCGCGGCCCACGGCCTTGACGTTGGGCTTTGCGGGGCTCGGCGTGGGTGTCGTCCTGTATTTGATCTGGACGAATCTCATTGTGACGGCGTGGTCGAATGCGACGAACCTGACCGATGGCCTGGATGGTCTGGCGGCGGGTGTGTCCATCTTCGTGTTCGGTGCTTACACCTTCATCACGTACTTCCAGCGCATTCAGGCGTGCACGCAGCTCGGGGCGAATCAATCGACCTGCTACTCGACGCGTGACCCCCTTGACCTTGCGATTTTCTGTGCCGCGCTCATTGGTGCGCTGGCGGGCTTCCTGTGGTGGAACGCGTCGCCCGCTCAGATCTTCATGGGCGACACGGGTGCTCTCGCTCTTGGTGGCGCTGTCGCCGGCCTGTCGATGCTCACGCAGACGGAGCTGCTCGCCGTCATCGTGGGAGGCCTGTTCGTCGCGGTTGTTCTCTCGGATGTCATTCAGATCGGCGTCTTTAAAGCCACCGGTAAACGTGTCTTCCGGATGGCACCGCTCCACCATCACTTCGAGCTACTCGGTTGGAAGGAAGTCACGATCGTGATTCGTTTCTGGCTGATTGCCGCGATTGTTGCGGTTGCCGGTGCGGGTATCTTCTATGCGGAGTGGGTGTCGCGTCGATGAGTCGTTTCGCTGCTGTCGTCGGCTGGGGTAAGTCTGGTCAGGGTGCGGCGGGCGCGCTGCTCGCCCGCGACTGGCAGGTGCGCGCGTTTGATGCGCGCGGCGGACAGTCGCTGTTCTTCGATGATGTCGCTGAGGTTGAGGTCTGTGTTCAGGAGGATCCGAACGCCCTCGTCGACGCGATCGTCGAGGCGGGCCCTGACCTCGTCGTCGTATCTCCGGGCGTGCCCGCGCACCACCCGGTGTTCCGCGCCTGTGAGGATGCCGGTATCGACCTGTGGGGAGAGGTGGAACTCGCCTGGCGTCTCCAGGAGGAGGGGCCGCACGCTGGTCGCCCGTGGTTGACGGTGACCGGCACGAACGGTAAGACCACCACCGTGGGGATGCTCGGAGAGATTCTGCGCTGTGCCGGTGTGAAGGTGGAAGAGGTCGGCAATATCGGTATTCCGATCACGCGCGCGATCGACTCCGATGCAGAGGTGTTTGCTGTCGAGCTGTCCAGCTTCCAGCTGCATACGGCGCAGACGGTCTCGCCTCTGGCGTCGATGTGTCTGAATGTGGACGCGGATCACCTGGACTGGCACGGTAGCGTTGAGGCCTACGCGGCGGATAAGGCTCGCGTGTACGAGAACACGGTGAAGGCGTGCGTGTACCCGGCATCCGATCGCACTGTTGAGGCCATGGTGGAGAACGCCGACGTCGTCGAGGGTGCGCGTGCCATCGGCGTGACGCTCGGTGCCCCGTCGGTGTCGCAGTTTGGCATTGTTGAGGGACTCCTCGTCGACCGCGCTTTCGTGGAGATGCGCGCTCGTCAGGCGGTGGCCCTCGCACACGTGTCGGATCTCTCGGGCGCCTACGGGCCTCACCCGTCGACTGCTGCTTTGAGTGATGCGCTTGCCGCTGCGGCTCTCGCACGTGCGTACGGCGTCGAGCCCGAGGCCGTGGAAGCGGGGCTTCGCTCCTTCCGTCCCGCCGGGCATCGCCGAGCGGTCATCGCCCATGCGGCGGATCTGACCTGGGTGGACGACTCGAAGGCGACGAACGCGCATGCGGCGCGGGCATCGCTCGCCGGACTACCTCCCCGCAGTGCGATCTGGATCGTCGGTGGCGACGCAAAGGGGCAGGATTTCACGGAGCTCATCAAGCAGGTCGAGCCGACCCTGCGGGGCGTCGTTGTTATCGGCGAGGACCGCCGTGCTCTGGTCGCTGCGCTGTCGAGCGGGGCCCCGAAGGTGCCTTTCGTTGAGGTCGATGGACACGAGGATTGGATGTTCTCGGTCGTGAATGAGGCCGTGGCTCTCTCCATGCCGGGTGACACTGTTGTGCTTGCCCCTGCGTGCGCGTCCTGGGATCAGTTCGACAACTACGGCCAGCGTGGCGACGCGTTCGCGGACGCGGTCTCGCGCCTGGCCGCCCAGTGGGGGAGCGCCGGTGGCGACGAATAAGCGCGGGTGGCACATTCCCACCGTCACGCTGCCTCGGATCCGTTTCGGGTCCGGCCAGGAGCGTGAAGAAAACCCGGTGATGACGTACTACCTGGTTGTCTTGCCTGCCGTCGTGCTGTCGGTTTTCGGCCTTGTTATGGGCTTTTCCGCGCAGACGGTCACGTCGATCGCGCAGGGGGAGAACCCCTACACGGCGTATGCCCGTCCACTTCTGATCATCGTTGTCTCGCTGCTGATCGCGATGGTTGTTCAGCTGGTGCCGCAGCGCTGGTTCGTCTTTATTGCGCCGGTGATGTTCGTGGGCGCCCTCGGCTTCCAGACGCTGGTGCTTAGCCCGCTCGGCCGGTCCGAGGGTGGCAACGCGAACTGGGTGAAGCTCGGGCCGATCATGGCCCAGCCGTCCGAGTTTCTGAAACTCGCGCTTATTGTGTTCCTGGCGCTGATGGTCTCGAAGTCAGCGTCGAAGCGTTCTGACCTGCGCACGATGGCAGTTGCCGTTGGCCTGCCGATTCTCGTTGCGCTGGGTGCGGTGATGCTCGGTCGAGACATGGGTACCGCGATGGTCGTCGCGGTGGGTGCTTTGGGAGCCATGTGGGTCGCGGGTTTGCCCAAGCGCTGGTTCGGTGTTCTCATCATGGTCGCGGTCCCCACGTTGGTGCTCTTGGTTCTGTCGAACCCGACCCGTATTCGTCGTATTCTTGCGATCCTGCCGGGTACGTCGAAGGGTCCGGACGAGTCTGCTCCCGAGCAGATTGATCATTCGCTGTGGGCGCTGGGGTCGGGAGGTCTGACTGGCCTTGGCCCCGGGGCGTCGCGTGAGAAGTGGAATTACCTGCAGGCGGCGCACACGGACTTTATTTTCGCGATCGTTGGTGAGGAATTCGGCTTGTTCGGTACTCTCGCCGTCCTCGTGTGCCTGGGGCTGCTGGTGTGGGGCATGATCCGAGTGGCACGGGGGACCTCGGACCTGTTCGTCGTCGCCGTGTCCTCGGGTGTCGCCTCCTGGATTGGGGTGCAGACGATCATTAACGTTCTATCGGTGACGGGCCTTGGGCCGGTCATTGGTGTTCCACTGCCGCTCGTGTCCTACGGCGGATCGTCCTTCCTGTTTACTATCACCGCGGTTGCGGTTGTGGCGTCGTTCGCGCGCGCCCGCGCCGGTATGCGGATGATCGGTCGACCGGACGAGGCATCGGCGGGGCGCGACCCCCGCGTGGCGCCCCGCAGGCGCGCGGCTCGCTAAACTGGGGCTACGCACGCGTAAAGGAGACGCTTATGGTCAAGGTTGTGATGGCTGGCGGCGGGACCGCCGGTCACGTGAATCCTCTGCTGGCGACGGCGGCACAGCTGCGTGAGAGCGGTGCCGAGGTCGTGGTTCTGGGGACAGCGGCTGGTTTGGAATCGGATTTGGTTCCGGCTGCTGGTTTCCCGCTGGTGGAGATTCCCCGTGTGCCGTTGCCGCGTCGTCCTTCTCTCGCGTTTTTCACGCTGCCGTCGCGCTTTGTCGATGCAGTGAAGCGGTGTGCGCAGGCCTTGGAGGGTGCTGACGTCCTCGTGGGCTTTGGTGGCTACGTGTCGACGCCCGCGTACATTGCGGCTAAGCGTGCGGGTGTTCCGATCGTTATTCATGAGCAGAATGCTCGTCCCGGCTTGGCTAACAAGGTGGGTGCGCGTAATGCTGCAGTTGTCGCCTTGACGTTCCCGTCGACGCCTCTGAGCGCGCGGCGCGGGAACACTGTCGTGACGGGTCTTCCCCTGCGTGCGGCGATCGCGTCGTTGGCGAGCAGCCGAAAGGATGCGGCTGGTGCGGCGCGGGCGCGCCGTGAGGCCGCTGAGCGCCTGGGCGTGAACCCCGAAGCTCCGACGCTCCTCGTCACGGGTGGCTCGCTGGGTGCGCTGCACGTGAATGAGTCGATGACCGGTGCCGCGGATGCTCTGCCCGAGGGGGCGCAGGTTGTGCACCTGACGGGCCGCGGGAAGGATGAGCCTGTACGCGCCGCTGTTGAGGCTGCCGGGTGCTCCGATCGCTGGCATGTGATTGATTACCTGACGACGATGGAGGACGCGCTGGCCGTCGCGGACCTCGTCGTGTGTCGATCGGGTGCGGGAACCGTGGCTGAGATGGAGGCCCTGGGCCTTCCCTGCATCTACGTGCCGCTGCCGATCGGAAATGGCGAGCAGCGCCTCAATGCTGCAGACCACGTCGCTGCGGGTGGCGCGCAGCTGATCGACGATAGGGATTTCACGGCTGACTTCGTGCGTTCCAACGTGTTCCCCCTGCTGGGCTCGGCCCGCTTGCCTGACATGGCGGCTGCTTCGCAGTCTCTGGGGCGTGCGGGTGCTGCTCGTGCACTGGCCGATCTGGCCCTGGAACAGGTGAAGGAGAACGGCCATGAGTGAGCCGACGCTGCAGGATCGTTTCCATCTGATTGGCATCGGAGGCGCCGGCATGAGCGTCGTCGCCGAGCTGCTCGCGTCGCGTGGCGCGACCGTGGCGGGCTCGGACCGCGAGGATTCGGCGGTTCTTGACCACCTGCGCTCGGTGGGTGTGCGTGTCTTCGTTGGGCACGATGCCTCGCATGTGGATCCGACCTCGGTGGTCGTCGTGTCGACTGCTATCCGCGAGGACAACCCCGAGCTGGCGATTGCTCGCGAGCGCGGTCAGCTGGTGATTCACCGGTCGCAGGCTCTCGCGCTGGCGGCTTCGGGTATGCGTTTCATTGGCGTCGCCGGTGCGCACGGAAAGACGACGACGTCCGGCATGCTGGCGATCGGGCTGTCGGCGTGCGGGCTGGATCCGTCCGTGGCTGTGGGGGGTGTTTTGCCGCAGCTGGGTACCGGCGCGCACCTGGGTGGTGGCGATGTTTTCGTCGCCGAGGCCGACGAGTCTGATGGTTCGTTCCTGAACTATTCTCCGGCGATCGAGATCGTGACGAACGTCGAACCCGATCATCTGGATCGCTACCATTCGCGTGAGGAGTTCGAGCAGGTTTTTGTTTCGTTCGCACGCTGTCTGGTTTCCGGTGGCCTGCTGGTGACGTGTGCGGAGGACGAGGGGGCGGTTCGTCTCGCGGACACCGCCCGTGCGGAGGGGCTGCGCATCGTGACGTACGGGCGCGCGGATCGGTCGCTGCGTGATCCCGATGTCGTGATCTCTGACGTGCGCGTTCGGGCTCACGGGGCTGGTGCGACGCTGACGTGGGGAGAGCGTCGCGCATCGCTGGCGCTGAGTGTCCCTGGCGAGCATAACGTCCTGAATGCGACCGCTGCGTGGGTAGCCGGTATCGAGTGTGGGCTGGAGCCTCAGGCAATCGCTGACGGCCTGGGTGAGTTTACGGGCGCGGCCCGTCGCTTCGAGGCGCGCGGCCAGGTCGGTTCGCGTCGCCTGTTCGATGACTACGCCCACCACCCGACGGAGGTGGAGGCCGCGATTCGTGAGGCGCACGTCGTCGCTGGCGACGGCGAGGTGACCGTGGTCTTCCAGCCGCACCTGTACTCGCGCACACGTATCTTCGCGCAGCGTTTCGCCCAGGCGCTGTCGGGCGCGGACCACGTCGTGCTGGCGGGCATCTACGGCGCCCGCGAGGACCCCGAGCCGGGAGTCGACTCGACCCTCATTTCCTCGCGCGTCGAGGGCGCGTCCTACGTTGAGAATATGCACGAGGCTGCCCGCCTGGCTGCCTCACTGACCCCCGAGGGTGGTGTCTGCGTCACGATGGGCGCCGGTTCGATCACTCGCTGCGCGTCCGACGTGCTGGATGAGTGGAAGCGAATGGAGGCATGAGGCCGCCTTCGCCGAGACGTCCGGGAGGGCATCGACCTCGCGAGGAGCGCTCGCCGCGCGCGGAGGGGGCTGCCTCGTCGACCGTCCGCTCTTTCGATGAGATTATCGCTGCGGCGCCCGAGGACGAGGTGACAAGCGACACCGAGGAATCGAAGCGACGCGCCGTGTCGCTGGTGGAGCGCCGTCGCGCTCGCTCGGCGGTTGATCGGCCACAGCCCGTCGCCGATGCCGCGTCCTTGCTCGGAGGCGAGGAAACCACGGATCTGGGAGACCGGCTCCGCGAGCGTCACCGTGCGCGTCGCATACTCCTCGTGCGTCGTATTGCGCTGGTGGTTGTGACGCTCGCTGTGGTTGGTGGTGCCGCCTGGGTAGCGTTTTTCTCCCCGGTCTTTGCGTTCTCTTCGTCCTCGGTCGTGGTCTCGGGTGAAGACGGAACACTCGTGACGGCTGACTCTGTGCGCTCATCGATTGCGTCTTTTGAAGGAGTACCGCTGACGCGCCTGAGTATGTCCGCGGTCGCACGCGCCGTCGAGTCGAACGTGGCAGTGCGTTCGGCGACCGTGTCGAGGCGGTGGCCGACGAGCCTGCGCATTTCGGTGGCCATGCGTACCCCGATGGCCGCGGAGGCTGTTCCCGGCGGCTACCAGCTGGTGGATGATCAGGGCGTGGCGTTCCAACAGGTCACGAGCGCGGGGTCCTACCCGTTGGTGACCTTGCCGGAAGACCGCAGCGTCGGAGCGGCCGACGTCGCGTCGGCGCTTGGCGCTTTGGACGACGAGACGCGTTCTCAGGTAGCGACTGTCACGTCGACGGGTGCGCAGGTGAGTTTCACGCTGAGTGGCGGGCAGACTGTCAAGTGGGGAACGAATGCTGATGCCCCTCAGAAGGCGCGTGTGCTCGCGACATTACTGGCGAATATCAAGGCGACGACCTACGACGTGTCATCGCCGAATCACCCTGTGACCAGTTAAGCCTTCTTTGTTGTCCGCGTGTTGGCTTGAAGGATTGCTCGCGGACCCCTAATTTCTTTCCGACACGAAGCACGTTAAACATCAACCTTCAACTAAAGGTTGAGGGTCTGATGCAAGGGAGACATTCATGGCGACACCGCAAAACCACCTGGCAGTGATCAAGGTCGTCGGCGTCGGCGGCGGCGGAGTTAACGCCGTGAACCGAATGATCGAGGTCGGCCTCAAGGGCGTTGAGTTCATCGCGGTCAACACTGACGCGCAGGCTCTGCTCATGTCTGACGCTGAGACGAAGCTCGACATTGGCCGCGAACTGACGCACGGCCTCGGCGCCGGAGCAGACCCCGCGGTCGGCCGTAAGGCTGCCGAGGATCATATCGAGGAGATCACTGCTGCGCTCGAGGGTGCGGACATGGTCTTCGTGACCGCCGGTGAGGGCGGTGGCACCGGTACGGGTGCGGCCCCTGTTGTCGCCAAGATCGCTCGCGATGCGGGTGCGCTCACCGTCGGCGTTGTGACTCGCCCCTTCTCCTTCGAGGGTAACCGCCGTGCGGCTCAGGCCGAGGGTGGTGTGACGACCCTGCGCGAAGAGGTCGACACGCTGATCGTCATCCCGAACGACCGTCTTCTGGAAATCTCCGACGCGAACATCTCCGTGCTCGACGCCTTCCGCGCGGCCGACCAGGTCCTCCTGTCGGGCGTTCAGGGCATCACTGAGCTGATCACGACCCCGGGTCTGATCAACGTGGACTTCAACGACGTCAAGTCGGTCATGAAGGATGCGGGCTCGGCGCTCATGGGTATCGGCGCTGCGACCGGCGAAGATCGTGCCCTGCGCGCTGTTGAGAGCGCGATTTCCTCGCCGCTGCTCGAGGCTTCGATCGACGGTGCCCACGGCGTCCTCATGTTCTTCCAGGGTGGCTCGGACCTCAGCCTGCAGGAGGTCTTCGCCTCCTCGCAGCTTGTGCGTGAAGCCGCCCACCCCGAGGCGAACATCATCTTCGGTAACGTCATCGATGATGCTCTTGGCGATGAGATTCGTGTCACGGTTATCGCCGCTGGCTTCGATGATGTGGCCGACACTCAGATGTCGCGTCCTTCCACTGCGCGCGTTGCAGCTCCCGTCGCTCAGCAGCGTCCCGCGGCCCCCGAGGCAAAGGCTCCCGCCGCTGAGACGACCCGCATTAGCCAGGTGTCGACCCGTCGCCCGCAGCATCGTGCGGACGTCGCCGCTCCCGTGCGCGAGGTGGCCCCGGCTCCCGTCGAGGCTTCCACCGCAGTGGAGTACGAGGAGTCTGAGTCCGAGCACTCCTTCGAGGTGCCTCGCGTCTACCCTGAGGCCCCCGAGAAGGAAGAACTGGACATTCCGCCCTTCCTGCGCTGATGACTGACAAGATCTGGGCCGGTGCCCGGGTCCACCTCACCGAGGTGGACCCGGGCACCGGTGCGCTATGCGGCAATGTTGGATTGCATGTGGGTGATGATCCCTCCCTCGTGCGTGAACGCCGGCGTGTGCTTGCGGCCGCGTTGGGGCGCGATGTTGTCTGGATGGATCAAACTCATTCGACTCGTGTCGAGCTCCTGCGGGTGCGCGGCGGCGTGCCCTGGAGCGTGGATAGCGAGCATGCACTTGATCGGCCAGCGGCTGGCCAGTGGGGCCCCGTCGATGCGGACGGCGTTGTCATCGATGCCCGCGGGCGGGCGGATGCGCCTGCTCTCGCCGTGCAGACTGCTGACTGTCTGCCCGTTGTCTTCTCTGCCGCGTCCGGGCAGGTCGTCGCCGCTGTTCACGCGGGCAGGCGCGGGCTCCTCGGAGGGATACTCGCGCGCGCCGCTCAGCGCATACGCGCCCTCGTCGATGGTCCTATTGAAGCGCTCATTGGCCCGGCTATCTGTGGACGCTGCTAC
The DNA here is from genome assembly GCA_938040725.1 of uncultured Actinomyces sp. Classification (GTDB taxonomy): domain Bacteria; phylum Actinomycetota; class Actinomycetes; order Actinomycetales; family Actinomycetaceae; genus Pauljensenia. The sequence continues at coordinate 20,831 of CALHZX010000136.1, read as the reverse complement.
GAGGTTCCCGCAGACATGGCCGCTGCGAGTGAGGGGCTGATGCCTGGGATTCGTGGGTTCACGTCGTGGGGAACCCCGGCCCTCGATCTTCCGCACGCTGCCGCCGCATCTCTGACGGACCTGGGTGTTCGGGTCGATATCGATGAACGGTGCACGCTCGAAGACTCTGGCCTGTTCTCCTATCGCGCCGACCCCTCATGCGGTCGTCAAGCGCTCGTTATCATTCCCGCGTGACGTTCATGCATGCCTCTTCGGGGTGTCATCGCCGTGCCGTGGCGAGCTCCGGCCTCGTCGGAAAACCGCTCGTGATAAGTCCTGCCAGCTGCCTCCTCGCGACGCGCCGAGCTGGGTGCGGGTTGATGCCCTCGGGGAACTGTAGCTTGTGGCTATGCATCGGCTGAAGGAGGAACAATGAGCGAGTCGTTCGGTGCACGCGCACGTAAGTTCATGGGCTGGTACTCACCCGAGGAGCCCATCGATGAATTCGAAGACTTCGATGAGGTGGAAGAGGTGGCACCCGTGGCCGACATTACTCCTGTGTCCCGTCCGACCCTGACGAGCATTCGTCGCGAAGAACCCGTCGAGGATCTCACGCGTATCGTGACGATCCACCCGACTGCTTACTCTGATGCCGTCACGATCGGCGAGGCGTTCCGCGATGGCACGCCCGTCATCATCAACCTCACCGACATGGGCGAGGAAGAGGCCCGTCGTCTCGTCGACTTTGCTGCCGGTCTGACCTTCGGCCTGCACGGTGTGATCGAGCGCGTGACGAACCGTGTCTTCCTCCTGTCCCCGGCCTCGGTTGAGGTGCAGGGCGATAACGCGTCGGGACGCCGCGGTTCCCTCTACAACCAGGGCTGAGAATCTTCGTGATTGTCCTTGGCTGGTTCGGGTGGGGACTGAGCGTCCTCATCAACCTGTACATGATGGTGCTGTTTGCGCGCGTCATGCTGGACTGGGTTCAGTTTTTCGCGCGCGGATGGCGTCCCAGCGGAATTCTGCTTGTTGCTGCGAATGCGCTGTACGCGTTGACCGACCCTCCGATTCGTCGGATTGGCCGCTTTATTCCGCCCCTGCGCATCGGTGGCGGCATGGCGGTTGATGTCGGTTTCATGGTTTTATTCCTGGTCCTTATCATTGCGCAGCGCTTGGCGAATGTTCTCTACTTCATGAGCCTGTAGCCATCAAATTTCGAGATGAGAGGCCCCACAAAATTGGACCTCTTCTCGTGATGGATGTTGCTAGTGTGACAATTTCAGTTATTATTTTTGTGACGTGATAGCGGGCGGCCTTCCCGGTCGTCCAGGCGTGCGGGTTCCGCGCGTCCAATCGAAGCGACCGAGAGGCGAAGAAATGGCCCTGCTCACTACCGAGGATGTCCTCAATAAGAAGTTCCAGTACGTCAAGTTCCGTGAGGGATACGACCAGGACGAGGTTGATGAGTTCCTCGATGAGGTTGTCTCCACCATCTACTCCCTGCAGATGGAGAACCAGGATCTGAAGGAGAAGCTCGAGGCTGCAGAGCGTCGCGTCGCCGAGCTGTCCAACTCCGATTACACCTCTGCCGAGACCCCCGCCCCTGTTGCTGCTCCGGCCGTCGAGACTCCGGCTCCCGCCGCTGCCCTCACCGGCCCGCAGGATGCGGAGTCCGCCACCTCGATGCTGGCTCTCGCCCAGCGCGTCCACGACGAGTACGTGCGCGACGGCGAAGAGCAGAGCGCGAAGATCATCGCCGAGGCCAACTCCGAGCGCGAGAAGATCATCGCCGACGCTCAGAAGCAGAAGGACTCGCTGCTCTTACAGCTCGACCAGGAGCGCGAGCTGCTCGAGAACAAGATCAACGGTCTGCGTACCTTCGAGGCCGAGTACCGCACGAACCTGCGCAGCCACCTCGAGACCCTCCTCAACGAGGTCGGCAACGGCGAGAACTGATCGCAATCGCTTTCGGGCGGCGGCGCACTTCGTGGTGCGTCGCCGCCGCTCGTTTAAGATAGGGAACCATGGCAGACTCCTCCCACCCGATCCGTACCCGTTCGTCGTGGACGTACGCGGGCCTCGTCTTCGCGGCCGCGATTATCACTGACCAGGCATCGAAGATGTGGGCGCGCACCGCCCTTGACGCCTCGGATTCGATCCCCTTGATCGGGCAGTGGCTCTCGCTCAGGCTCGTTCACAACTCGGGCGCCGCGTTCTCTTTGGCGGCCGGGAAGACCTGGATTCTCACGGTTTTCACCGTCGTCATCATCGGTGTGCTTGCGGTGCTCGCTCGCCGCGTGCACCGCGCTTCGACGCTGCTGGCGATCGCGCTGCTGGCGGGTGGAGCCGTCGGAAACCTCATTGACCGGCTGAGCGCTGAACCTGGCTTTGGCGTCGGCCACGTCACCGACTTCATCGCCTACGGCACCTGGTTCGTCGGCAACGTTGCTGATATCTGGATCGTCCTGGGAGCGCCGCTGCTCGCGCTTGCGCTCTCGCGAGAACCCGCGAAGGGGGAGTCTCAGTGAGCTCGCGTGTGCTTCCTGTGCCCGATGCGCTGGTGGGCGAGAGGGTCGACGCCGCGCTGGCCCGCATGCTCGGGCTGTCGCGCTCGCGCTGTGCGGAGTTGGCGGGGGAGGAGCACGTTCTCATTAATGGCGTAGCGGCAGGGAAGTCGGATCGCCTTGGGGCCCTCGACATTATCGAGGTGACGATCCCGGAGCCTGAGAACAAGCCGACTCCGGTCACCGACATGACGATCCTGTATGACGACGAGGACATCGTCGTCGTCGACAAGCCCGTCGGCGTCGCCGCCCACACGGGCCCGGGGTGGGAAGGCCCCACGGTCCTGGGCAACCTGGAGGCCGCGGGATACCGCATCACAAGCTACGGCCCTCCTGAGCGCCAGGGTATCGTTCACCGCCTCGACGTGGGGACGTCGGGCGCGATGATGGTCGCCAAGTCCGAGCTCGCTTACACGGTCATGAAGCGGGCCTTCAAGGAACGCACGATCGAGAAGGTGTACCACGCGGTCGTGGCCGGGCATCTGGACCCGGCCTCGGGCACGATTGATGCGCCGATTGGTCGCCATCCTTCGCGCGAATGGCGCATGGCTGTGATCGACGGCGGTAAGCGCGCGGTCACTCACTACGACACGCTTGAGCTCATGGCGGGTGCTCAGCTCACCGAGGTACACCTCGAGACGGGGCGCACCCACCAGATCCGCGTGCACATGGCGGCGGTCGGGCATCCGTGTGTGGGTGACACGTTCTACGGCGCCGACCCCACGCAGGCGGAGCGTCTGGGACTCACGCGTCAGTGGCTGCACGCCGTGCGCCTCGGGTTCGCGCACCCGCGTACAGGGATCCCGATGAGAGTGTCCAGCCCGTACCCGGCCGATCTCGAGGCCGCGCTCGAGGAGCTGCGACACCCCCGCAACTGACCCGACAGGGCTGGGTGAGTGCCCGGGCGCCCCGGCCTCGTCGAAGCGGCGTCACGCCGTGAGATGAACGACCGCGTGACGCGGGGCGTCCGTCGGCCTCGCGCGCGCCTCGGACAGTAGAATCGACGCATGGCTGATTCCTTCGTGCACCTTCACAATCACTCCGAGTACTCGATGCTCGACGGAGCGGCGAAGACGAAAGCGATGGCGGAGGAGGCCGCGCGCCTCGGACAGCCTGCGATCGGCCTGACGGATCACGGTTACCTGTTCGGCGCCTTCGATTTCTACACGAACTGCAAGAACGCCGGCGTGAAGCCGATCATCGGCCTAGAGGCGTACGTGACGCCGGGAACCTCGCGTTTTGATCGCCAGAAGGTCCTGTGGGGAGAGCCGTGGCAGCGCGCCGACGACGTGAGCGCGGGCGGCTCTTACAACCACCTGACCCTCGTTGCCTACAACACGACGGGCATGCATAACCTGTTCCGTCTGGGGTCCTACGCCTCGACGGACGGCCAGTTCGGCAAGTGGCCGCGCGCGGATAAGGAGCTGCTCAACCAGTTCCACGAGGGCCTCATCGTGTTCACGGGCTGCCCGTCGGGTGCCGTGCAGACGCGCCTGCGCCTGGGGCAGTGGGACGAGGCCGTGGCTGAGGCGGCGGAGCTGCGCGATATTTTCGGGGCGGAGAACTTCTACGTCGAGGTCATGGACCATGGCATCGACATCGAACGACGCACTCACCAGCAGGTCCTCGAGATCGCCAAGCTCATGAACGCGCCCCTGGTGGCCACGAACGACGCGCACTACGTCAAGCGCGACGATCGTAAGATCCAGGACGCGCTCCTGTGCATCAACTCCGGTTCGCGCATCAACGATCCCGATCGCTTCAAGTTCGACGGCGACGGCTACTACATCCGTCCCTCGGACGAGATGCGTTCCCTGTGGAGCGAGCTGCCCGGTGCCTGCGACTCGACCCTCGAGATCGCCGAGCGCTGCGACGTGCATTTCACGACCACGAAGGAGGGCGCGAACTACATGCCCGACTTCCCGGTCCCCGAGGGGGAGGATAAGACCTCGTGGTTCATCAAGGAGGTCGAACGAGGCCTGCGTGACCGTTTCCCGAACGGCATTCCTGACGCCGTGCGCAAGCAGGCCCAGTACGAGGAAGACGTCATTATTTCGATGGGCTTCCCGGGCTACTTCCTGACCGTCGCCGACTACATCAACTGGGCGAAGTCACAGGGCATCCGCGTGGGCCCCGGTCGAGGCTCGGGTGCCGGATCGATGGTCGCCTACGCCATGAAGATCACCGAGCTGAACCCCCTCGATCACGGCCTGATTTTCGAGCGATTCCTCAACCCCGAGCGAATCTCCATGCCTGACTTCGACGTCGACTTCGACGAACGTAGGCGCGACGAGGTCATCGCCTACGTCAAGCGCAAGTACGGCGAGGATCGCATCAGCCAGGTCGTCACCTACGGCACGATTAAGACTAAGCAGGCCCTGAAGGACTCAGCACGCATTCTGGGCAAGGACTTCAAGGTCGGCGAGCAGCTCACCAAGGCTCTGCCTCCGGCGATCATGGGCAAGGACATTACGGTCCACGGCATCTTCGATGAGAAGGACAAGCGCTACGCCGAGGCCTCGGAGTTCCGTAAGTTCTACGAGGAGAATCCCGACACGCACGAGGTCGTCCAGTACGCGCTCGGCCTGGAGGGGCTGACGCGTCAGTGGGGCGTGCACGCGTGTGCGGTCATCATGAGCTCCCACACGCTCACCGACATCATCCCGATCATGAAGCGCCCGCAGGACGGCGCGATCATCACCCAGTTTGACTACCCGACGTGCGAGACGCTGGGCTTGCTCAAGATGGACTTCCTGGGCCTGCGTAACCTCACGGTTGTGTCGGATGCGCTGGAGAACATTGCGCTGAACGGCAAGCCGGACCCGGACCTCGATCATCTGGCCTTCGATGATAAGAAGACGTATGAGCTGCTGGGACGAGGTGAGACTCTCGGCGTCTTCCAGCTTGATGGTGGCGGCATGCGCGACCTCCTCAAGCTCATGAAGCCCGACAACTTCGAAGACATCTCCGCTGTCGGTGCCCTGTATCGCCCCGGCCCGATGGGCGCGAACTCGCACACGAACTACGCGCTGCGTAAGAACGGGCGTCAGGAGATTACTCCTATCCACCAGGAGCTGAAAGAACCACTTAAGGACATCCTGGGTACGACCTTCGGTCTGATCGTGTATCAGGAGCAGGTCATGCAGATTGCGCAGAAGCTGGCGGGATACTCGCTGGGTCAGGCAGACATTCTGCGTAAGGCGATGGGTAAGAAGAAGAAGGAGGTCCTGGACCAGCAGTTCAAGGGCTTCCGCCAGGGCATGATCGATAACGGCTACTCCGAGGAGTCGATTAAGGCTCTGTGGGACGTCGTCGTTCCCTTCTCCGCGTACGCCTTCAACAAGGCACACTCGGCGGCCTATGGCCTCGTCTCCTACTGGACGGCGTTCCTGAAGGCGAACTATCCGACGGAGTACATGGCGGCTCTGTTGACCTCGACGAAGGACAACAAGGATCGTCGTGCGCTCTATCTGGCGGAGTGCCGCCACATGGATATTACGGTGCTGCCTCCCGACGTGAATGCGTCGATGGGTAACTTCGCGCCTGACGGTGAGGCGATCCGCTTCGGTCTGAATGCCATCCAGAATGTTGGTGGCCCGGTCGTCGATGCGATCGTGGAGACCCGCGCCGAGAAGGGGCGTTTCTCCTCGTTCCAGGATTTCCTGGACAAGGTGCCCCAGGTGGTGTGCAACAAGCGCACGATCCAGTCCCTCATCCGCGCCGGCGCGTTCGACTCGATGGGGCACACGCGTCGCGCCCTCCTCGCGCGCTGCGACGAGGCCGTGGACGCGATCATCGACGTCAAGCGAAACGAGGCGATCGGGCAGTTCGACCTCTTCGGTGCTCTCGGGGAGGACGAAGACTCAGGCTCGGGCCTGACGATCGACATCCCGGACCTGCCCGAGTTCGACCGTAAGACGAAGCTGGCGGCCGAGCGCGAGATGCTGGGCCTGTACGTCTCGGACCACCCGCTGCGCGGCGTGGAGGCGGCGCTGGCTCGTCACCAGGACTACGAGATCGCCCAGGTCGTCGGCTCCGATGGGGCGATGGCGGATCGCATCGTGAAGATCGCGGGCCTCGTGTCGGGTGTGACGACGAAGGTAACGAAGCAGGGCAACGCGTGGGCGATTGCGACGATCGAGGACCTGTCGGGTTCGGTGGATGTGCTCTTCTTCCCGCGTTCCTATGAGTCGATCCAGACCTACCTCGCTCAGGACATTATCGTTCAGATCGAGGGCAAAGTGAACGTGCGTGAGGAGGGCATGACCATCTACGGCCAGTCGATGACCCTCCTGGATCTGTCGGGTGGGGCGGACCTGCCGCTCGATCTGCGTCTGCCGGCCGCGCGGTGTACGCCCGAGCTCCTCACCGACCTGCGTGGCGTCCTTGAGTCCTACCCGGGTGGTTCCCCGGTACGCCTGCATCTGACGGAACCGGGGCGCACGACGATTGTCGAGCTGGATCCGAAGCTGCGCGTCGAGCAGACGAGTGCCTTCTTCAGCCATATCAAGGCTGTCGTCGGTGCGGGTGGGGTCGTGACCTCGTCCTGAAACGATGTGAGCCGGGCCCCGATGGGACTCGGCTCGCGTCGCTCGCTGTGGCGGTTAGGAGGCGGATCCGACGACCGCGGCGGCCCGGCCCCAGGGGGCATCAACCTCGACGAGGTCGCCGACGCTGAGGTGGTGGCCGCGGCGAGTCTCAACCTCGCCGTTGACGGTCACGTCGCCGGCCTGGATGAGTTCGCGGGCCTGGGCGCCGTCCTCGGCGAGGGAAGCGAGCTTGACGAATTGGCCGAGTTTGATCTCCCCGTGAACGGGGATCGTCGGGGTGCTCATGGCGGGGTCCTTTCACTGAGGGGAGAGCGCATCACGCGCGCGCTCGTGGATCAACAGTATCCTTGGAGAGAGACACACAGTATAAGGAGGAGCGGTGAGCGCTCACAACGACGATATCGATGCGGAGTTCCAGTCGCTGGTTGCATCGCTGGGTGCATCGCCTACCGCTGGCGATTCCCTGCCGTCCCTCGACCCGGACGATACGCCCGTCGACGAGTCCTTGCACTTGGATGGCGGCCGCCTGTCGGTTGCCCTCGTGCTCGCCCCGATTTCCTATCCGGAGGCGCTGCATTCGCTGCTCGCGTTGTCGGGCGTGCGCGAGTCGATCGTCCGTCTCAAGCCCTGGACTGCTGTCTGGCTGCGTGTTGAGACGACTCCGACCGACGAGGAAGAGCTCGATGCCCTGCTCACCGGTCAGCGCCCGATGCCCGACGCCGTGGACCGAGTCGCCCGCGCGGTGTCGAACCTGTCGAAGTACGGGGCCGTGGCCCTCATGAGTTGGCTCGTGGAGGGTGATGGCGTGGAGCCGGGCGTCTCGGGTCGTATTTCCGCTCAGCGTTACGTCAGTGGCGAGCCCGAGGAAACGATTCCCGCAGGTCTTCTGCTTGGTGCGATGCCCGCGGCGACGGAGGATCTTCTGCTGGGGCGTACGACGCCGGCTGACTACAAGGATTCCGTGGCTGCCGACGGCAGTTGTCAGGGCGGCGGCCCCTTCGGCTGGCTGCGACGCAAGCAGTCATGACGGTTCTTGAGCTACTGCCCGCCATTGACGTGACGGGCGGGCAGGCCGTGCGTCTGTCTTCTGGGGCGATTGACGAAGGGTCCTGGGGGAGTCCGATCGATGTTGCCCGCTCGTTTCACGAGGCCGGGGCCCGCTGGGTGCATCTCGTGGACCTCGACCTGGCGTTTGGTCGCGGTGAGAACTCTGAGCTGCTCGCGCGAGTCATCCATGAGGTGCCTGTGCGCGTCGAACTGTCGGGTGGCATCACGAACCGCGCCGCCATCGAGGCTGGATTAGCGATGGGACCCGAGCGCGTCAATATCGCGACGCAGGCGCTCGGCAACATTGACGCCGTGTGCGAAGCGATTGAGACCTACGGCGAGTGCGTCGCCGTCTGCCTGGATGTGCGCGGTGATCGCCTGGCCGCGCGCGGAGGTTGCGGCGAGGGCGGAAACGTCTGGGAGGCACTGCACGCCTTGAACGAGGCGGGGGTGGATCGCCTGGTCGTCACCGACGTGACGCGAGATGGCCAGATGAATGGCTCAAACAGGGACCTGTTGGCCCGGGTCGTGGACCGCACTCCCGCCCGCATCATCGCCTCCGGTGGGGTGAACTCCCTGGCTGATATCGAGGCGCTGCGCGTTCTTGGTATCGAGGGTGCGATTGTCGGAAAGGCCCTGTACCAGGGCGCATTTACCCTGGCCGACGCGTTGGATGTCGCCGGATACGAGGAGTAGTCATGACCCCCACGCCGCCTTCCCTCACGGAGGAACAGAAGAATCGACTGGCGCAGCGCCTGTCGATGATGAGCCACGACCGCGCGGACGTCGGTCAGGGGCTTGCGCGTACCACTCGTGCGCTCGCGCTGGGGCTGGGGAGTGACGCGGGGACGGCCCGACTTGAGGCGCTCGTCGATGCTCTCGTCTTTGAACGCGTGATCGTTCCCATTGACGTCGAGCCGGACCCGCGCGTGACGGGTGTTCACGCCGGAGAAAACGGACACAACCCGATCGACTTCGTGCGCGCGCAGACCCCCGCGGGGGATGCGCTCGCCATCTATTCGTCGGCCGAGGCCCTATCTGCCCACCGACCTGGGGACCGTCCGATGGCCCTGGACTTCCGCACGATCGGGCTGACCGCCCTCGTCGAGACTGGTGGGCGCATTGTCGTTAACCCGGGCACCGATGCGGTGCTGTTGCCGCGACCTGCCGTCGCGGCGCTCGCGCAGGGGGATGAGTGGCTACCGGCCTGGCGTGATGATGCTCTGCGTGAGCTTCTGCTTGCCGAGGCCAGCGCCGCGTGCCCCGCCATCGTCGACATGGGCATCGTCTACGCGGGTGATGGACTGACGCGCGTCGTCGTGTCCGTCGACCGCGCGCGATTCGCGCAGGGGGAGGATGCCTCGTCAACGAAAGACGAGTTGTCGGCCGCCTTGAACGCCGTGGGTGCCCACCCGCGCCTGAAAGCCTCGGCGGACCGAGTCGAGATCGTGCCTGTCCTGCGCTGAGCCTGCTCAGTATGCACCCGCCGGAGCGTGAGGTGTGCAATGATCGCCGGTCTGGCTTTCTTGCGCTATTTCTGGTATCGTGGATACGACCGTCTGGGCGAGAGCCCGGAACGCAAGCGGAGAAATCCCACCTGGATACCCGCCTCTCGCGCGAGAGGATGCCGCCCTCAGGGGTGATGCGCAGGGGATCGGGTTCAGCGGTCAACGCCTGTGTGTGTTGATCCTATGGAAGCCTCCGTGCGCGTCGCGTAACGGAGGCTTTTCGTTTCGCGCATAAGGATTCTGTGGAAGGAGCCGCTCATCAGCGAGACTCGCATCAATGAGCGTATTCGAGTCCCCGAGGTTCGCCTCGTGGGACCCGGAGGTGAACAGGTCGGCGTCGTCCGAGTTGAGGACGCGCTGCGTCTGGCCGAAGAGGCCGGACTTGACCTGGTTGAGGTTGCGCCGAACGCTAAGCCGCCCGTCGCAAAGCTCATGGATTACGGCAAGTACAAGTACGAAGCCGCCCAGAAGGCCCGCGATGCTCGCCGCAACCAGGCGAACACGCAGCTGAAGGAAATCCGCTTCCGACTGAAGATCGACGATCATGACTTCGGTGTCAAGAAGGGCCACGTGGAGCGCTTCCTGTCCGCCGGCGACAAGGTCAAGGTCATGATCATGTTCCGTGGTCGAGAGCAGTCTCGCCCCGAGGCTGGCGTTCGCCTCCTGCAGCGCCTCGCCGAGGAAATCGGTGAGCTTGCCACCGTCGAGTCGATGCCCCGTCAGGACGGGCGCAACATGACGATGGTGCTGGCACCCACCAAGCGCAAGGCTGACGCCCTGAACGAGCAGCGCAAGCGCCGCGAGGCCGAGCGCGCTGAGCGTCGGGGCAAGCGCGCCGAGCGCGCCAGCAAGGACCAGGCCCGAGTGGCAGCCGACAAGGCTGCCGAACAGGACTGACGGCGATACCCATCGCCTCACAACGAAGGAATAGAAATGCCGAAGAACAAGACTCATTCCGGTGCTAAGAAGCGCTTCCGCACGACCGGCTCGGGCAAGATCATGCGCGAGCAGGCCGGCGCCCGCCACCTGCTGGAGCACAAGTCCAGCCGCAAGACCCGTCGTCTGGCGACCGATCAGGTCCTGGAGACCGCTGACGTCAAGCGCGTCAAGCGTCTGCTGGGCCAGTGAGCTCGAGTTAGAGGAGAACAGTAGAAAATGGCACGTGTTAAGCGTTCTGTCAACGCCAAGAAGAAGCGTCGTACCGTACTCGAGCAGGCCTCCGGCTACCGCGGCCAGCGCTCGCGCATGTACCGCAAGGCCAAGGAGCAGGTCACTCACTCCTTCGTCTACTCCTACCGCGACCGCAAGGCCAAGAAGGGTGACTTCCGTCGTCTGTGGATCCAGCGCATCAACGCTGCCTCCCGCGCCCAGGGCCTGACCTACAACCGCCTCATCCAGGGCCTGAACCTGGCTGGCGTCGAGGTTGACCGCCGCATGCTGGCCGAGCTGGCTGTGGGTGACATCAACGCGTTCAACGCCCTCGTGAAGGTCGCCAAGGACGCGCTGCCCGCCGACATCAACGCCCCCAAGGCCTGATAGGTGAGCTCTTCTGCCGAGCGCCTGACCCTTCTCGATAATCCCCGCGCCGATCGCGTGCGCAGGGTGTCGGGTCTGGTCGGGCGCTCGGCGCGTTCGCGTTCGGGCCTGATGCTCGTCGAGGGCCCACAGGCTGTTCGCGAACTTGTCACGCACCGCGGCGCCTGCGTGCGTGACGTGTATGTGCGGCAGGATGCGTGGGAGACCCACGCGGATGTCGTGGACGCGGCTCGACGCGTGACGCGCTGGGTGCATCCCGTGACCGCCGAGGTCTCAGTGGCTCTGTCGGGTGACTCCCAGGGAATCTGTGCGGTTGCTTCGTTGGATGCTCTCTCCCGCGAACTGCCCGAGCCGAGCGTGGGTGAGACGATTGTCGTGCTCGCCCAGGGGCGCGATCCCGGCAATGTCGGTACGATCATCCGCACAGCCGACGCGTTCGGCGCCGTTGGCGTCGTCGCCGTTGCGGGCACGGTGGATGCCGCGAGCCCGAAGGTCGTCCGTTCGAGCGCCGGCTCGGTATTTCATATTCCGGTGTGCCAGGTCGTGTCCTTCGCGGATGCGCGGGCCCTCATTCACGGTCGCAGCGCGGCCCTGTTGGGCACCAGTGGTGGGGCCGGTTCGCTCAGCCTGTCCGACCTCCTCGTGCAGGGAGTGTCGGCGCGCTCGCGTCTGTCCCAGTCGCACGCGTGGGTGTTCGGCAACGAGGCACGCGGCCTGTCGGGTGACGAGATGTGCCTGTGCGACGCGCTCGTGTCGATTCCGATGACGGGTGACGCTGAGTCACTGAACGTGGCCAGCGCGGCAGCGACGTGCCTCTTCGCCTCTCAGACCGTGCGAGGCCTGGAAAGGTAAGTTGCCCTCGCGGCGCAGCGAGGCGGACGCGACTAGGCTGTCTTTCATGAAGTTAGGTGACCTGTCCGAGGCCCAGTTGGTCTCCCATTTCCGCGAGTCTTTCCCGCGTGGCGAGCGCACGATCATCGGCATCGGCGACGATTGCGCCGAGGTCGCAGCTCCCGAAGGCTCGTTTATTGTGACGACGGATGTCATGGTGGAGGACCAGCATTTTCACCTCTCGTGGTCAACCGGCTACGAGGTCGGCGCCCGCGTTGCCGCCCAGAATCTCGCGGATATTGACGCGATGGGTGGACGTCCCTCAGCTCTGGTGGCCTCGATCGTGGCCCCTCGGGAGATGGATGCAGATGTCTTCCTGGATGTGGTCCGAGGGCTGGGGGACCGCGCGCGCGAGGCTGGAGCGGGCGTCGTTGGTGGCGATCTGAGTGCGGGGGAGAAGCTCGTCATCTCCATTACCGCGTTTGGCTATTGCCCGGGGCCGGTGGTACGACGTGACGGCGCGCGCGCCGGTGACGTCGTCGCGGTCAGCGGCACTCTGGGCTACTCCTACGCCGGGCTCGATCTGCTCGACGGCGGGCACGTTGATTTATCGGCCCGAGGCGTCGAGCAGCTGGGTGACCTCGCTCCCTTTGTTGACACGTACCGCGCACCGTCGCCCCCTCTTGGGTCGGGCGTCGCGGCCGCGGCTGCGGGTGCGCGGGCAATGATGGATCTGTCGGATGGACCCGCCACGGACGCCGCGCGCATCGCCAAGGCCTCGGGAGTCGTTATTGAGTTCGATCGGCCCGCGATTGAGCAAGAGGCCAGGCGTCTGCAGACTCCGGCTCGCATCTGCCGAGCGGATCCCGTGTGGTGGGTGCTCCAAGGAGGAGAGGAACACGGCATGATCGCTGCGTTCCCGACAGACGTGGCGCTGCCGGAAGGCTTCCGAGTGATCGGTCGAGCCCGCTCATGCGAGTCGGGCGAGGATCCCTGCGCGATGTTCGATGGCGAGGTCCTGCGCGGGGCGTGGGACCATTTCCAGGCTGATTCCGTAGACTAGTGTGATGTGGACCGCTGAGTAGCTGGGGCGCCGAATGCTTGCATGCTCAGCGGAGGAAAGCAAGAGGAAGAGCATGAGGATGAACCGAACGACCGAAGGCCACGAGGCCTCGTCTCAACCGATGTCGCGCGTGGCGCGCAAACTCGCGGAGTCGTCGGAAGAGATACCGGCGACCGCTGGCCTATCCCTCCCGGCGTTGGCGGGCGACGCATGCGTGCCGCCGACGAAGGCACTGCCCGTCGTCGAGGCGGACGCCGACGCCTGACAGCCTGCTCCATGCGCCGTGTCCGTCCGCTGTGGGTGGGAACGGCGCATCCGTAGTGTGATCGCTCTTTGACTATGGGCACCTGTGGCGTGATACTGAGCACGCCTGAATGGCCGATTGTCCGGGCATACTAGGTGTGCTGCTGGCTCGGTCATGGATTGTCAATGGGTGTGAGGAGCACATGATGGGCACTGAGAAAATGTACCGATGGGCGCGCCGATTCCGGTTCCACCAACGGGGCCTGCGGGAGCGAATCCGTCGGTCTCTGGCGGCGGTGGCGTTGCTTTCACGCCGATGTCTGCGGCGAGTAAGAAGCGCATCAAACTGGTCGGGATCGTCGTCGGTGTTCTCGCTGTGCTGGTGATCGCTGGCGTGATTGGGGTCAAGGTGGCAAATAGTTCGCGCACCCCGAGGCGCAGGTGCGTCAGTAGCTGGATCTGCTGGCGGCAGGTAATGCGAGCGCTGCAACTGCGATGGTCGACCCGGGCGTTCCCAACGATCAGCGAACCTTCCTCACCGACGGTGTCATGGCCTCGGCGCAGTCTCGCTTGGTCATCGAAGATGTCGTTGTCAACAAGAACGATGAGTCGAGCACGCGTTCGGTGACCGCAACCATGCAGGTCAACGGTGAGCGTTTCACGCACCAGTTCACCGTGACGAAAGCGAAGCCCACGATGGGTGTTCTGGACAACTGGCAGGTCAAGGATGCTCTGGTAACCCAGGTGAGCGTCGATGCTCAGGGATACGCCCAATTCACCGTTGGTGACGTGAGTGCCGATGCTCCGAAGAAGCATGTCACCGGGGAGGGAGCGACCTTTTTCTTCTACCCGGGCGTGTACACGTTGACGCTGGTCGCGCCGAGTGAGTACGTCGATTCAACTCCTGTGACCGTTGCCGTGCTCGATGTTGTCCATCGTACGAATACCGACGGCGATGCGAGCGATGTGTCCCTGCTGGCCACCTACAACAATAATCTGAAGGACGCGGCGCTCGAGGCTGGTAAGGAGATTGTCGACTCGTGCGCGTCCATCCCGGGCAACCAGAATTCGGTGTGTCCCTTTGCGATTCAGAGCGATGCGCTTACCGCGGTCTCGGTTAAAACGATGCCCACATCCGTGGAGCCGCTGACGACAGACCCGGGAGCGTTCCAGGGGCACGTCACCTTCACAGCGACGTACTCGAATAAGTACTACATGGAGGGGACTCGCGACGTGGATACCGTGCTGATTCTCGATGTGCAGTTCGACAGTGATGGGCTCCTGAAGCTCGATCAGGATGGCAAGCCTGATTTTGGGGTGTCTTTCGCCCGCTAATCGGAGTCCTTCGCAGGACTCCCGTGTGGTGCTCGTCCATCTGGTGTGGACGGGTACCACACGTCTGTTATCCGATGCCGACGGGGTCTCGGTGTCCGATGCAATGAGCGCGTGTCCTTGAGGTGCCGTGACGCTATGGGATATTGTCGAGTTCGTATCCGTTGAGCCTTGCGTTATATCCCAGACGCGCAGATCGGCGATGCCAGCACAGTGAGGAGAAGCGATGGAACCGCATGCAAGCGATGTGAGGCAGGGGATGAGCGTCCCTCCTCCCGCTCCTGAACGCAATCCGCAGGTGCCCCCACCTCCGGGCCCCTCGGACAACGTGACTCCACTTCCTGCCCCGGCCAACCCTCAGTACGCCACCGCTCAGGCGCCCGTCGTGCCCCAGACGGGCGTGACGTTCACCCCGATGTCCACCAAGAGCCGCCGACGTATCAAGCGCATCGCGATCAGCGTTGTGGCCCTCGTCGTCCTCGTGGTTGTCGGAACCGTCGCCCTGACGATCGCGAACTGGACACGCACACCCGAGGCGCAGGTCCGCCAGTATCTCGGTCTCCTCGCGGAGGGTAAGGCCAGCGCTGCGACGGCCATGGTTGATCCCGGTCTGCCCAATGACCAGCGCGGATTGCTCTCTGACCAGGTCATGGCCTCGGCGAGCGCCCGCATCGAGATTGAGGATGTGACCGTCGACGATGCGCAGCATGCGAAGGAGCGCGTCGTGACGGCGACGATGCGCCTTGACGGCGAACGCTTCACCCGCTCTTTCCGTGTGAGCCAGGCCAAGAAGACGTTTGGGCTGCTGAAGAACTGGAAGATCCAGGATGCGATGGTTGCCCGCGTCGATGTGGAGGCGGACAACGTCGCGGCCTTCTCGATCGGCAGAGAAAAGCTCTCGATTGCGACGCTCAAGGAGGGATCCAGCAGCTCTCTCGTGCTCTACCCCGGCGTCTACACGTTCACCCCGGAGGAGACGGGAGACTACATTGATGCGGCACCCAAGACTCTGTCCGTCAAGGCTGCGACCGGGTACGACAGTTCGATATACGGTGGCACGGTTGAGCTGACGGGCACGTATAACGACAAGATGGCCGCCGCTGCGCTCGAAGCGGCTGCTGCGCTCACGAACTCGTGCGCGACTGTCCCGGGCAATATTGATACTGCCTGCCCGATGGCGGTTCAGTCTCGGACCCTGGCTCTCTTGCAGGTCAAGACGATGCCCACAGCGATGAAGGCGACGACGGACGAGGGTGGTGAGTACACCGGCGAAGCGACGTTTACGATTCAGGGCATGGAGAGCTGGGATAAGCAGCATGACGTCACGTCTCGGGTGACGGCCACGGTGAAGACCGACAAGAATGGCAAGCTTGAATTGGATGCGTCGGGTAAGCCCCAGTTCGAGGTGCGATTCGGCTACTGAGGCCTCGAATGAGGTCATCGACGCGCCGGGTATACGGACTCGCGAAAGAAGTTCGCATACCCGGTGTCGTAGCGGCGGTTGCACGCTATGATGGGTTGTTGGTAACCCTGTCACACCGAATCTGGAGCAGCCGCATGAGCAATGAGGCCCAGGCAATGAAGACGCGCAAGCCCGGTCGACCGAAGGCCGGCAGTGAGGATAAAAAGGCGCGTATCCTCGCGGAGGCGCTGATCCTTTTTTCGACGCGTGGTTTCGTTGCGACGTCGCTGGCGGATATTGCGCGCGCAGCCGATATTTCCAAGGCCGGCCTGTTGCATCACTACGCGTCGAAGGATCAGCTCCTCGCGGCTGTCCTTGATGAGCGTGATCGTCGGACTGTTAGTCGTCTTCCGCGCGCTGAGGAGGGAGCGGAGGCCGCGCTTGATGCGTGGGTGGATATGGTTGCGCACAACCAACGTCATCCCGATGGTGTCGCCCTGTACACGGCGATGTCGGCTGCCGTGATCGATGCCGGACATCAGGCTCATCCGTGGTTCCGTCACCATCTGCTCGATGCTATTCGCTACCTGATTGATGCGATCGAGCATGGCAAGGTGCATGGCGAGGTTCGCGCCGATGCGCCCAGTGAGCAGATCGCACGTAAACTCGTTGCGCTCTCCGATGGTCTTCAGGTGCAGTGGTTGTGTTCGCGCGCGGATCGTGGGCGCGAATTCAATATGCACGAGGTGATGGCCGGTGTGGTTGACGACGTGAAGGTGCGCTGGCTCATTCGTTCGTGAATGAGGCCGGGGGTGCCTCCGAACAGGAGGCGCCGTGTTGTGAAAAGCGGCACAGGTGATGAGGGTTTGCGGCTGTTTTTCGCGAGTTGGGGCTTAGGTCCCTTGTTGCTCGTATTATGGTCATGCGTTGGTGCCACGGAGAACCCTGAGAAGGGGTAGCATGGACAAACCAGCATACTTCACGATGTCGGGAGTTTTGCCGAACGTGTCCAGCGAAGCCGCTGCACGTGACGCGGAGAATCCGTCGCTCATCCACGCCTGGAGGTCTACGCATGACGAACGCCGCCGTTCCTACCCTGTCCCACCCCGATTCCAACGCTCGACGCTGCCCCGATGATCTGTGGGCGCTGGGGGAGAGAGCGATCATTCGAGCCCGCCGTTGGGCCGACGAGTCCGCCCATGAGCCGACGCCGCGATCAGCCAAGCTGCTCTCCCGGATTCTCGCGGATCCGGACGGTCTGACCTTCACCACTCGATTTGTTGACGATGTTGTGCGGCCAGCGGATCTGGATGTCGCCAGCGCGGCGATGAAGCGTCTGTCGGCTGGGCGCAAGAACTTTCTGCCACCTGCGCTTGCTGCGGCAATGGGGCTTGGCTCGGCTGCTTCACTCCTCGCTCCGCGTACCGTGACTGCTACCGCGCGTCGCGTGTTCCGTGAGATTGTCGGTGACCTCGTTGTTGACGCGACGGATAAGGGGCTCGGCCCGGCGCTCGCGCGCCTGCGCACAGGCGGTCATCGTCTGAACGTGAACCTCCTTGGCGAGGCGGTTCTTGGTGAGAAGGAAGCGGCCCATCGCCTGGCCGAGGTCTCACGCCTCGTGACTCGCGAGGACGTCGATTACGTCTCCATCAAGGTTTCTGCCGTGACGGGCCCCCACAACCCCTGGGGCTTCGAGGAGGTCGTCGACCACGGCGTGAGTGCCCTCCTGCCCCTCTACCGCCTTGCCCGTGACAACGGGACCTTCCTCAACCTCGACATGGAGGACTACAAGGATCTCGACCTGACGATCGCTGTCTTCAACGCGATCCTCGACCAGCCGGATATGCGCGGCTACGAGGCGGGCATTGTCCTCCAGGCATACCTCCCCGATTCTCTCGGTGCTCTCCAACGCCTCCAGGACTGGGCACGCGCGCGTGTGGATGCGGGAGGCTCGCGTATCAAGGTACGCATCGTGAAGGGCGCGAACCTGTCTATGGAGAAGGTGGACGCGGAGATCCACGGCTGGGAGCTGACGACCTGGCCCTCCAAGCAGGCGACCGACACCAATTACAAGCGCATGCTGTCCTGGGCGATGACTCCGGAACGGACGCGAGCGATTCGTCTGGGCGTGGCCGGACAAAACATCTTCGACATTGCTTTCGCCTACGAGCTGCGCGCTGCGCGCGGCGTCGAGGACAGCGTCGAGTTCGAGATGCTCTCCGGCATGGCCACCGGCATCCAGGAGGTCGTGCGCCGCGACGTCGGTTCTCTCCTCCTGTACGTCCCGGTCGTCAATCCCCGTGAGTTCGATGTTGCCATTTCTTACTTGGTGCGTCGCCTCGAGGAAAACGCGGCGCCCGAGAACTTCATGTCTGGGGTCTTCGATATTGCCGCAAACGAGGACGTCTTCGCCCGCGAACGAGATCGATTCCTCGCAGCACTGTCCGACGTCGATCCGGACGCGCCCGTTCCCATGCCGAACCGCCGCCAGAACCGTCTGACTGAGCGCGAGGCCGGGGTGGCGCCAGAGCAGGGGAGCCTGGCTGAGCGCGCGCGTCGTCCATTTGCCTCCGAAGCGGATTCCGATCCCGCTCTGGCTGCTAACCGCCAGTGGGCACGCGACATCGCTGCGGCCATCCCCACCTCGACGCGGGGGGTGGAGGCCGTGCGCGCCGGCGAGCAGGCGCTGTCCTCGAGCGAGGCGATCGACGGCCTCATCAAGGCCAGTGCCAAGGCGGCACGTGACTGGCAGGCCCTGGCCCCCGAGGAGCGTGCAGCCGCACTGCATCGTGTCGGCGATGTTCTTGCCGCGCGCCGGGGCGAGCTCATCGAGGTCGCCGGATCCGAAGCCGGCAAGACCATCGATCAGGCCGACCCCGAGGTGAGCGAAGCGATCGACTTCTGTCATCACTACGCGAATGCGTCGTTGCAGCTCGCCGATGAGGCGTACATGGCGGGGGCGCGATTCGTGCCGGCGGACGTCACAGTCGTCGCTTCCCCGTGGAATTTCCCCGTGGCCATTCCGGTGGGCGGCGTCGCAGCTGCTCTGGTGGCGGGCAGCTCCGTCATTCTCAAGCCGGCCCCGCCGGCCAAGCGCTGCGCCGCGGAGCTTGTTGCGGCCTTCCACGAGGCCGGGCTTCCCCGCGAGCTCGTGGCCCTCGCCCCGCTCGACGACGGGGACGTCTCGCGCCATCTGGTCACGCACGAGGGTGTCGACCGCGTCATCTTGACCGGCTCGTATGACACGGCGCGTCTGTTCCGCTCCTGGAAGCCCGACATGCACCTGCTGGGTGAGACGAGCGGCAAGAACGCCATTATCGTCACGCCGTCCGCTGACCCTGATCTGGCGGTGCGCGACATCGTTCATTCGGCCTTCGCGCACGCGGGACAAAAGTGCTCGGCGTCCTCACTGCTGATCCTCGTCGGATCCGCGGGGCGCTCGAGCCGCATCGCTCGCCAGCTCGTCGATGCGACCGCGTCGCTGCGTGTGGGACTGCCAGCATCCCTCGATTCGCAGGTCGGCCCCGTCGTCGTGCCTGACGATGAGAAGGCCGTGCGAGGCCTGACCACCCTGGGAGAGGGAGAGCACTGGGTTCTCAGGCCTCGGTACCTAGGTGATGGGCTATGGACCCCGGGTATCCGTGCGGGCGTGGTACCCGGCAGCGAATTCCATCTGACGGAATACTTCGCGCCCGTCCTCGGCGTCATGCGTGTCGATACACTCGAGGAAGCCATCGAGGCCGTCAACGAGGTTGACTACGGCCTGACCTCCGGCCTGCACACCCTCGACACCGAGGAACTAGCGATGTGGCTGGATAGTATTGAGGCAGGGAACCTGTACGTCAACCGCGGCATCACCGGTGCTATCGTGCGCCGCCAGCCCTTTGGTGGGTGGAAGCGCTCGGCCATCGGATCGACCACGAAGGCCGGCGGTCCCTCGTACCTGTTGGGTCTGGGCGACATCGAGTCGGACCGCGGTGCCACCGCTGCGGTGGAAGCCACGAACGCTGAGACTCTTGCCCCGAGTGTGCTCGCCCTGAGCGGAGCTGCCGCGCGCCATCTGAGCGAGGACGAAGCGGTCGAGCTGACCCGTGCCATTCGCGCAGACGCGGCCGCCTGGGCCTGTGATTACGGGGTGAATCGCGACGTGACCGGCATGGCGTGTGAGCGTAACGTCCTGCGCTACCGTCCCACACCGGTTCTGGTGCGAGCGGGCAGCGGAACGCCGCTGGTAGATACTGTTCGTGTTCTGGCAGCCGGCCTCCTTGCCGGTGGCCCCATCGGATTGTCGGTCGCTGACACACTGCCCCAGCCCGTGCTGGAGCTGCTGGAGTCCTTGGACATTGAGGTGACTGTCGAGGATACGAGCTCGTGGGAGTCGCGCCTGTCGATGGTGGCGAACTCGGGTGGCTTGGGGATGCGCGTGCGCGTCCTCGGCCCGCGCGAGGAGTCCTCGGAGAATCGTTGGGAGCGCGCGAGCCGCGCGAGTGGGGGAAGCCCCGACGTTGCGCTGTACACGGGAGCGGTGACGCCGTGCCCGCATGCGGAGCTACTGCCCTTCCTGCGCGAGCAGGCGGTCTCGATCACGAACCACCGTTTCGGAACCCCGCTGGACTTGGCTGCGGGACTCCTGTAGCGTTCGCGTTGGGTATTCGGTAGAGCCTCTGTGCTCGATGGAGGACAATGAACGCCCGCGACGAAGTGTCGCGGGCGTTCATCCATGTTCATGATGGGATGCGCGACGCTGAGGCAGTAAGCGAGAAAACGCTGGAGGGG
>CALHZX010000135.1 GCA_938040725.1 uncultured Actinomyces sp. | reverse complement strand
GAGGGCTACAAGACCGGCGGCACGATCCACATCATCGTCAACAACCAGATCGGCTTCACGACCGGACCGACGCAGGGCCGTTCCACCGGCTACGCCACCGACCTGGCCAAGGGCCTGCAGGTCCCGATCCTGCACGTGAACGCGGACGACCCCGAGGCCGTCATCCGTTGCGCGCACCTGGCTTTCGCGTACCGCAACGCCTTCCACAAGGACGTCATCATCGACATGGTGTGCTACCGCCGCCGCGGCCACAACGAGGGCGATGACCCGTCGATGACCCAGCCCGTCATGTACTCCCTCATCGACCGCATCCCCTCCACGCGCGCCGTGTACATTCGCGGCCTCGTGGGTCGCGGTCAGCTCACCGAGGACGAGGCCCACCAGTCGATCGCCCAGTACGAGGCGGAACTCGGGCGCATCCTCGAGGAGACCCGCGCGGGCGGTGCTTCTTCCGTGTCCGAGATCAACCCGGGCAGCCGCACGCACGACCCGGCGCTCACTGTCGGCGTGGGCGAGGCCGGGGAATCCTCCGACGAGGAATGGACCATGCCGGAGTCCCAGATGCCCGGCATCGGCATGATGATCGGCTGGACGTCTGCTGCCCCCGCCAAGCAGCTGCGCCGCATCGGCCGCGCGCACACGCGCTTCCCGGAGGGCTTCGAGCCGCACCCGAAGCTGCGTCAGCTGTGCGAGCGCCGCCTCGAGATGGCGCTGGGCAACAAGCCGATCGACTGGGGTTTCGCGGAGCTCCTGGCCTTCGGCACGCTCCTCATGGAGGGCACCGGCGTACGCCTGTCCGGCGAGGACGTGGGCCGCGCGACCTTCGTCCAGCGTCACGCGATCCTGCACGACGCGAACGACGGCCGGGAGTTCACACCGCTGCGCTTCCTCACCGAGAATCAGGCGTGCTTCGACGTGTGGAACTCCCCGCTCAGCGAGTACGGTGTCCTGGCCTTCGACTACGGCTACTCGCTGGAGAGCCCCGAGACCCTGACGATCTGGGAGGCCCAGTTCGGAGACTTCGCGAACGGCGCGCAGACCGTCATCGACGAATTCGTGTGCTCGGCCGAGCAGAAGTGGGGACAGCGTTCCTCCCTCGTCATGCTCCTGCCCCACGGCTACGAGGGCCAGGGACCCGACCACTCGAGCGCACGCATCGAGCGCTACCTGCAGCTCGCCGCCCAGGACAACATGTGGATCGTCCAGCCCTCCACGCCGGCAAACCACTTCCACATGCTGCGCACGCAGGCCTACAAGCGCCCGCGCAAGCCGCTCATCGCGTTCACGCCCAAACAACTGCTGCGCCTGTCGGCGGCGTCGTCCCACATCGAGGAGTTCACCTCGGGCGGCTTCCAGCCCGTCATCGGCGACACCACGATCACCGATCCCGCATCGGTGACGCACGTCCTACTGTGCTCCGGTCGCCTGTACTACGACCTCGCTAAGGAGCGCGAGCACCGCGGCGACACGTCGACGGCGATCATTCGCCTCGAGCAGCTCTACCCGCTGCCCGAGGCCGAGCTGGCCGAAGTCCTCGCCCAGTACCCAAACGCATCGGTGACGTGGGTGCAGGACGAACCGCGCAACCAGGGCGCGTGGCCGCACCTGGCGCTCAACCTCTTCCCGTCGCTGGGACGCCCGGTCCGCGTGGTGTCGCGCCCCGAGTCCGCAACGACCGCAGCGGGACGTGCCTCGCTTCACAAGGAGCAAGCAGCTACCCTTATTGCGCAGGCCTTCGCAGGCTAAGAGGGACCGCGCGCATCATCTGGGTGCGCACGGGAGGCACAGGAAAGGAACACCATGCGGATCTGCTTCATCGGAGACGAGCTCGTCGCCGGCGTCGGCGACCCCCGAGGCCTCGGCTGGGTCGGTCGCGTCAACGCTCACTCGACCTTCGATCTGCCCGCCACGTTCCTGACCCTCGCCGTCCCCTCCGAGACGACGAAGCAGATGGCTGCGCGCTGGGAGACCGAGGTCCTGCCGCGCCTGGCCGAGGGTGAGCCCCACGGCCTCGTCATCGGTGTGGGTCCGGGCGACGTCGCGGCCGGCATCTCAACAGCACGCTCGCGCCTGAACCTGGCCAACATCACCGACCGGGCGACCGCGCTGGGTATCCCCAGCTTCGTGGTCGGTCCCCCGCCGCTCGCGGGCGTGGACTCCGGGTCCCTCAAGGCCCTGTCCTCCTCGTGCTCCGAGGTGTGCGCGCGCCGAGGCATCCCCTTCGTCGACTGCTATACGCCGCTGGTCGCGCACGACCAGTGGTTCGAGGACATGGCTGCCTCCCTCGCCCGCGGAGGGGACGGCCAGACCCTGCCGGGCCAGGCCGGCTACGCGCTCATGGCGTGGATCGTCCAGCACCAGGGCTGGTACGAGTGGACGGGAGCGACCCCGGCGGACGTGTGAGCATAGGAGGACAGCGTGCACTCACGTCATTCACGGTTCTCCCCCGAGACACGTCCGAGACGTGCTCGGCAACAGCTCGGCATGACCATATGCGCCTGCGCGCTCATCGGATCCGCGGTCGTCATGCTCGGCGCGTTTTTGCTAGCCGGGAACTTCGGTGTCCGTCAGCTGGTCTGTTCACTCATCGGCTCTGGCGCGGCCGTTGTCTTCGGCATCTGTCTCTTGTCGCTCCTTCCGATGCTCGTGCGCACGATGCGCGCACAACTGGATCAACCTGGCGACGCAGGCCCCGCCATCAAGACGTTTTTCTGCATTGCTATGATCGCGTTGGTCGCGACCGCGTGCACCGTCATGGGCGGTGAAGCCTTCAGTGAGCTATCCAGTGACGCCCGCCAAGGCCCCCAGACGCGGGCCGTCACGAGCTGTGAGAACTTCCAGACGTTCACCGAACACGGGCGTCGCGGCAGCACCTACTACCGCAACGTTTTTACCCTCCATTTTGACAACGGAAAGCCGCGTCACTTCGACATCACGACGCACACGCAAGAGGAGTTCACGAAACCAACAAGCCCTTACTACGCTGTCTATCAGGCATGTGTCATCCGCCCTTTCACGACCTCTCTCGTCGTCGACTACTACCCGCGCAGCGGGATCATGAAGGCTATCCGTGAGGCGTGACGCGAACGCGCCCCGGCCTCGTCCATCCCACACACGTCAGTGAGACCATGAGCAACCAGTACCCCACCTCGCCCCCGCCCGGTCCCGTCAACCGCCCCCCGGCCTCGTCGATGATCGAGCGCCTGCCGCGGGGGCTTTCAACGCGCGCAAACCTGCTGGCATTCGTCGTCGCCGCCGTCTTCAGCATCATCGCTTACGTTTTCGCGTCGATCGGCAGGTACGTGCACTTCGGCTACTGGCGGCTCGTGTGGGTAGCCGCTTACTGCGTCATCGGCCTGATTGCCGCGCTCGCGTGCGCGCTCCTCGTTACCTACCTGCGCAGGCGTGGACACCGCGCGCAGGCCGGAGGGAACGCGTCCTCCGGCAAGCTCTACGCCATTGTCACAATCGCGGTGGGTGTTATCGGAACCGTCGTCATTGTCGTCTCGGGTGTCTACGGGATCGCCGTGATCCGGGAGTTCGCGGAAGGGCCACACACGATGAAAGTCACCTCGTGTCAGCTCACCCAGAAGGCGCACGACAAGCCGTCGGACGATCACAGCAAGGTCATCGACTACTACGACAATCGCTTCGCCATGACCCTGGAGGAAGGGACGACACACACGGTGACACTCGAAACCAGCGACTCCGACGATCTCGCCAAGAACGGCGGTGTCTCCGCATTCATCTACGAGACATACAAGGCACGTTCCGGCGCGACGTCCCTGACCATGGACGTCTATCGCCACAGCTGGATCGTCGTCGACGCGCGGGTGGAATGAGCGGCACATGACCAAGCAGAAAGCCACCACGCGCGACAAGCTGCTCGCCTGCGCAATCATCATCGCTTTCATGTCCCTCAATATCGTCCTGGGATCTTTCTTCTCACCCGGCTCATGGTCCCCGGCCGTCGTCACCGCAGCGGCTTCCTATCTGATTGTCTTCATCGTGGTCGCAGCCGCTGCCGGCATCCGATTCCTGTACAGGGATTGGAAGACGCCTCCCCGCCACGCCCTCGACCACCCAGCCGCGACACGGCCCTCGAACCTCGCTGGGCCCGCGCCGACGCCTGCCCACGCCCAGGCCGCCAGCCGCGAGCATCCGGCCATGCCCGCACCGCCCGACAATTACGCGACCATCGACGGCGCCATCAGCCACGCGCAGCAGTCCGGCTTTTCTATCATCAACCTGTTCACTGAGCACACGCCGCTCAATGACTTCCGCGAGGCCGTGGGCGCAGAAATCATCTACCTGGTTCTCTCCCACATCGCCGAAATCGACAAGAACGCCTCGGTGAGCGTCACCGGGTCCGCGATGGACGGGGCGCTGACACTGACCATCAGCGCCCTCACGCCTGAGGCATCCGTCCTGGGCGGGCGTCGCATGGGTGAGATCCGCGCCCTCATCGATAGCGTGAGCGGTAGTGTGGAGACCGACGAGCAAGTCGGCGCCTGGTCGCTCACCGCGCACCTGCCCACCGCAACGGGTGCGCCCTCCTAGCCCAGGCCTCGCCCGTCACCCCTCACATCATAGGTCCCCGCATGAGCAACCCCAACCAGTTCAACTCGCCGCAGAACCCCTCCGGTCCCGGACAGGTTCCCCCCGTCGGTCCCTCCCAGTACAACTACCCCTCCAACCAGGGCACCGACTCCCAGCAGGCCCCCGGATACCCGTATCCGCAGTACGGGCAGCCCTACCAGGCACCCGCGGGCGCCGCCTCCTACGCGCACGCTCAGCCCGACCCCTCGCCCGACGAAGAGGCCTCTGCCCCCACCCAACAGAAGAAGCGTTCCCTAGCGACGACCATCCTCACGATCCTGGCCGTCCTCGCCGTCGTCATCTACCCCGTGGTGGAAGGCTCATACGACTTCGGTACGGAGAGGCTCGTCTGGACGGCCGCAGCCAGCGGGCTCGGGCTCATCGTCGCCATCGGGTTCCTGGTCAGCATCCCCCGCTCCTTCCGCGAATTGCGGCGAGCCAAGGCCGCCGGCGACATCGCAACCAGCAGCATGCGCGTTCGCGCCCTGTTCTTCGCCATCATCATCCTCCCCCTCAGCGGCTACTTCTCCGTCACCTACGGCGTCCCGGCTGCCCAAGACCTCGTCAAAGGCCACCACACCGTCACCGTCACCTCGTGCACCTACGAGCAGGGCTCGCATCGAAGGTCACGCGGGCGCACCGTGTACGACAACTACTTCACGATGATCCTCACCGACGGGACGCTGCATACGACAACCATCGAGACAAACCAGCCCACGAGCATCCAGACCATGGGCGGCACCTACGAGGTGCTCTACCAGGCCTGCAAAGTGCAATCGGGCAACGCGTCCATGACCCTGGACGTCTACGAGCACAGCTGGATCATCGTCGACGCGCGCCTGAACTGACGGGCCCACCGGCCCGGCCCGGCCTCGTTCGTGTCCATTCAACTGAAAAGGTTCTCATGAGCAACGGATCCTACCCCTACACCCCACAGACACCGGTGTCCCAGCAGCCGTTCGCCCCCGGCACAGCTACGCGGATCCCACTGACGAACGTATTCGCGGCCCCCGTTCCCCCGCGCACATCGGAAGGCCCGTCGAGGGGCAGGGCTCGCGGCGTCGTCGCACTTGTCATCGCTTTATTTGTCGGTGAGTGCATCGCTGCCTTCCTATGGGTAGGCACCACGACCTATGGCTTCACCAGGATCCTGTCGCTCGCCTTGGCCTACAGTGTCGCATTCCGGATTATGTTCGCGTGTCTGGCAGCGATCATCTGGCAGCTATCCCGACTGAGAAGGGAGCGGCGGACTGATTCGACGAAAGGCCGTCACAAGCGGCTCACAGCGCTGGCGCTGCCGGTCGTTCTCCTCATTCCGAGCGCATACATTTCTCTGGCCCACGGAATGCCAGTTGTTGTTGACCTCATGACGGGGCCTCGAACCGTCACCGTGTCATCCTGCAGCCACGAGATGCGTACGCACCGGATTAAATTTGGAGACTACTGGGGCAGGCCAACGTTCAGCCGCAGCTTCACGATGACTCTTCCCGACGGAACGACCCGTCAAACAGTCATCGGCCTGAGCAAGTTCGGGCATAACGCAGAGATCGAACTCCCTCTGTATGACGCGTGCATCGAGAAACCCGGGGAAACCTCAATGACACTCGACGTCTACTATCGTTCCTGGGTGATTAGCGGCGCCAGGCTGGACTGACGAGGCTCGCCGTCTCTCCGGCCGCACGTACGCTTCGGTGGCTTCTTGTCCTCAATCAGCGAGGCCGTGAAACGACGCGTGAAACGGGTCGTCTCACGCCTGGGTGAGGATCCCCGAGATGAAGCGCGCGCTGCGGTCGAGGGCGGCCTCGGCCTCGGCAATGGTGGGAACGCCCAGGACATACACGTGGAAGCCATCCGGCTCCACGCGCAGGCGCACGTCCACGCCAGCGCGAGCGGCCTTGCGCGCGAACTCGATCACGTCGGGGCTGACGATGTCCGCGTCCCCCTGGAAAATACGCATCGGTGGCAGGCCCGCCGGGTCACCGTACAGGGGGCTGACGCGCCAGTCGGCCGGGTCCAGGTCGCCCGCCCACGCGCGGCCCGCCCACGCCAGCCCGGGCACGCGCAGGATCTTATCGCGCCCCTGCACGTCCTCAATCGCCGGGTTCGTCATGGTGACGTCCACCCACGGCGCGTACAGGACGAGGCCGTCCACCTGACGCGCACCCGCGTCGCGTCGCTGCATGGCGAGGGATAGCGCCAGGCCGCCACCCGCCGAGTCGCCGAAGATGATGACGCGACCGAACTCGGCCTGTGCCTCGTCGATGATGGGCTGGACGACGTCGAAGGCTTCGGCCGCAATGTGCGCGGGAGCAATCGGGTAGTCAGGGATGATGACGGGCAGCCCGGTGCGGTCGATGAGGCCCTCGACGATACCCCACTGACCAGCGACCATCGGGTACGCATACGCTCCACCATGCAGATAGATGAGCGCACCCCCCGAGCGCAGGCCCTGCTTCGGGAACACGCGGGTTATGCCTTTGTCGCACGTCACCGTGAAACGTCCTCGCATGCGTGCAGGCATCGGGGCGGGCTGTGGGGCGTGGAGCGCCATCTGCTCAGTTGCTGCCTCACTGTGCAGCAACGGTGGCACAAGCCCCATACAGAAGTGAACAACGCGCATCTGGAGGGACATGGAGCCTCTCTCGCTCTTTCGGATCGACAAACGGCTTCTGTTCGCATCGGGACACACCCGCGCGCCAGCACGTACCAGGATACGCCGCGAGAGTGGTTCGTTTCTCACTGCGAGTGTTCATCGTGACGATCGGGAGGAAACACTAGTGGTGGTAGGTACCCGTGGCTGAAGGCCGTTTCTGCTCACCGCCGGAACCTGGCGCTAGCGCGTCAGACGAACCGACTACGCGGATAGGTGACGAACATCCGGATAGGTTACGAACATCCGGATACCTTAATATCCTATCCGGATGCGCCGTTCCTATCCGGATGCTCGCACGGGGTTATCCACAGGGCGGCCATCCACTACCGGTAGTATCCACAGGCCACCGTCTAGCGCTTTCCTCGCTGCTGATGATGGTACGAGACTTCGTCTATGACGCAGGCTTCCATCATCATCACCCCTCCAGCAGACTCACCTCGTGAACAACCAACATCTACGCTGGTCCGCATCATGCGTGGCATCTGTGCAGTGCTACCCCTCGATTCCATAAATTCCACCCCCTGGGACGTGTGGGAGGCCGTCGCTCGCGCACGCATGTATGCCGTCGATGCCTCCCACAAGCACTCGTCCATCTTTGTCGGACAGAGCTGCTTACGACTGTTGGGGATTCACGGCTGGTCCCAAAACCCTCCCGTTACCATCTACCGGGACAACCGAAGATGCACTTCTTCTCTCCCTTCGTGCCACGTCGGCACCACGACGGTTCCAGCGACATCGGTGTCATGCTCTGAGTTTCCACCTCTTTCGGAAGAACGTAACAGGATCGACGGCTTGGTCGTAGAACACCCCTACGATGCGCTCGTGAGAAGCGCGCTTCATGATGAGCCGTTAGAGTCCTTCGTCCTCGGATGTATGGCACTCAACATATGGAGCCAGTTCTCGATGTTTCATCAGGATGAGTGCCGCCGGAGAGCCGAGGAGATACGAACTGAACTGATCGCTCGACTTGAGCGGGCTGGCCACGTGCGCGGCTACCGACGCGCTCACGCGATCCTCAAGACTATCGATCCGGGCTGTGCCAATCCCGCCGAAGCTGCGCTTCTGTGGCTGGTACGGTCCATCTGTCCCCTCTCAGTTAAAACGCAGGCGCATATTGGTGTACGCGGCCATCACTACTACATCGACATCCTGATTGAAGACTTGCACCTCATCATCGAATTTGATGGGGTTGCGAAACTTGGGGAAAGTCGCGTCGAGCTCGAACAAGCCAAGCGCGAGTGGGTGTTGCGCGATCAGAACCTTCGAGATGCCGGGTGGCAGGTCATCCGAGTGAGTTGGCCAGACTACAACGACTGGGAACAGCTGCGGATCAGGTTGAGCCGAGTCCTGGGTCCAATCAATCCTGCTCCCGACTGTCGTTTCCTGTGGAAACTACCGACACAACGTTGCGATGGACCGTTGCGGCGTTTCTACTCACGAACCCCGCGCATGGGACGCAAACACACGGATAGGTGACGAACATCCGGATAGGTTACGAACACGCGGATAGGTTAATAACCTATCCGGATGCGCCGTTCCTATCCGGATGCGCCGTTCCTATCCAGATGCGCCGTTCCTATCCAGATGCGAGGCCACGAGTCTACCAACCGCCAGGCTCACGCCGTCTCGCATGCGGAAAATCAACTGGCCTCACGTCTTCTCACGGCTCCCACCCATCGGACGCTATCACGCGGATAAGTAACCAACATCCGGATAGGTTACGAACATCCGGATACCTTAATAACCTATCCGGATGCGCCGTTCCTATCCGGATGCGTGGTTCCTATCCAGAACGACGGCCGGTGGATTGACACCACCCATAGACGGGTTACCCACGCCACCGCGAGCGTCCTCAGCACCGCCCCAGCACACACAACCTATCCGCATGCGCGCGGCACAAGCATGATCGGCAGCCTATGAGCACACCGTTGTCCAGTGCTGTAGGAACGCAAATCCAGCGGCGCACACCCCAGACACGGTGCACGCCTGGTCCCGTACCCGTGCGCCCCTCGCGTCACGCGCGCCTGGCGCAACCGCACCTGGTTCCCGCCAGCGGTGCAAACAAAACGCGTAAACAACGCGCGTACAAAACGCGCCCGGACCAACCGGTCCGGGCGCGCAACGCATTCGGCTCAGGCGTTAGGACGCTTGCCGTGGTTCGCGCCGT
>CALHZX010000134.1 GCA_938040725.1 uncultured Actinomyces sp. | reverse complement strand
CGGGGGGCGCGGGGCGTGCTGTGTGGTCGACTCGCGCAGCCTCGCGTCGGGACGTAGGTCCCCGATGGATCCAGAAAAAGTGCGCACGTGATGAGGGGAACTATGCATCGCGCGCGTCGTATTTCTGACGCACGTTTGACACTAGATATTGTGGTTCTCGTTCGGCTCAAACAGTAGATCTAGTGATTCGTGGTCACGTGTTCCTAGATCTAGGGGAGGGGCGCACCGGGCGGAGGAAACCTCCATCACCCACAGTGCCACGACCGCGCCCCATAAGGGCGCAGTGTTCACGACGTGTCGATCATGCGTCCGAACAGCACTGCCGACCCGCCGCCCATCGAAGCAACGGCAAGGCCAGATGCACCCGTAGCCGCCGACCATGAATAGAAACCCCATGCTCGCAGCGAAAAAGCGGAATCAAGACAGGATCACAACAATGACCGCACCCCGATACGACGTCGATGCTATTGCAACCGTCGAGGAGTACCTCGATCGCTCCGATTGGCGAGTGAACGCCAACGCTAACCAGGGGTATTCACTGGGTGGCCTGATCTTGAATTCGGCGGGCAAGATCGTCGCCAACTACTGGCTTGAGCACGTCTACACTCCGGAGATTGGCGCGCCGCACCGCGAGGGCGACTACCACATTCACGACCTCGACATGTTCGCCGGATACTGCGCGGGCTGGTCGCTCAAGCGCCTCATCCAGGAGGGCTTCAACGGCGTGGGCGGCGCGATCGCCTCGGCCCCGCCCAAGCATTTCTCATCGGCCTGCGGCCAGATTGTCAACTTCCTCGGCACCCTCCAGAACGAGTGGGCGGGCGCCCAGGCGTTCTCCTCCTTCGACACCTACATGGCCCCCTTTGTGCGCCTGGACAACATGGAGTACGAGGAGATCGTGCAGTGCATGCAGGAGCTTATCTACAACCTGAACGTGCCTTCGCGCTGGGGCAGCCAGTGCCCGTTCACGAACCTGACCTTCGACTGGACGTGCCCGGATGACCTTGCGGACGAGTACCCCCTCATCGGCGACGAGGTCGTCGACTTCACCTACGGCGACCTGCAGCGGGAAATGAACCTCATCAACCGCGCGTTCATCGAGGTCATGACGGGTGGTGACGCGGATGGCCGCGTCTTCACGTTCCCGATCCCGACCTACAACATCACGCCCGACTTCGATTGGGAGGGCGAGAACGTTGACGCCCTCTTCGACATGACGGCAAAGTATGGCCTGCCCTACTTCCAGAACTTCATTAACTCGGACCTGGACCCGCACATGATCCGCTCGATGTGCTGCCGCCTGCAGCTGGACCTGCGCGAGCTCCTCAAGCGCGGCAACGGCCTCTTCGGTTCGGCGGAGCTCACGGGCTCGATTGGTGTGGTCACGCTGAATATGGCGCGCCTCGGCTACCTGTACAAGGGTGACGAGGAGGGCCTGGTCGCGCGCATGGACGAGCTCATCGACCTGGCCTCGAAGTCCCTCGAGATCAAGCGCGAGACCATTCAGTACCACATGGATCATGGGCTCTTCCCCTACTCGCAGCGCTACCTGGGCACGCTCGATAACCACTTCTCGACGATCGGTGTCAACGGCATGAACGAGATGGTGCGCAACTTCAGCGACGACGCCTACGACCTGACGGATCCGCGCGGCTTCGACATGTGCGTGCGCGTCCTGGACCGCGTGCGCGAGCGCATGGTCCAGCTCCAGGAGGCCACCGGCCACATGTACAACCTGGAGGCCACCCCCGCGGAGGGCACGACGTACCGCTTTGCGAAGGAGGATCGCAAGCGCTTCCCCGACATCATTCAGGCGGGCACGGACGCTGAGCCCTACTACACGAACTCCTCGCAGCTGCCGGTCGCGTACACGGACGACCCGTTCCAGGCCCTCGAGGACCAGGAGGTCCTGCAGGGTAAGTACACGGGTGGCACGGTCCTGCACCTGTACATGGGTGAGCGTGTCTCCTCGGGCGAGGCCTGCAAGGAGATGGTGCGCCGTTCGCTGACGGCCTTCAAGGTCCCCTACATCACGATCACGCCCACCTTCTCGATCTGCCCGGTCCACGGCTACCTGGCCGGCGAGCACTTCACCTGTGACAAGTGCGCTGCCGCCCACCCCCACGCCGAACCGCAGGCCTGCGAGGTGTGGACGCGCGTGATGGGCTACTTCCGCCCGGTCCAGTCCTTCAACATCGGCAAGAAGGGCGAGTACCACGAGCGCCAGATGTTCTCCGAGACTGCCGCGGATGCGCACGGCGAGCTCGTCAGCGCGTTCCCTCCTGCGGGGAGCCGCTGACGTGAGCGCACGTCCCCCGATTGGCGAGGCCGGGGCTCCCCGGGAGGGCACGCTGAGCCTGGGCGGCCCCGGCCTCGTCGGGGGACGGCAGGCGCGCGAGTGGACGCCGGACGACCTGCAGATCGCAGGCCTCGTGCCGATGTCGACCGTTGACTGGCCGGGCAAGTTCGCGGCGGCCTTGTTCCTGCAGGGATGCCCGTGGGCGTGCCCGTACTGTCACAACAGCGCGATTATTGACCCGCGCATCCCGGGCGTGGTTGCGTGGAGCGCGCTCGAGGATCTGCTGGCGCGCAGGCGCGGCCTCCTCGATGGCGTCGTGTTTTCGGGCGGCGAGGCGACCCGCCAGGTTGCGCTCGGGGCGGCGATGGCGCGCGTGCGCGAGCTCGGCTTCGACGTCGGCCTGCACACCGCGGGCCCCTACCCGCGCCGCCTGGCGGAGCTGCTGGGCGCGGGCCTCGTCGATTGGGTGGGCATCGACGTGAAGGCGACCCGGGGCAACTACAAGGCCGTGGCCGGGCGCGCGGGTGCCGGCGAGCGGGCGTGGGAGTCGCTGGGTATCGTCCTGGCTCACCCCGAGGTGGACCACGAGGTGCGCCTGACCGTCTATCCGGATGGTCCCGGCGATGGTTTCGAGGTGGCGGTACGGGCGCGCGAGATGGGGGTGAGAGCCTTTGCCCTCCAGCAGGCTCGCGACATGGGCACGCCCGATGGGTTCTGTGCGACGAGGCCGGGGTGGGACGACCAGGTTCGCTCCCTCGCGCGGGACATCGAAACCCTGGGCTTTGACAGGTTTATCTTCCGTGGGGAGTCGTAGAGCTTTTGTCAAGTGACAGCGCCGCATGGTGGGAAAAAATATGGTGAAGGTTTCACTTGTGACCCCTGATCGCGGTATTGTGTAACAACCTCGTGACCGTGAAGTCTGGAGTTTCGATGGCTGAAGAGCTGCATTTCGACGACCCCGCGGCGGCTGCCCAGGACCCGTCGACCGACGCTGAAGCGCTGCGCCAGCTGGCGTACCGCTACCCCGAGCTGCGCCCGGTGGTGGCCGCCCACCCGCACGCCTACCGTGGGCTGCTCGACTGGTTGCACCAGTTCAACGATCCGCAGGTCAACGCGGCTCTCGAAGCGCGCGACGACTACGACGGCTACATCGACTCTAACGGCTATCTCGTCATGAATGGAGACGTGTCGGGCGCCGTCGCCGGTTCCTCGATCCGCACCTCCGAGTCCGGCATGTACGTCCTGGGTCAGGGCGGTGTGAACTCCTACTCGCAGGTCGAGCGCACCACCCCCTACTCGGCGGTCGTTGGCTCGAATGCACCCGTCCCGAAGGTGGGTGCGCGCGAGCAGGTCGTCGCCCAAGTGCAGCGTCATTCCATCATGGGTGGCAAGGCCGCCCAGGATCCCGAGGCGACCGCCGTCTACCCGAGCGCGTCCGCAGGTTCGTCCTACCTCAGTGCGTCGGGCGCCCCCGCGCGCACGCAGCCCACGCCGCAGGCGTACCCGGGTGCGGGCGCCTCCTACCAGGTCCAGCCGAGCGCCCAGCACAGCGCCGCTCCGGCCGCCGAGGTCAAGGAAAAGCGTGGCTTCCCCGTCATGGCGGTCATTCTCGGTGTCCTCGCGGTGACTGCGGCGGTCCTCCTCGCGTTCGTCATCTACGTGTTCACGCGCGGGTACGAGGGGCCCGCGGCCGGTTCGAGCCCGAGCTCGTCGTCCTCCTCGTCCTCGTCGACCCCGACGCCTTCTGCGAGCGCCACGACCGAGGAACCCGTGAAGTACCCGGCCCCCGCCGGTGCGATCACCGTCGACTCCTTCTCCTCGCCGTCCGGGAATATCACCTGCTCCTTCACCGCTGACGGTGTCAGCTGCGGCATCGGCGAGTCCGATTGGGCCGAGGACGGTTTCGCCTCCTGCACCGGCAATAAGGTCGGCGTCCTGACCGCCACGAAGGACAAGGCCGGACAGTCCTGTGAGAGCGCTTCGCCGAACGGAGGCAACGCCCTCGCCTACGGCGCGGCCGCTACGAAGGGCGACTACGCCTGCCACTCCACGCAGGACGGCATCAGCTGCTGGAACACGAAAACCGGCCAGTCCTTCGCGCTGGCGCGCGGCGGCTGGATGATCGGCACGACCGGCGAGATCGGCCCCGAGAAGTTCACGTGGAACGACTGACCCCACGCGCATGACGCGCGCATAACGGAGGGCGGGCCCGAGGAAATCCTCGGGCCCGCCCTCTCTGTCTGAGTCGACGAGGCCTGGGTGCGGCCGCCCTGTGGGACGGCGCCTAGGGCCGTGCGTCGCGACCTGGGTGCGGCGCGGCGGTTCCGGCCTCGTTCCTGCCCCCGCGCTACGCCTTCTCGATGGGGCCCAGGATCAGGTTCGCCCACGCGGCGTGCAGGGACTCCTGGTCGGAAGGCTGGAAGAGGCCGGCGAGCGCATCACGGTACAGGCGTGAGAGCTCGTGCGTGTTGTAGTAGGCGCTGCCGCCGCACGCCCGCATGGCCTGCTCGACGGTGCGCAGCGTGGCCTCGGCGGCCGCGTTCTTCGCGGCGGACAGCTGCGGCATCCAGGAGCGCCCACGGTCCACGCCCTCGTCAATGTCGCGGGCTAGCTCGCGGATCTGTGGGCCGACCGCGTTCATGATGAGTGCCGCCTCGGCGATGCGCCAGCGGATGTCCGGGTCGTTGGAGTAGGTCGTCTGATTCTTCACCGAGCGGCGCTTCGCCACGTGCTCGGCGGCGACCTCGACGGCGCGCTCACCCACGCCCTGGTAGGTGGCGGCCAGGAGGATCTCGAAGTGGGAGAAGATGCCGAAGATGACGGGATCGGCGCTCGGTCCCGGGTCCGTGATCGTCAGGATGCGCTCCTCGGGCACGGTCACCCCCTGGAGCAGGGTGGTCATGGACTGGGTGGCGCGCATGCCCAGCGTGTTCCAGTCGTCCTTGATTGAGTAGCCTTCATCGTCGCGGTGGACGATGCCGAACACGGACTTGGGGCCCTCTGCGGTCTCCGCGCGCCCGAAGGTGAGCAGGCGCGTCCACACGGGGGACAGGGACGTGAAGATCTTGGTGCCCTCGAAGGAGTAGCCGCCGCCCGCGGTCGCGGTCGCCCGCGTCGTCGAGCCGAAGAGGACGAGGTCGTTGCCCGGCTCAGAGATCCCGAAGCCGAAGACCTCGCCGGCGGCGGCGTCGCGCAGGATCTGCTCGCCGCGCGCGTTGCCGTGGGCGACCAGGTAGCGGCCCAGCCCGACGATGATCTGGTGCATGTTGATGCCCAGCGCGGTGCCGGGCGCCGCCTTGGCCAGCGCGGTCTGTTCTGCGGCGATCTCGGTCAGTCTCAGGCCCGCGCCCCCGAACTCCGTGGGGACGAACGCGGACAGGTACCCGGCCTCGCGCAGGTCGGTGAGGTCGGCCTCGGGGTAGGTGTTCGCGGCGTCCGCGTCGGCGGCGCGCTCGTGGATGCGGGCGAGAAGGTCGGAATCCAGGAAGCTCATCGCGGTCCTCTTTCAGGTCGGACGAAGGGACGAGGCCGGGGCGCCTCACGCGACGTGGCGCGGTAGCGCGGTGGCCCCGTTACTCAGGGTGACCTTACTGTAGCGCCGGGGGTGTGGGACGGCGAGATGTAACGTGCCTGACGGGGCGTTGTCTGGCCTCGGGACGCTCCCATTCGATAGGCTGGACACTGTGAGTACTCCGAACGCGCCCCGCACTGCCCTCACCCCGCGCCAGCGATTCCTGCGCGAGCGCCAGCAGCGTCAAAATACGACGTTCGCTGTCATCGGTGTCGTGATGTTAGTGGCCGCGGTCGTGGCTTCCCTCGTGTTCACGGGCATCATCCCCGTTCCTTTCGGCAACGACTTCTCGGTGAAGATCAAGTACGCCGAAACCGGCGATATCCCCTGCCCAACCGCGAACGCGAAGCCCGTTGCCCCCGGACAGGTGTCCGTCACCGTCATCAACACGACGCAGCACCAGGGCCTGGCATCCAAGGCGACGGACATGCTGACAACCGCTGGATTCCAGACGGCGGAACCCGCGACCTCGGACGTCGAGTACACCGGCAAGGTGCGTATTACCGCCGGTCCGAACGCGGTGGATAACGCCTACTCGGTGGCGCGTTTCTTCCCCGGCGCGCACGTGCGCCTCTCCGATGCGC
Source organism: uncultured Actinomyces sp. (assembly GCA_938040725.1). Lineage (GTDB taxonomy): Bacteria > Actinomycetota > Actinomycetes > Actinomycetales > Actinomycetaceae > Pauljensenia. The sequence goes on along the minus strand of CALHZX010000134.1, from coordinate 3,965 downwards.
AGGATTCCACGGTGACGGTCGAGCTGGGAACCTTTTACGACGACGCGATGAGCGCCGAAGACGTGCAGCGCGTCCTGAAGTCCACGGATCCCATCGAGCAGCCCGCCAAGTGCCGCCCGATGTCCGGATCAAAGTAGGACATAGTAGGACTGGAACAACGCAATAGATGGAAAGGCCGCCCCTCGGGGCGGCCTTTTTATGTCGTTTGTCGATGAGTATCGTTTCGGGGTGAAAGGGCAAAAAGGGTTGGTTTTGTGGCGACTTGTGGCTTTGTCGTGGGCGTGCTGTATTAGATGGCCGTGCGCGTCTCGTGGATGTGAATCCTGCATCGCGCCCCGTGCGCTGGCCACTGAAGTCGCACGCGGGCCCGACAATTCGCACGTGGGCCCGATAATATGCGTGTGGGCAGCGCCGCCCACGTGCGTGTCGAGGGGTTAACGTGCGTATCAAGGGGTTTACGCGCACACTCAGCGGTTAACGTGCGAACGCACAATGTGGCTGTCGGGTCGCTACCACCCCGGCCAGGCACCCGACAATGTGCGCGAGCAACCCATACCCCCGGGAACTGCCCAAAACGCAGACCACTGCGCCACTAGCAGCCCGTTTTCAGCGTTTTTCACCGAGGTGGTCTGCGATTTGGGCGCCACACCAACGCAAACCGCGGCTGCGTCGCCGCCGATCGGGGGGAATTGCACGACACGGGAGTCCGACACGCCGGCGACACGCCGCAAGAGGGCTTCGTGTCGTGCAAAACCCCCACCGCCACCGGTCTGGAGGGTGCTGGGGGGGAGTGGCGGCCCGGTGGGCCTGGCCCCAGTGCCGGGGGCGGCGGGGCCTGGTCCAGACGAATTTCGCATGCAATTCCCCCACGACACGAATCAACGCGTGCTTAAAAACCGCAGAATATCAACGATCAGACTTCCACACTTGAAATACACTCAGGGGAATTGCATGCGAAATTGATGGGAGAGTGGCCCGTGGGGTCCCAAGCAGCATCACGCCGATGGGAAAGCCCCGCTCAGCGGCCGGTGAGCGGACCGGCGGTGCCCCGGCCTCGAATGTTCTCGAGGAGGGCGTGACCGTTGGAGCCGTACCAGACGGGAATGGACTCGGGGACGGTCCACAGAGCATCGGGCACCATGGCCTCGAAGGTTCCGTGCGCCATGAACTGTTCGAGCTCGGAGAGGGAACGAATCGCGATACCCGCGACCGCCTGGGGGAACTCGCGGGCGAACTCCGCGTAGATTTCGGGGTCGCGCTGCCCGTCGTCGCCGACCAGGAGCCACCGCATGTGCGGGAACATGCGGGCCAGGCGGCGCAGCTCGCGGCGCTTGTGCTCGGGGCCCGAGCGGAACCAGCCCGTGTTCGAGGGGCCGAAGTCCGTCATGAGGAAACCGCCTGCCGGGTAGCCGGTGCGCTCCAGGAAAGAACGAACGGTCGGCACGACGTTCCACGCACCGGTCGACAGGTACATGATGGGGGAGTGGGTTCCCTCGGGCACGCCCTCCGACGTTGCCGAGGAGGTCGTCAGCGTCGTCAGCAGGTTCGCCATGCCGGGGACGGCCTCGCGCGCGGAGACGCGGTCGAGGAACGCGTGCTTCGCGGCGGTGACCAGGCGCGGCAGCATGGAGACCATGACGGTGTCGTCGATGTCAGAAACCACGCCGAATCGCTCGTCGTCGGAAACGATGCGCAGACGCACGCGGGAGGGGCGTCCGGCGCGGATGCGGCCCTTGCGGGGACGCTCGTGCATCGCCGAGGCCGGGGCGGGCAGCGGGGTTGCGGTGCGTAGGGTGGCGGCGAGCTTCGCGGCGGTGTCCTCGGACATGCCGAGGGCGCGCACGTCGCCCGCGTGCAAGACCTGAATGGTCGCGTTGTGCCAGCCGGGCTCGAGGCCGTGACCGAGCACCGTGATATCGACGAAGCCGCCGCGGTCCGCGAAAGCGAGCCTGCGTGCGTTACCGACCGTGACGAGCACGGGCTGGCGGGGGACTTGCGCGTTGAAGAACTGGCGCCACCCGCGGCGGTTTTGCAGCCACGTGCGCGAGTCGTCACCGCGGGCCATGAGGACGCGGCCGAGGATGCGGGCGCTGCGCTCCGAACCGATGCCGCCGAAACCGACGACGCCCGGGTAGTACCAGCCCTGTGACATGGCGGCGACCAGCAGAGACGACGCGAATTCACCCACGCCGGCCGTGATGGCGAGCGCGAGCGAAGGTGATTCGTCGTCGATGAGGGGTGGTCGGAGGCGCATGAGGGCAATCATAGGGCTTCAACCCACCCGGAGCGCAAGAATCGGGGGCTGCGTGGTCCTCAGTCGAGTGGAAGCGTCGGCTTCGGGGCGTGGGCGGTGCCCCTGCGCAGGGCGGGCAGGCCGACGAGCATGAGGAGGACCATCGCCCAGCCGGATCCCGACATGGTGAAGAGTCCGCCTCGCGCACCGATTGCGTCGATTGCGGGACCGGCGACCGCGGTGCCCAGGGAGGTACCCAGGTTGATCGACGTCGACATCCAGGTCAGGCCCTCGGTGAGCTTCGCGGGGGAGACAGACTTTTGAATGATGACGTTGACGTTCGTCATGGTGGGGGCGCAGGTGAGGCCCGTGATGAGGATGACGGCGGCCATCGTCCAGATGTTGAAGGCCACCGGGAAGAAGCTCATGCCGATCGCCATTGCGATGACGCCGATGACGAACAGCTGCCAGGTGGGGCGCCGCCACGTGCGGGCACCGTAGACGAGCGCGGCCGTCAGCGAGCCGATCGAGAAGAGCGCCAGAAGGATGCCACCGAGCGCGGGGGTACCCAGCTCCTCGGTGAAGCTGACCATTGACACTTCCATCGCGCCGAACGTCATGCCCATGCCGATGTAGGTCGCCGCCATGACGAGGACGACGGGCTTGCGGATGACGGATTCGCGTGGGGCGCTCGGGTCGTGGGGGATGATGGCGGGCTCGGAGTCGCGGCGCGACAGGAACAGGATGCCGCCCACTGCCAGGCTCGCGATCGAGATGATGAGGCCGGTCGCGGGGTGCACCGCGGTGCCCAGGACCGTGGAGAGCACGGGGCCCACGATGTACACGAACTCGTCGGTCGCGGACTCGAGGGCGTAGGCGGTTGTCAGCTGTCCGGGCTTGTGCAGAATCGTCGACCAGCGCGAGCGCACGAGCGCGCCGGGTGCGCCCCACGTGGCGCCCGCGAGGGCTGCCGGGATGAAGAGCGTCCACGCCGGGGCGTGCATGAAGACGGCGGCGACCAGCGCGGACATCGACAGGACCGAGATCGTCCAAGCGGGGCCCATGACGCGCAGCTGCCCGTGGCGGTCGACGCGGCGCGCGAGGATGGGCGCGCAGAGTGCCATGACGATGATGTTGACCGCCGAGACGGCGCCGGCCAGCGTGTAGTTGCCGTACTCGGCGCGCACCATCAGGATCGTCGACAGGCCCACCATCGACATTGGCATACGCAGCACAAGGCCAGCCGCGGAGAACTTCCACGACTGACGGACACGCAGAATATCGAGATAGGTACCGAGCATCCTCTTATTCTACCGTTGGTCGGTGGGCGGAAAAGCCGCGCGCAGTGGGGCGTACGTAACCATCCGGGCCTCGCGCGGGGGAGGAAAAGCCCTGTTTCACGATTACCGACGAGCGCTGGCAAGCCGGGTGCCCCGAGGGAGGATAAGCCGTCAATAAACCACGGCCTCGTCCGTGGGGGACGAGGCCGTGGTCAGGGGATGGGAACAGGCTCAGTCGGTCACCTCGAAGACACCGGTCTGGCCCTTCTCCGCCAATGAAAGCGCGTGGTTGACGAACGCGTAGTGACCGGCCTCGAGAGGCGTGAACTCGACGAAACCGCCCTCGGCGGCGCCCAGAGACAGGACCTGGCCCCAGCCGCCACCGCTCCCGCCGCCGCGGATCACGTAGGCGCCCTCGCGCCACACGGTGTCGAACTGGGTACCCACGACGT
>CALHZX010000133.1 GCA_938040725.1 uncultured Actinomyces sp. | reverse complement strand
ACAGAATCGCAATCAGTATCAAGATCGAAACCAGTCGATGGCTGTCTCTCCGACCAGGAGAAGAACGTGCTTCCGTCCTTGTCCCAGACAGTGAAATAGAGGGTGCCATCATTCGTAAAAGTCCAACCCCCGTTGAATTCACTTGTTCTGGTCAAAGAGTCGCGCAAAAGGCGTTCGATGAGCTCAGTGTGCTGTTCGAGCATGGTGGTGGCCCTTCCTGGGGTGTCGTCTAGCACCGTGGTTGAGAAGTCTGCGCTTGTGGGTGCTGTAGGCCGTAGGCCTCGGCGATAGCTCGAGCGCATGCGAATGAGCGGCATGTCGCGGATACTGTGGGATTGATAGTCGAGGTGAGCTGGAAAAATGGCAGATGGTCTTTAGAAATACTGAATACCGTGTCGGGCACTGGGCCCAAGAGCTCGCGCGGCGTATACGTAATATCCACAAACTCGTCCATGCCGTCGCGTGCAAGGAGCTTGAGGCATACGGTAGCAAGCTCATGTGAGGGCGTTGAGCAGAATGTCTCTATTGTGTTGCGTTCACCGTAGTACCCGATGTTAATGTTTCCGTTTTCCTCGGCAAGTCGGAATTTAAGTCCGTCACGCCTGCTGGTGAAAACGATGCTGTCGCCGTTGTCTTTGATGAGCTCAGGGGGAAAGTGCTCGCCGATGATCGGGAGCGCGAGGCTACGAAACTGTTCCCACAGCATGTGTTACTTCCGTCTGTCCGTGGGCTTAGCGAAGGGGACGCGTGGCATGCCGAAGAGGGCCTGGCAGGCTTCCTTGGTGCTTTCGATGTGGGTGATCTCGAGGAGTTGTTCGGGTGAGTGGTTGAGGAACCAGGGCAAATTTAGGGCAGCACGTGTTGATATGTTCGCGATGATCCCTGTGGATGAGCCCTCATGAAGTAGTTCTCCTGTTTTGGGATGTTGTGACCAGTGCGGGGCGGGAGAGAGCCATCTGAATGCAATCCCGATATCCTCCAGCTGCCAGCTAAGTCGAAGGAAGTCAAACAATTCCATCACGAGCCATTGTTTAACTGTGGTCAGGTCGTTGGCGCGAATTCTGCCTCCGGGCCTGTAAGACCGTTCACTTGTGCCGCCGAAATAAAAGCCGTCCTCGTGCCAGACGTGCATCATGATTTGAGGATCTGGACCGTGGAAGTAGAAGTGATCCTCGCTCAGCGCCCACAAAGGCCTATCGATGAGTGAGGTCAGGGTCGTCATGAACTCGTCATCGCTGATTGTTGTAGCCATGTGAGACGCTCTCTACTCTCTTGTGTCGATCAGGGCTTTCTGATGGATAATGCGCTGGGTGCCCTACACCTTGTCGGTGTTCCTCAAAGCAGCCAATAGTGGCCCGTCCCTTCCTTCATTGACGAGGGCGTCGATCAGCGTTGTGGTATCGACATTGAAGAGCCGAGACAAAACGGCATCGTGCGGGGGATACGTTGTGGAGTACGTGAGGTTCTCATCGTGATCGCACGTGATATCAAACCACGGCGAATCGAGGGCCGAGCGCCTCACAGCCCAATCGGACTGGAGGCAGCTGAGCGTTTTCACGGCAGTGGGTGGCAGCCCCTTTAGCTCTGGGTTTGCCTCGCCGAGGACAAGGGCGAGGCGTGCCAGCAAAATCTTCTGATTCTCGCAGCGCAGCATGTACGCAACGACGCCATGACGATAGGTTACGTCGATGACAAGGAGGTGCTGATCGGTATGCAGAATTGCTTGCACGTCATCCGCTATCGTCAATTGAACTTCGTGTCGTGAATCGTCTGCCGATACCCGAGTTGTTGGAGTAAACAGTGGAGTCAGCATCTCTATCGACATGTTGATACCAGACCTCTCCGGTTAGAAACGGGCGTAGAAATTGTGAATGTGATCGAGCGTGCCGAGAGGGGGTGCTTCGGGGTCGAGGAACATGTTGAGCACTGTCTTGACCGGATAGACGGTGAGCGAGGGAATATGCAAGTATCGCTCGATTGTGTGAGTCTCATAGCTCCACTCGGACTGGCTATCGGAAGCGACGCGCATGTAGTCGTTTCCCGTCACTCGTTGAATTGTCCAGCCATCGGGGAAGGAGCGCCACCCGTATTCCCTGTTGATCCGTCGGTAACCTGCAGCCATTCGGTAGAGGGAGCCAACGAGCTCTATCAAGGCCAGTAAAGCGATATCAGGAGAAGACGTCCACATGTGCGAGGAGTAGGTGGTCGCTCGCTCGTCGGCCCCAAAGTAATATTGCCCGTCTTCAACCCAAAAGCGATAACTCATTGACGCCTCGTATCCGAAGACACAGTCGTTATCTCGAATGAGGTCGGCAGAGACACCGACGCTCTTCGCCCGTTCGATCAGCTGCTCGAGCACATCCATGATGATGCCTTCCCGCGGTTGACACTCCTATGCTTCGAGTATAAGCGCGTTATCCTATCCTCGAAGGCGTCATTCGTTGACACCCGGTGTGTTCAGGCCTGTGCTGTTGGGAATGCATGTTGTCTGTGCGTGCGGCGAGCGCTCGCCATGTGCTCCGAAGGAGCGAGCCACTCAGCTGTTGCGAGCTGAGTGTGCTCTGGCTGGCTGCCGTGGCGGCCAGCAGGGCAACCGTGTTGGCTGACGTTCCGTTTAGTCAATCGCTGGGTGGTGACGTCGATGATGGCATTGTTGCCCCACCAGCTGGTGGTCTGTCAGCGTTGTGTCCTTCGTGTTGAAGCGTTAGCCCACGGGAATGAGGAAACGTTCTGATGCGCCTTCGGGCAGGTCGACGCGCTGGCTGCGAGCAGCGCGGAGCGCGGGCTCAAACTCCATGAGAATGGGTGTCCAGGAGTCGAGAACGCGGGTGGGGGTGAGGCTCTTTCCGTCTTCGGTCAGACGCATTTCCTCGTACAGCT
>CALHZX010000132.1 GCA_938040725.1 uncultured Actinomyces sp. | reverse complement strand
CCCCCAGCTTGGCCGCGATGATGTCGCCCGCGATGCAGTAGGCCTTGCCGAAGTTAGTATTTCCCGACGAGATGACGCCCCTACACAGGGCACGATTGTCGGGATCGTTCAGGAACTTGATGACCTGTTTAGGCACCGCTCCCTTAATATTTCCGCCGCCGTAAGTGGGCACAACGAGCACGTACTCGTCGGTCACGCACAGGGGTTCATCCTTGGGGAGCAACGGGATTCGCGCCGCCGGGAGGCCGAGTTTTTCGACGAAACGGCGGGTGTTGCCCGTCGCCGACGAGAAGTAGACGACGATGCCCATGATGACCCTTCCTGCTTGGCGGGATGCTGAACTCTAGTGTCTCACTGACGAGGCCCGGTCGGGCTCCCCAGGCACGCGTGTCCCATGTGGAATGATCGACGCGCTTGGACCGGCGTGTGCGCGCCCTAGTTTGCGGCGGGCGCGTGCGCCGCTTGCCGGCGCACGCACAAAGCCATCTGGTCAGTGATTTTCCCCGGCCCTGCCGACGCTTCACTCCCCCACTCCCGTGAGCGCGTGCGCGCCGTTTTCACGCGAGCGAACCCCGGCCTCGTCCCTGACCGGATAGAGGAAAGCCCCGGCCTCGCGGCCGGGGCTTATCGGCCAGGCTCAGGCCTGCAGCGCCAGGGGGGCGGCTGCGGCGGCGACGGCCTTGATGCGGTCGGGGCGGAAGCCGGACCAGTGATCCTCGCCGGCTACGACGACGGGGGCCTGCTGGTAACCGAGACCCTTAATGAAGGCGAGGGACTCCGCGTCCTGGGTGACGTCGATCTTCTCGTAGGAGACGCCCTGCTTGTCGAGGGCGCGGTAGGTCGCGTCGCACTGGGGGCAGCGGGGCTTGGAGTAAACGGTGATCGACATGTTCGTGTCTCCTTGCGGCTCGAGGCCGGACGTTGGCATCCTGTGTTGACTTTCTGGCGGCTCATTCGCCGCGAACACGACAACACTACACCTCGTGGCCACCCGCGCAAGCGACCCCTAGATATTGTGTGCGACGTTCTAACTGTGGACGATACGCGCAGAGGCTGTGGATGGAGCGGGCGGTCAGGATCTCGGAGGGGTCTTTGCGGTTTGTCGCCCCCTTCGCACAGGTACGCGAAGATGCGCGCAAACATTGGGGTTTGTCGCTAACCCACGAACATATCTAGGGGTCTCCAACACCCCCACACGCACCTGTACACCCTGTGGACGGACGCATCACCACCCTGTGTATAACCACCTGCCAACCACCCAAAAAATGTCAAGAGTCACACTCCCTAGTGAGAGTCTTGGGCGTGTCGCACCCCCACATCTAGGGGTCATTGGCAGATAAGCGCCCCTAGATGTAGGGGTTGGGAGCCATTTCGGACAAATGCCTGAAATGCCGCGGAAAGGCGATCGTGGGGGCGCGAGCGGGGATCCACCGGGCACCGCCAACGGGACGCATGCCCTTGATCTAGGGGCGGGACGCGACCTAGATATAGGTGCCGGTGCGAGCCCTCGATGTAGGACCGGGACACACCCTCACTCCCAGGACCGGTATACGCCCAGCACGCCACCGGACTTGACCCACCGGCCACCCACCCGGTACAAAACTCTCCCGGCACGCGGCCTTCGCAGGCCCACCCGGTACAAAACTCTCCCGGCACGCCCGAAATACCTCTTTTCGGCGCATTTTGCGCCAACAGGGAGAGTTTTGTACCGCTTCCACCACCACCAAACCGAGCAGGGCGAAAAAAGTCACGCACCAAAACCCCACCTCAACCCAGTAACGCGCACCTCCCTCAATTTCACATGCAATTCCGCAACCAAAGTGACAAGACAGCACGAAATGATACAAACCGGCAACATGCGAGTAGGGAATTGCCTGCGAAACTGACGAGGCAAGATGAGACGGCACCGCAGAGACCGCAGCGCCAGGCGACATTCGCACGTAATTTACGGCGGTCATTTTTCGCCCCCCACCAAAAACGTTGCAATTCCAACGACGCAACTTCAACGTTTGAACGAGTCACAGAGGAATTACGTGCGAAATTACCAGGACCACGCCCCGCCTGATTGGAGACCGCCGCGAGGCCGCGCGGCGGCCGGACAACGAGTCGACGCGCCGAGCGAAGCTCGCGGCGCGGACGGCTCGCGGGCGGGCAGGCCGCGCGGCGGCCGGACATCCGGCAGGACGAAGCAACGCCGGAGATCAGGCGGCGCCACAAGCGCCATCGAAGACGGTATGCCTACAACCCCAGGAACGCCTTGATCGCAGGCATTTCGCGGACGGCCTGGACCAGGCCGGCACGGTAGGTCGCCTCGAGGCGCTCGCGCCGCGACTCGGTGTTGTCGATCCACAGGTTGTCGGGTGCGAACACGTAGGCCTGGCCTCGTTCTTCGAGCTCGAAGAGGAAGCGGCGGCCCGCGTTGTAACGGTCGGTGCGCAAGGCCACGCCCTCAAACACGGACGGGAATGAATGGTAGGCGGTGCGTAGGAGGGCGCCGACGCTGGCGGGCATGGGGTCTTTGACGAAGTCGCGGGGACGGGTGAGGACGACGAGGAGCTTGCGGTAGCCCTCACGCAGGGGTTGGTCGAAGGGCAGGCCGCCGTTGGGTCCGAGCGCGCCGTCGACGTAGGTGTCGCCGTCGATCTCGACGGGCGGCATGAGGATCGGCAGCGTGGAGGAGGCGCGGACGATGCGCCCGAGGGTGTCCAGGGTGCTCATTTCTTCCTTGGAGAACCAGCGTTCTTCGCCGCGCGAGGCGTTGAAGGTGGCGACGCGGGTGGTCGCCGGGTTCGCCAGAAAGGTGTCCATGTTGAAGGGCAGGACGCCGTCGGGGTAGCAGATCTGCTGGTAGATGTACTCGGCGTTGAAGTAGCCGTGGCCCTTGCGGAAGTGCTTGAGACCGCCGAATTCGGGGTCTTCGACGAGGTCGACGAAGGTGTCGTGGGAACGCTGAGCGTCGCGGGAGGTGAAGTTGCACAGGTGGCTGGACCCCGCGGAAACGCCTGAGATGTAGGGAAAGTTGATGCCTTCGGCGATGAGTCGGCTCACGAGCGCGGCCGTGTAGGCGTTGCGCATGCCGCCGCCTTCGAACACGAGGGCGGTGTCGTCAATGGTGACCATCGTGGCGATGGATTCTTCGGGGGTCGGGTAGTGCTCTGGCGTTTCCTTCACGTTTCGACCCTACCGCCGCGCCTTCAAGCTACGCGCGCGTATGTCCTGTGAAGACCACGTAGTGGTAGAAGAAGAAGCGGAACGCGGTGCCCAGGGCGAAGCCGACGACGTAGGCGGCAATGTTGTCGGCCAGCGCCGAGGTGTACCCCAGGATGTGGTGGGTGAACAAGAGGCAGAACTGGGAGATGCCGATGCCGCAGGCGTTGGCGAAGAAGAAGAGGATGGCTTCGCGGGTGGCGTTTGCCTGGGTGCAGCCTCGGTAGGTCCACAGGCGGTTGGCGATCCACGAGTAGAGCGTGGCGGTCGCCGCGGCGACGAATTGCGCGCTGTTGGGGTGGCCGGCGAGCACGCCGAACGGCCCGTGTTGGAGGAGGTTGAACAGTCCGGCGTCGACGACGTACGCGGTGGCGCCGACCATGCCGAATTGGATGAATTCGCGCACCCATGCGAGGAGTCGCTGGGTCAGGCTCAGGGACGAGGCCGGGGCCGCTCTCCCGTTCGCTTGTCCACGGCCGGGCTGGTGAAGGGGCGCAGGCCTGTCCGCGAGCGCCGCGTGTTCGAGCGCGGCGGATCCGCGCGAGGAGGCTTGTTCGTCGTTCACTCCCCTAGTGTCGCACGCTCACCGGACTGCTTCTTCCGCCCTATCCTGGTCCCGCCCCCAAATTCCGCATGCAGTTCCCTTTCTCTTCTTTCCGCCTACCACCCACAAACCGCAGAATTCCAACGATTTGATTTCAAAGCTTGAAAGACAGGCGTGAGAATTGCATGCGAAGTTTTGGGGAGCACGGTGAACACGTCTTCTCAGCGGCCTTCAGAACAGACATCCCGGCGCGCGGGCACCGCCTATTCCACGACCCCCCGGACACCCGGGTGCCTCCCTAGTCCGCACCCCACCTCTAAGATGGTTCCCATGACTGAGACGACCCCGCGCACACACTCCTCGTCGAACATTCCCCCGGTGGCCCCGAAGCGTTACGGGTACCGGGTGCGCGACCAGTTCGGGCAGCATTTTGATGACCCGTGGGATTGGTTGCGCGACGGCGAGAACCCTGAGGTGCGCGCCCACCTGGAGGCGGAGAACGCGTGGGCGAACACGGTGACGGCGCCGACGCGCGAGGCGGCCGCGCGCCTCGTGGAGGAGGTTAAGGCCTCCACGGCGCTCACCGACGTGACGGTGCCGATCCGCGAGGGCGAGTTCTGGTATTTCCGGCGTTTCGCGGAGGGCCAGTCGTACGCGACGCATCACCGCGCGCCGGTTCAGCTCGACGAGGCAGGCGCCCCGATCCCGCTCATCCCCTCTCCGGGCGCGCCCGCGCGGGGTGAGGAGCTCCTCGTCGATGAGAACGAGTGGGCGCGCGGGCAGGAGTTTTTCCGCCTGGCGGACCTGTATCCCTCCCCGGATGGGCGACTGATCGCGTGGGCGCGGGACACGAGCGGCGACGAGCGCTACACGTGGGTCGTGCAGGAGGCCTCGGGCCGCGTCATCGACGAGGCCGTGACAGGCGCAGGCTACGGCTTCGCGTGGGCGGATGACTCGAAGTCCTTTATCTACATGGGCGTGGATGATGCGTGGCGCGCATGCGACGTGTGGTTGCACCGCGTGGGCACGCCGCGCGAGGCCGACGAGCTGCTGTTGGTCGAGCCGGACGAGGGCTTCGAGATGGGGTTCGCGCCCTCGGGCTTCCCGGGGCACGTCGTCATTCATTCGTCATCGTCGACGGCGGGCCGCGCGTGGCTGTGGCTGCCCGCCCACCCGTCGGTGCGCCCGCTGCCGCTCATGCCAGCGCGCCCCCGCACGCTGGTGTCGGCGGATTCGGCGGGGGATCGCCTGTTCATCGTGCATACGGGGCTGACGCAGGAGGGCTCGCTCGCGCAGGCGATACTGCCCGAAGGGGGGTCGCCCGAGGCCTTGGCGCGCCTCGGCGTCACGTCTTCCTCCGCGTTCTCGCGGGGTCCCCTGGCGGATCGCACGCCGGGCACTCCCCTGCCGGAGAACGAGCCCGCACCCCTCACGCCTTTTGAGTCCTGGGAGCCGCTGCGCAGCCCCAGCCCGGGCGAGCGCATCACCGACGTCGAGGCCCACGCACACTACGTGGCCCTCTCGCTGCGTTCGGATTCGCTCACGCAGGTTGACGTGTGGGATCGCCGAGAGGAGAAGCCCGCGTGGCGGCGCGTCGAGGTGGATGCCGCGGTGCGCACGATCACGACCGTGCCGACCCCGTGGGAAGATCCACTGCGCGTGGAGTTCCAGTCGCAGACCGTGCCGCCCACAGTCGCGGAGGTTTCTCTGCCGAACCCGGCCCCGGCCTCGTCCCCCCAAAACCCCGAAGGCGCGGCCCTGACCGTGCGCACCCTGTGCACCCGTGAGGCGCCCGGCTGGGACCCTGCGCAGTACGTCGAGGAGCGCGTGTGGGTGCTCGCGCGCGACGGCGCGACCCGCATCCCCGTCACCCTCATCCACCATCGCGACGCGCGCCCGGACGGCACGCACGCGGGCTGGCAGATCGGGTACGGCTCGTACGAGGTCAGCTACGACCCCGAGTTCGAGACCCTGCGCCTGCCGATCCTGCGCCGCGTCGTCTACGCGATCGCGCACGTGCGCGGCGGCGGCGAGATGGGCCGCGCCTGGTACGAGGACGGCAAGGAGCTGGTCAAGGAGCACACGTTCACGGACTTCATCGACGTGGCCGACTGGCTGGTCGACTCCGGGTGGGTGGCGCCCGGCCGCCTGGTCGCGGAAGGCCGCAGCGCCGGAGGCCTCCTCATGGGCGCGGTCACCAACGCCGCCCCCGACCGCTTCCGCGCGATCCTGGCGGGCGTGCCCTTCGTGGATGCGCTCACCACGATCCTGGACCCGTCCCTGCCGCTCACCGTCGGCGAGTGGGAGGAGTGGGGCAATCCGCTCTCCTCGCGCGCCGTGTTCGACGCGATGAGCCGCTACACGCCGTATGAGAACGTGCCCGACGGGGCGCTCCTGCCCGCGATCATGGCGACGACGTCGGTCAACGACACGCGCGTCGAGTTCGTCGAGCCCACCAAGTGGGTGCAGCGCCTGCGCGAGGCCACCGGCCAGGTTCCCTCCACGGACGAGGCCGGGGCTGGGTCTATTCCCGCACGCGACCCACTCGAGCGTCCGATCATCCTGCGCACCGAGATGGTCGCCGGGCACGCCGGCCCGTCCGGGCGCGAGGGCCGGTGGGCGGCGCGCTGCGAGGAGTTCGCCTTCGCGCTGGGCCAGGTGGGTGTCAGCCTGTAGAAGTTGGGGCCGCTGACGAGCGGTCGGCGCCTGTTGTCACAGCACACGCAGGTGGGGGTGGTCTTTCCGAAGACCGCCCCCACTCTCGCGCTGCGTGATGATGCCACGCCCCAGCCTCGTCCCCTTCCGATCAGGGAAGCTCGATGCCGATAGGATGAGTACATGACGATTACGGCGGCGGCAGACGGTTCTTCCCTCGGCAATCCCGGGCCCGCGGGGTGGGCCTGGTACGTGGACGAGGACACGTGGGACGCGGGCGGCTGGCCGCAGGGCACCAACAACCTGGGTGAGCTCACCGCGATCCTGCGCCTGCTTCAGGCCACCGCCGAGACCGGCGACGAGCTGCACATCCTCGCCGACTCGCAGTACGCGATCAACGTCGTGTCCAAGTGGCGGCTCGGCTGGAAGAAGCGCGGCTGGACGAAGGCCGACAAGAAACCCATCAAGAACCTGGAGCTCATCCAGGAGATCGACCGCGCCATGGAAGGGCGCCGCGTCACCTTCGAGTGGGTCAAGGGCCACGCTGGGCACCGCATGAACGAGCGGGCAGACGACCTCGCGCGCGCATGCGCCGAGGCCTACCAGGCCGGTCGCACACCTGAGCCGGGCCCCGGGTTTGGGGGCGGTGCCCGCGGGTCGCACGGGTCTGCGTCTGCGGATCAGGCCTTCGGGGGCGCTGCCGCTGTACCCGCTGCACCCGCGCCGGTCGAGACGCACGACGCTGTGGAGTCCGGCGCGAGCACACCTGCCGAACAGCAACACACCGAAGCCAACAAGGCCGCCGCTGCGTCCGCTTCACGCGACGCCACCAACGAGGCCACCACATCGACGTTCCGTTCTCATCCCAGCGTTTTCTCCGCGCCCACAGAGGCTCGCGAACCCGCCCAGGCGGCCCCGGCCTCGTCCGTGAGCGCTCCGACCACTGAGGATGCTCTCGCCCGCGAGCGCGAATTCATCCTGGCGTGGACCGGCGGCGACGAGGAGGCGCTGGCGGCCATGACCGACGAGCGGACGACGCGCATCTGGCCGGGTGGCGGCGCGACCACGACCCTGGCGGGCCCCTCGCCCGCCTCGCCGTCCATCGGCCGCATCGACGCGCATGACCTGGGCGGGGCGTTCCTGACCCGCTACCGGGTGCGCTGGGAGGGCGGCGCTTCGCTGGAATCCAGCGTGTGGGTGCCGGCGACTTCTGGCGAGGGGCGCCTGATCATGGTGCACCACCAGTCGACGTTGATCTCCTGAGCCGGGCTATCGCGAACAGGCATTCGCGGGCGTGCACAGCTTGCATACACAGGGCGCGTCGGATGACCATGCGGGACACTACTTCGCGGTCATGCGCGGTACATACAACCCTCTCTTGCAATCTCGCAGGTAATTTCCTCTGGTCAGTTTTCGGGTACGCCCAGAAACGTTGGAATTGGAACAACACTATTTCAATTACTGAAAGGTTGACAGGGAAATTACATGCGACATTGGTGAGGAACCACCTCGTACAATCCGGAAACACCTAACACCCAAGCAAGACACCAAACCAATACGCCTAGCACTGCACCAGTTGGGAAGCATGACACCAGTTAGGGAGCATTACACCCCCTGGGAAGTTGTGTAATACCCCGCTCAGTGGTGTCACACCACTCGGGAACAAGCCAGAACGCGGAAGGTGTCAGGCCGGCACACTGCTGATCCAGGCTGCGGCGCCCGGAAAATAGCCGGGGCGTACAGCAACAAGCGCAACAACGGGGGCACAAACCACCGGCCTGCGCCCCCGCACAGACCCCGCCGCGAGCCCCGACACGCTGACAGCTTGGCGCCCTCGAAGCTGAAGATGTCAAGGAAACGACGCGCGCGATCCGAGGAAGGATCGGCGAAGAACCTGCGCGGCGGGTCGACCTCGACGATGCGACCCTCGTCCATGAAGACGATGCGGTCGGCGATCGCGCGGGCGAAACCCATCTCGTGGGTGACGATGAGCATCGTCATGCCGGTGCGCGCCAGTTCGAGGACAACGTCGAGGACCTCGCGCACCATCTCCGGGTCCAGGGAGGCGGTGACCTCGTCGAGGAGGAGGATCTCGGGGTTCATCATGAGGGCGCGCACGATGGCGACGCGCTGACGCTGGCCGCCGGAGAGCTGGCGCGGGTAGTCGTCGGCGCGGTCAGCTAGGCCGACGCGCTCGAGCAGTTTGTGCGCCCGCTCCTCGGCGTCGGCGCGTGATTCTCCCGCGACGAGGCCGGGAGCGAGCGTCAGGTTCCCCATGACGGTCAGGTGCGGGAAAAGCTCGTAGGACTGGAAGACCACGCCGATGCGGCGGCGGGCGAGCGCTGGTGGGCGGCGCTGGTGGCGATGGGCGTGACGGTCGCGGTCCACCTGTTGAGCGACCGTAAGCTCCTGTGGAGCGTCGGCATTGGAACGGTCTGCTACGTCGCGCTGCTGAACTGGCTCTGACGAAGTGACTGTCACGAACGGGGTGTCACCACCACAACGACACCGCCACAACGGCACCGCCGCAAAACCGCTACCATTGTGTCCATGCACACAGAGTCGTACCTGCACCACGGACACACCGTTTACGAGCACCGTCTGGATGTTCCGCTGGATCATCTGCGCCCCGCCGGCGAGGACAATCCGACGATCCAGGTTTTCGCACGCGAGGTCGTGCGTAAGGGCCGCGAGGATGCGCCCTACGCGGTGTTCCTGCAGGGCGGCCCGGGCTACCCGAGCCCGCGTTTTGGCACGTTTACCGGCGGGTGGATGAATCGTCTCCTGCAGGATTACCGCGTGGTGCTCCTGGATCAACGAGGCACGGGCCAGTCGACCCGCATGGACGCCCAGGCGCTCTCCCACTTGGACACGGATGAGGAGAAGGCCGCGTACCTGCGCCACTTCCGCCAAGATCAGATTGTGTATGACGCGGAGGCGGTGCGCCGCGAGTTGTGCGGGGATGACCCGTGGACGACGCTCGGCCAGTCGTTCGGTGGCTTCATCACGACCTCGTACCTGTCGCTGGCTCCCCAGGGATTGAAGGCCAGCTTGATCACGGGAGGCCTGCCCGGCCTCGTCCATGTGGATGAGATCTACCGCCTGACGTATGAGCGTACGGCGGCGCGCAACCGCACGTACTTCCAGCGTCACCCGGGCGACGAGCGCACGGTGCGTGAGCTGTGCGCGCACCTAGCGGACACGGAGGAGACGCTGCCGACGGGTGAGCGCCTCTCCCCCGCGCGCCTGCGCATGATCGGCATGATGCTGGGCGGTCAGGGCAACACGGATCAGCTGCACTACCTGCTCGAGGGCCCGTGGACGTCGGTTCGAGGCGAGCGCCGCCTCTCGTCGCAGTTCCTGGCGGCGATCGGCTCACAGGTGGACGTCGCGCCGATTTACGGCGTGTTCCAGGAGTACATCTACGCGTGCGCGACGCCGGATCTGGTGGGCACGGCGACGGAATGGGCGGCGGATCGCTTGGCCGAGGAGATCCCGGGCTTCGCGAAGGACGCGGACCCGCTGGATGAAAGCGAGCCTTTCTACCTGACGGGCGAGCATTTCATGCGCCGCGTGTTTGACGAGGATCCGGGCTTGGCGCCGCTGAAGGGCGCGGCGGAGATCCTGGCGTCGACGACGGAGGCGGCCCCCGTGTACCTGCCGGATGTGTTGGCCGAGAATACGGTGCCGGTGGCGGCGGCCGTGTACTACGACGACATGTTCGTGCCGCGCGAGCTGTCCTTGGATACGGGCAACCTGATCGGAGCCCGCCACTACATCACGAATGAGTACCAGCACGACGGTTCCGCCTATTCGGGCGGGAAGGTCGTCTCTCACCTGCTGGACCTGCTCGCGGACTGATCCGCGAACGCCTGATCGAAAGGAGTGGCTATGGCCACCTCATCTACTTGTTCTTGTCCGTGCGCCGGCTCGGTGGACCCGACTCGGGTCGCGGGGTTCGCGGCGGGCGTGGGCGCGACTGTCGCGTGGTACGCCCTGCCTGATTACGTGCGCTCGCGTCCGTTGCGCGGCCTCGTGAAGGCGGGTTTGCTGGGGGTGCTCGGCTGGTCGATGGTGGCGCAGCTGCCGGAGGGCGCGGAGCTTGCGCCCTACGATGATGAGGATGTGGATTGTTCGAAGTCCTCTCCCGTCGCGGGCGAGGATCCTCTGGAGGGTGTCACAGAGGCAGATCCGGCCGAGCTGGCGGTTCTCGCGGGCGCGGCGCTGGGTTCGGCGATGATCACGGTCGGTGTGGAGCGTTGGCTGTTCCGCCGCGGTGAGCGTCGCCGCGCGCAGGGTGCTCGTTTTGCTCATACGAGGCAGGGGCTGGCTCTGGGCGCTCTGGAGGCCGCTGTGACGGTTCTGACGTTCGGCGCGGGGGCTGTGCGAGGCAGGCTCTCGAAGGACTGAGGCGGCGCCCGCCGACCTCGCGCCCGCCGACCTCGCGCCCGCAGCCGTCCGCCGCCCGCTCGTTAGCGTTCGCGCCCGAAGACCATGGAGCGGGCGATGGCGGCACCGACCCACCCGCAGGGCATGACGAGGATGGGCACGCCCACGGCCGTCCACCACGAGGATGCGGGGACAAAGTACCGCAGCACCGCGAATGCCACGGGGGTGACGACGAGGAGCGCGAGCGAGATCGTCGCTATCGTCGCACCGACGGGTCGGCGCTTGAACGTCAGGTCCACGACCTCGCGGCGCGTCTTGCCCTGTCCGGCGGCGACCTGCGAGACGGGCAGCGCCTCCTCGCAGCACCCCAACTCGACGAGACAGAGGGTCATTTCGCGCGCAATCTCGGCGGATTGGGGATGCAGGCGTATACCGGTCGAGGCCTTGGCGGCGCTGGGCGCGGGCAATGAGCGCGAAGGGGTCGGCCATGTCGTCGCCGTAGGCGCGTGCGCGCGTCGCATATTTATTCTTCGCACAGTGGGTACAGGCCGAGGAGGTCAGCGCACGCGGCGGCCTGAATGTCGCGGCGGTAGCACGCGCCCGAGGTGGCCTCGTCCACGGCCTAGCATCAGGAGCGACCGCATCACCTTGCGGTGCAGTTGACTCCAACGCCTATCTCCACTCTCGACACCCACTTCAACGTGTTCTACAATTCACAATGTTATGTAGTAATTAGACAAAGATTTTACGTTGTTTCCCTGTAGGCTAGAGAACGTTCTAACAGTTTCTCATTAACCCAGAAAAGACC
This sequence comes from uncultured Actinomyces sp., assembly GCA_938040725.1. Lineage (GTDB taxonomy): Bacteria > Actinomycetota > Actinomycetes > Actinomycetales > Actinomycetaceae > Pauljensenia. The sequence continues at coordinate 16,112 of CALHZX010000132.1, read as the reverse complement.
CCTCAGCAATGAAGCACTTCCGCACCGTCGAAGTGGGGCTTGTCGCAGCCCTCTCCCTGGCGTTAACGCCTGCCGCGACGTTCGCAGCACCATCACAGGCAGACGCTTCTTCCGGGGACATGTCAATCACGGCTCCCAGCAACCCGCCCGTGTCCGACGAAGACCGCCAAACGGCTGACGCCCAACAAGCCGAGGAGAACGCCCGAGCAGCGCGACCCGACCCGCAGCCGCCCACCTCGCCTGCTCCTTCGGCCCCATCGACGCAGACCCCGCCCCTCGTCACCACTGAGCCAGACGGGAGCATCGGCAACGACAAGGTGCACATCCTGTCCCTGTCGGGCGCTGACTGCATCGTCGTCGAGTCGAACGGCCACTTCGGAATCGTGGATGCAGGCGACGACAACGACTACCCAGACGGGTCAGACCCCCGCTACCCGTGGCGAGCGAACATCGCGACGTGGGGACAGGAAGACCAGGTACGCCCCTACCTCGACAGTCTGGGCGTGAACTCCTCCAACCTCGACTTCTTCATCGGCACTCACCCGCACTCCGACCATATCGGCTGGGCAGACACTCTGATCCACCGGTACCATCCCAAGCACATCTACACGCCCGTCTACGATGATTCCTACTCGGTCAGCGATGCCGTGAACCCACTGTGGGACAACCAGAAGGTCTACGACGACCTCGTAGCCGCAGCGACGTGGGCTCAGAGCGCGTACGGGGCAACATTCGACCAGCACGTCAAGCCCGGACAAGGCGACCTCATCCAGATGGGCGACATGCTCGTCCAGATCATCCCCCTATCTCCTGACGAGGAATACGCGCACCCCGGCAAGCTCACGAATACAAACCTCATCAGCTACACGGCGAAGATCACGGCCCACGGACACAGCGCCTACCTGTCCGCCGACCTCGAGAGCGGCGAAGGCAAGGAAGACTACGCGGCCGGGGTGGTCGGTCACGTGGACTGGCTGAAAGCCGGTCACCACGGCCTATCGACCTCAAACAGCGAAAGCTTCCTCGACGCACTGTCCCCATCGCTCGTCATGAACACGGGCTACGAGTTCCACACCCCCGACCGTCTCGGTCTGCCTGCACTCAGGGGCCGCTACGAATGGTTCGAGGCATACTCGATGCGCAACGCGGGCATCCCCGCCCTCGTCGGCACCTTCACCCCCGGCGGGATCACCCACCCCTACATGAACGTCGGAATGGGGCACACATTCGCATCGACCACGCCCCACACCTACTGGTTCCACAACGGCAAACCAACCCCGACGCGTGGATGGTGGAAGGGCTTCTACGACGGCTGGCACTACTTCAACGGTTCCGTATCTGCCGTCGAGAATGGCTGGGTGGTCGACGGAGGTCACTGGTACTGGATGGACGCCACCTCCAACATGGCTGTGAACACGTGGGTCCACGACGGCGACAAGTGGTACTGGGTGGACGGCTCCGGCCACATGCTCAGCGGCGGCTGGCACCTCATTGGCGGCACCTGGTACTACCTCACCGGCTCCGGCGCTGTGGCGACAGGCTGGCTCCAGGACGGTGGCTCCTGGTACTACCTGCACGCCAACGGCGCGATGGGGCAGGCGTGGATCCACGATGGTACCGGCTGGTACTGGATGGACCCCTCGAGTGGGCGCATGGACGCCGGCGGCTGGCGTAACATCTGGGGCTCCTGGTACTACCTGAGCGGCAGCGGAAAGGCCGCGGAAGGCTGGCTGCTGGATCGAGGCTCCTGGTACTATATGGCTCCCGGCAGTGCCCAGATGCGCACCGGATGGGTGAACGACGGCACCGGGTGGTTCCTCCTGTCCAGCAGCGGAGCAATGCGCTCGGGTGGCTGGGTCCAAGACGGTGGCAACTGGTATTGGCTCGACGGCAGCGGGATGATGCTCACAGGCTGGATCCAGTCGGGTGGCGCGTGGTACTGGCTTGACCCCGTCAGCGGACACATGGCGGTCGGCACGGCCACCACTGATGGCCGAACATCCCAGTTCGCACCTTCCGGCCGGTGGCTCGGATACATCTGAGCACACTCTCGCCGACAGAGACAGCAGGGGAGCGCTCGCCTTGGCGATACCGTCAGGCGGGCGCTCCTTCGCACGTGCCCGAAGTGACCTCGTCCACGAAACACGGGCCACCAGCGTCGTCGTACGCCTCGCACCCACTATCCTGGGCCCTATACGCGAGGCCGCCCCGGCCTCGTCCGTCCGACACTGTACGTAGAGGAGCCCCTATGGCGACCGAGCCCGTGTTCGAGGCCATCAACTGGAACAAGATCCAAGACGACAAGGACCTCGAGGTCTGGGATCGCCTGACGGGCAACTTCTGGCTGCCTGAGAAGATTCCGCTCTCCAACGACCTGCCGAGCTGGAAGACCCTCACCAAGGACGAGCAGCTCATGACGAACCGCGTGTTCACGGGCCTGACCCTGCTGGACACGCTCCAGGGTACGGTCGGCGCGGTGTCGCTGATCCCGGACGCGCGCACCCCGCACGAGGAGGCCGTCTACACGAACATCGCGTTCATGGAGTCGGTGCACGCCAAGTCCTACTCGTCGATCTTCTCCACCCTGCTGTCCACGGAGGAAATCAACGAGTCCTTCCGCTGGTCGAACGAGAACGCCGCCCTGCAGAAGAAGGCCGAGATCGTCAAGTCCTACTACGACGGCAACGACCCGGAGAAGCGCAAGGTCGCCTCGACGATGCTCGAGTCCTTCCTGTTCTACTCGGGCTTCTACGCGCCCATGTACTGGAGCTCGCACGCCAAGCTCACCAACACGGCTGACCTGATCCGCCTCATCATCCGCGACGAGGCCGTTCACGGCTACTACATCGGCTACAAGTACCAGCTGGCCGTGAATGAGTCGAGCCAGGAGCGCCAGGATGACCTGCGCGACTACACGTACTCGCTGCTGTACGAGCTCTACGAGAACGAGGAGCAGTACACGGAGGACCTGTACGATCCGCTCGGCCTGACCGAGGACGTGAAGAAGTTCCTGCGTTACAACGCGAACAAGGCGCTCATGAACCTGGGTTACGAGGCCCTGTTCCCGCACGACGCGACCGACGTGAACCCCGCGATCCTGGCGGCCCTGAGCCCGAACGCGGACGAGAACCACGACTTCTTCTCGGGTTCCGGCTCGTCCTACGTGATGGGCGAGGTCGTGGACACCGAGGATGAGGACTGGGACTTCTGATCCTGCTATCACGCGGCCGGGCTGTACGCAGCCCGGCCGCGCTGTCTATGCGAGGCCTCTTTCCGGCGTTCCCCCAAAAAGTCGCAGGTAATTCAACACGGTCAGTTTTAGACATAGCCCATAACCGTTGCAATTCCAACGATGTGATTTCACATGTTTGAAATAGTCGCGAGGGAATTGCATGCGACATTAGTGAGGAACCACCGGGCAGCCACTGAGGAAATTCGGCAGTCGAGCTACACCGCCCACGTCGTAACGTCTCGCGGCGTGCGTTACGAGGCCACGCCTACTCGCGACGTACGTTACGCGGCCCGTGCCTGCCGACGCAGCCAGGCACAGGCCGCGGCGAGGCCCAGCAGGGCGGCCCCTCCCGCCAGCTGCGGGTAGATGCCGATGGATCCGACCTTGGGGGGCACGCCGACCTGGGTGTCGACGACGCGAATACCGGGCGTACGATCCCCGGGCAAGCTGCCTGAAGCGGGCAGCACGCGCACGGAACTAAAACCCTCATCGGCACCGAAGTCCGTCTTGATGACGGTCGTGGCGTCAACATCCGCGCCGACTTCGATGTGGAAAGCGACTGCACGGGGCAGCAGTGCATGACCGGCGGGCGCGCGGGTTTCCACGAGCCAGTAGCTCTTACCGGTTTCGAGGGGCGCGGTCACGAATCGCGACCCACCATCGAGGGTAGAAACCGGGGTGCCAGCCAAGGCCTCGTTGTCGTAGATCGCGAAGGCCGCTCCGTCGAGCGGATACGTGCCGTCGTCGTTGGGCGTGCCGACCGGCTGTGTGCCAGCCTTTTCGATGCGGATCGGTCGGGGGCGCGAGGGTGCCGTCGTTCGTGGCCGTGATGCGATAGGTGACGGTGATGTCGTCCGTCGTGGCGCCTTCGACGGATTCGAGCTCCTTCTGGATGCGCAGCTTGGGCACCTGCTCACGGTTGGTGAAGGTACAGGTGATCGGCAGGGCCGCCGGGGACGAGGCCGGGGCAACCTGGGAGAAGTCCACACCGCCGGTGGTCGCGTCGCGGGTGACGTTCACGTGCTCACCCACGCCGTTTAGACAGGTCACATCAGCGAGGCTCCACTGCGCGGAATTCGGGTCATCACTGGTCTTCCAGGGGCCGAAACGGCCCTGCTCACCAAAATCCAGGGGGAACCTACCGGCGATTCGCGGCCCCGTCTCGGCAATGATGAACTGAGAGAAGCCCGGCATGAAGGCCCTGTATCCGGAGGACACCGCCCCGGCCTCGCCGTCTGCGGTCGGGGTCAGGTTCGCATCCTCGAAGGAGTTCCATCCGACGAAGCCGTCGGGCGTCACGCTCGTGGTGAGCGGCGTTCCCGTGGGCGCGGCCCAGTCACCCAGGCCCATCGTCGTGAAGGTGCACGGGGGGGATCACATCGCCGACCTGCTCGGAGTCCTCGGTGACCGCTTTCGCGACGCGCACGTAGCGCTCCTGGCTGAAGGAGCCGTAGAGGCAGCCGAAGGACGCCTGGCTTTCCTTGGTCGTGAAGGTGGAGACCGGGGTCGAGCCAGCGGGCGGGGTGGCGGGGCAATTGCCGTCCGCGTTGGGCACGAATCCGTAGAGGACGAGTCGGTAGGGGATCCCGTTGACGGTGATCGTCTGGTCCGAGGTGGTCTTCGTGACCGTCAGGACATCGTCCGAGTCGGGGGTCTCGAGGGGCGCCTCGGCCCGTGCAGCTCCGGGCACCATCACGAGGCCGGAGAGGGCGAGCCCGGTCAGAGCGGCAGCGACGATTCCACGCATGACAGTGCGGCGCGGGCGCGATGCTTTCACCGCACGGTCGGACAGGTGAACACCCACCGGTGGATGGTCTTCTCGGTTGGCGGCGCCTCCCCTGCGGACGCCGCGCTGCGTGTCGGTGAGTCTCATACTGCCCCCACATCGATATGGTTACTGACTCACCATAACAATGGGACTTAGTTCCCGCACAACCCTCTAGGTCAGCATTTATTCACGCCCGCACGCGCGGATAGAAATTCACACACTTACCCACGCTGCGAGTCAATGACACGCACCTCACACGACAACTGCACAATCAAGCTAATCGCGCACACTTAACGGGACCTACGGCCCACCACCCAGCAACTGAGCGACAGACACATCGGCAAGCTCACCTCGTGGAAAATAGAAAATACTTGTGCTCTATGCAACACGCGAAGACAGCTGAGCATCCGAAAGAATCCCCATCAACGGGCAACGCAGCGTCACCTCGAACCACCAACCAGCCCCACGAGTGTCCACACTCTGTTTGCTCGCACACACTTATCGTCACATATGTAACATTTGCACCAGACGCCACAGTCGCACCATTGCCGAGTATTCCCCGGCATAGCGCGCTTACAGAAGAAAGAACAAGCCTATGCACATCGGAAACATCCCGACAGATGAGGCCACAGCACTTCCTGCGCCCGTTAGACTGTGACTGGGAGCGGCCTCGCTTCCAGTCACAACGTACGTCGCGCACACAGCGCGGGGGAATGGGGAGAGCACGACTATGAGCATCTTCGACCGCTTCGAGAGCGCCGTCGAGAGAGGCGTCAACGGCGCCTTCTCGCGCGTGTTCCGGTCGGGGATCAAGCCCGTGGACATCACCACGGCGATCCGCCGCGCCATGGACGAATCCGTCCAGGAAGTCTCCGCCTCGCGCATCATCGCCGCGAACCACTTCGCGGTCTACGCCTCGCGCACCGACCTCACCTCCCTTGAGGCATCCCTTGACGTCCTCGCCGACGAGTTCGCCCAGCAGGCCACCGAGCACGCCTCCTCAAACGGCTACTCCCTCCTCGGCCCCGTGACGATCGAATTCATCGCCGACGCATCCGAACCCAGCGGCACCCTCAAAGTCGACGCCGAAAACCGTCGGGGCCCCGCGGCACCCGCCACGGCCTCGTCCGCATCCCCCGAACACCCCATCATCGACGTCGACGGCGAAAAATGGCTGCTCACCGAGCCCGTGACCGTCATCGGGCGCGGCTCCGAGGCCGACATCGTCGTCAACGACTCGGGTGTCTCGCGCCGTCACCTCGAACTGCGCATCACCCCCACCGGCGTGATCGCCACCGACCTCGGTTCCACCAACGGCACCTTCGTCGAGGGGCACCGTATCGACGCAGCGACCCTGCTTGACGGCAACCAAATCGTCATTGGACGTACCAAGATCCTCTTCTGGACCCACCCAGACCAGAGCGGAGTTTAATGAAGTGACCACCGACCTCGCATTCACCGTCTTCCGCATCGGGTTCCTGGTGCTGCTGTGGCTCCTCGTGCTCGCGGCCGTCAACACGCTGCGACGCGACATCTTCGGCACCGTCGTCACCCCGCGCGGCAAGGGACGCGACAAGGCCACCTCACGCCGCAAAGCTTCCCGCGACAAGCGCAAGGACAAGAAGCGCACGTCCTCCAACACGCTGGCCCCCAAGGATCTCCTGGTGACCGGCGGCCCGCTCGTGGGCACCATGCTGCCCCTCGGCGAGGTCCCCATCGTGATCGGGCGTTCCCCCGCCTGCACCCTCGTGCTCGAAGACGAGTACGCCTCCAGCCGCCACGCGGCGCTCACCCCCCAGTCCGACGGCTGGTGGATCGAAGACCTCTCCAGCCGAAACGGCACCTTCATCGACGACGAACGCCTGAGTACCCCGCGCCAGCTCAAGATCGGTGACGTCATCCGAATCGGCCAGACGACTCTCGAATTGGTGGGTTGATATGTCAGGAAACGCGGTTCAATTCCACTACGCTGCCCGCTCCGACGTGGGCCTCGTCCGTTCAAACAACCAGGATTCGGGCTACGCCGGCGCAAACCTGCTGGTCCTCGCCGACGGCATGGGCGGCCCCGCAGGCGGCGACATCGCCTCCTCGGTGGCCCTCGCGCACCTCGTCCCCCTCGACACGGACTCGCACCCGGCCGACTCGATGCTTCACCTCCTGCGCGAGGCCCTCCTCGACGCGCACGAGGAGCTCACCGACCGCTCGAGCCGCGACCGCGACCTCGAGGGCCTGGGCACCACCTGCATCGCGCTCATGCGCAGCGGCAACCGCCTCGCCATGGTCCACATCGGCGACTCGCGCGCCTACGTGCTGCGCGGCGACACGCTCACGCAGGTCACGACCGACCACTCCTTCGTGCAGTACCTGGTCGACACCGGCCAGATAACGCCCGAGGAAGCCGAGCACCACCCCAACCGCAACGTCGTCCTGAAGATCCTTGGCGACGCGCAGGCCGACGTCGCCCCCGACGAAACCATCCGCGAGGCCGTCGTCGGCGACCGCTGGATGCTGTGCTCCGACGGCCTCTCCGGCCTCGTTTCCCCCGAGACGATCGGCCAGGTCATGGCGGACATCAAGGATCCGGGCGAGTGCGCCGAAGAGCTGATCCGCCTGGCGCTCCTGGGTGGCGGCCCCGACAACATCACGTGCGTCATCGCGGACATCGTCCCCGCCGGCACATTCCCACCCGCTCCCCCGCAGATCGTGGGCGCCGCGGCCATCGACCGCAACGCTAAGTCCCGCGGAGGCGAAGGCGCGGCAGCCCGCGCGGCTGCCCTGGGTTCCTCGTCCTCGGGCACCCCCAGCGACGAGGACGAGGCCCCCATCGAGCTCAAGCCCCGCTCCTCCTGGTGGACCCCGGTGTTCATCTCGCTGGTGACGGTCCTCGTCGTCGCAGCCTCGTGGATGTCGTGGAAGTGGACGCAAACCCAGTACTACGCGATCGGCCAGGACGGCTACGTCGTCATCTACCAGGGCATCCCCCAGTCGATCGGCCCGTGGCAGCTCTCGCACGCGGTCGAGGTCTCGAGCGTGTCCCTCGCCGACCTGACCCCCGTCGATCGCCAGCGCCTCGACACGCCCGTGCTGCGCTCATCGCGCGCCGACATTGACTCCTACATCGAGGGCCTCAAGCGCTCCGCGGCCGAGAACGCGGCCTCGTTGTCCTCGTCGTCGACGCCTCAGTCGGGGACGCACCAATCCGGCGCGTCCCAGTCCGGCGCGCAAAGCGGGGGCGCCTCCTAATGGCTACCGTATCGATCGCGCCAGCACGGCCTCGCCGATTCCTGGAGCTGACCCTCATGGGGTTGGCCCTGGCCGTCGGCATCGCCGGCTACGTGCTGACATCGCTGAACTACACGGGGGAGATCCCCCCGAACCTGCTCACGCAGGTCGGCGTCCTGGTGGCCATCGCCATCATCGCCGAGGTCGGCGTGCACTTCCTGGCGCCCTACGCCGACCCCGTAATCCTGCCGGTCGCGGTGGCGCTGACGGGCCTCGGGCTGGCGATGATCTACCGCCTCGACCTGTCGTATGCCCGCAGGGACGAGGCCGTGGTCGGCTTCCGCCAGGCGCTCTTCGTGGGCATCGCGATCGTTATCGCGGCGGTCATTTTGATCACGCTGCGCGACCACCGCATGCTGCGCCGCTACACCTACACCTTCGGCGCACTCTCATTGTTCCTGCTGCTCCTGCCCATGATCCCGGGCCTGGGCCAGGAAACCTTCGGCGCGCGCGTGTGGATCCACCTGGGCCCGATTTCCGTCCAGCCCGGCGAGCTCGTGAAGATCACGCTGGCGATCTTCTTCGCCGGATATCTCGTGACGAACCGCGACAACCTGTCGATCGGCGGCCGCAAGTTCCTCGGCATGCGCCTGCCGCGCGCCCGCGACCTCGGCCCGATCATGGTCGTGTGGCTGATCGGCATCGCGATCCTCGTCCTGCAGCGCGACCTGGGTACCTCACTGCTCTTCTTCGGCCTCTTCGTCACGATGCTCTACGTGGCGACGAACCGCGTGTCGTGGCTAGTCATCGGCTTTACCCTGTTCGTGCCCGCAGTCCTCGTGGCGGTGAAGTCCTTCGCCCACGTGCAGACGCGCTTCAACATCTGGCTCAACGCCCTCGACCCCGACATCTACAACCAGGGGTCCTATCAGCTTGTCCAGGGCCTGTTCGGCCAGGCTTCCGGCGGCCTCATGGGCACCGGCTGGGGCCGCGGCTACCCGCAGCTCGTGCCGCTGGCGAATTCCGACTTCATCCTCTCCTCCTTCGCAGAGGAACTGGGCTTGACTGGCATGGCCGCGATCCTCGTCCTGTACCTGATCCTCATTCAGCGCGGCCTGCGCGCGGCTCTCACGGTGCGTGACGGCTTCGGAAAGCTCCTGGCGACCGGCCTGAGCTTCTCGCTGGCCATCCAGCTGTTCGTCGTACTCGGCGGCATTACTCGCATCATCCCGCTGACCGGCCTGACGGCTCCGTTCCTGGCGGCCGGCGGCTCCTCGATGGTGTCCTCGTGGATCACCGTCGCCCTGCTGATCCGTGTGTCCGACGCTGCTCGCCGCCCGGCCTCGACCCCAGCGCCGTGGAATTCCGGCATTCAGCCTGCCGTGGGAGTGGGTGAGTAAACCGTGAACAACCAGATCCGCAAGATCTTCATCATCGTCCTCATCATGTTCGCCCTGCTGGGCGTGGGCGTGACGAACACGCAGTTCATCTCCGCGTCTTCGCTCAACGCCGACGCGCGCAACCAGCGCACGATCCTGCACGCCGCGGAAACCGACCGCGGCCCGATCATCGTCGACAAGACGGCCATCGCTTCGTCCGAGCGCGAACAGGACTCCAAGCGTTACGCGCGCTCCTACGCCGAGGGCCCGCTGTACGCGCCGGTCACGGGCTACTTCTCGTCCGTGGGCAACGCGTCGACGGGTATCGAGGCCGCCGAGGAGGACGTCCTGGACGGCCAGTCGCAGACACTGCTCGGCCAGCGCCTGCGTAACCTCCTGAACGGACAGAACCGTCAGGGCGGCGGCGTGGAGCTCACCCTGAACTCCCAGATGCAGAAGGCCGCCGCCGAGGCCCTCGGAAACCGCAAGGGCGCCGTCGTGGCTCTCGACGCGAAGACCGGCGCGGTCCTCGCGATGTACTCGGCGCCGACTTTCGATCCGAACCAGCTTGCCTCCTCCGACGCGAACGCTGTGTCGGACGCGTTTTCGGCGCTTTCCTCGGACCCGAATAATCCGCTGCTCAACCGCGCAATTTCGCAGCGCTACGCGCCCGGTTCCACCTTCAAGGTCCTCACGACGATCGCCCTCATTGAAAACGGCGTCGCCGAGCCGGACACGCGCATGTCGTCGCCGGTGTCCACGACCCTGCCCGGCACCACGACCGAGGTGTCCAACATCGAGTCCTCGACCTGCGGTGACGGCAACCCGACGCTGACCGAGGCCTTCGCCCGCTCGTGCAACACGACCTTCGTACTCGCCTCTGAGCAGCTCACGAGCCAGCAGCTCGTCGACGTAACGAACCGATTCGGTTTCGGCCGCGATTCGCAGATCCCGCTAACGGTGACCCCCTCGGTCTTCCCCTCCGACGCCGACCCCGCGCAGCTCGCGATGAGCTCGATCGGCCAGTACACGGTCCAGGCGACGCCCCTGCAGATGGCCCAGATCGCCCAGACCGTCGCGAACCAGGGCCAGATGATGACCCCATACCTCATCGACTCGATCGTGGACGCCGACAACCAGGTCGTGCGTACGAACAGCCCGACCGACGGCGGCCGCCCGATTTCCGCGGAGACGGCCTCGAAGCTGCGCACCATGATGGAAGCCGTCGTTTCCCAGCCCTACGGCAGCGGCACGACGATGGCACTGCCGAACGTGGCCGTGGCCGCCAAGACCGGCACCGCTGAGACCGGTGAAGGCGACCGCGCGAACGCGTGGGCCATCGGCTTCGCGCCCGCTGACAACCCGCAGATCGCTTTCGCGGTCCTCGTCGAGGGTGACGACACCACCCCCACCCCGCACGGTGGCGACGTGGCCGGCCCGGTCGCTCGAGCTGTCCTGGAAGCGGGGCTCAAGTGAACGCGCCACGCATGACATCCGGCGCCGGGCGAGTGCTCGGCGGACGCTACACGCTGCTCACCCCGATCGCACAGGGCGGCATGGGCGAGGTCTGGAAGGCCCGAGACCGGGTCAGCGGACACATTGTCGCCGCGAAGGTCCTGCGCCCCGAGCTGGCGGGCGAGGAGCTCTCCCTGTCGCGCCTGCGCCTCGAGGCCCGCAACTCGATGTCGATTTCCCACCCGAATATCGCGAACACGCAGGATTCGGGCCAGGAGGATGGCATCGGCTGGATCATCATGGAACTCGTCGACGGCTACCCGCTGACGGACTACCTGCGCGGCGGCTCGCGTATCGAGCCCGAGTACCTCATGCCGATCCTCGTGCAGGTCGCGATGGCTTTGGGTGCCGCCGCGCGCGCAGGCGTCGTGCACCGCGACATCAAGCCCGCGAATATCCTTGTTCGCCCTGATGGCATGGTGAAGCTGACGGACTTCGGCATCTCGCGCGCCACCGGCCAGGTGAACCTGACGGCCGCGGGCATGGTCATGGGCACCGCCCAGTACCTGCCGCCCGAGCAGGCCATGGGTGAGATCGCCACCCCCATCGGCGACCTGTATGCCCTCGGCGTCATCGCCTACGAAGCCGCGGCCGGGCGCCGCCCCTTCACCGGTGAAACCCAGGTGGACATCGCGTTCTCGCACGTCAACGATCCGGTGCCCCCGCTGCCGGATTTTGTCCCTGAACCTCTCGCAGACGTCATCCTGCACCTGCTGGAGAAGGACCCCGCGAAGCGCCCCGAGTCCGGCTCTGCCGCCGTGCGCGAGATCGCCGCGGCCGCCAAGGCCATGGGGATCTCCGTGGCTCCCCGGCCCCTCCCCCTGCCGAAGGCCGCGCAGCGCCCAGCCGAGGTCCGCACGCCCGTCCAGCCCTCCGTGCCGATCGTTGCGCCGGTGCGTCACCTGACGCGCCGCACGCTCCCTGAGGACATGCTGCAGCCGCCCTCGGGCCTGACCCCCAAGGTGCGCACCACGACCAGCCGCCACGCCGCCGTCCCCGTCCTAGACGAGGCGACCACGATCGCGCCCTCCTCCTCGGCGATTCCCATCACAGGCCGCCACGCGTCGGTTCCGCGCATCCTCGACGAGGCCGAGGTCCTTCCGACCGAACGCCCCGTTTCCGCGCCCACCCAGGTTCGTCGCCTGCACCCTGAGACCACCGGAGAGCATGCACCTGCGGTGTCCGGTGCCGTCCGCTCGCTGACCTCGACCGGGCGCCACGCGGCAGTCCCGGCCCCTCCGGTCGCCCCTCAGACGCCGGTCTCAGCGCCAATTCCGACCCGCTCCACCGCCACGGCACCCGCCGCACCCTCTGCCCCGGCATCTGCGCCTGTCGCTACCCCTGCGCCCGCAACCAAGCCGACGTCGGCCTCGTCGCCGCGGCACGCGGTACCCACGCGTCCGGAGCAGGCCCGGCAGCCCAGCGAGAGCGCGCAGCGTCCCCAGGCGGCGATTCCCGCACCGCCCACCACGCCTGGATCCGACCAGGCCTCCCCAGCCTCGGATGACCGCCGAGCCGCCCTCGCGCAGCGCCTGCGTGAACGCGCAGCCACCCGTCAGGCCGAGGACGCCGCAGAGGCACAGCGCCGCGAACGTGTCGCACGCGAAGAGGAACAGCGCCAACGCGAACTGCGCGAAGCACGCGAACGCCGCGAAGCCGAACAGGCACAGCGCAAGGCCGCCCAACGCAGCGCCCCCACCATCCCCCAGCCAACCCGCACCGAGCAGCCTCGCCGCCAGAAGGCAGCCACGGCCTCGTCGGCGCGCCCCACGAACGGTGGAACGCCGAGCGTATACGGCACCGTCCCCCAGCCTCGCGCCACCATGCCGTCGTCTCGTCCACGCCGATCCGTGTTCGAACATCGCCCCGAGAAGACCACGCGCGGACCGCGCTGGCACGACCTCGACGCCCGATCGGCAGAAAGGACGCGCCCGCCGACCAAGACCGCCTACTCGCGCAGCGTGGTCGCACCACCCGTCCCAGCATCCAGGCAGATTATTCGCGCGGTCATCGTCGCAATCATCGTGATTGGGCTCATCGCGCTCACAGCTATTACGATCAAACACATGCTTGGCTCCCTGATTCATCCAAGTGCGGGAGCACACATTATCGAGGAGGTTAGGACATGGCAGAGCCCATGGCCCACCGTCTAGCTGGCCGATACGAGGTCCGCTCGCTCATCGGGCGAGGCGGCATGGCCGAGGTCCACCTGGGCTTCGACACTCGTCTTTCGCGCGTCGTCGCCATTAAGATGCTGCGACGCGACCTGGCGCAGGATTCGATCTTCCAGGCGCGCTTCCGCCGCGAAGCGCAGTCAGCGGCGTCGCTGAATCACCCGAACATCGTCGCCGTCTACGACACCGGCGAGGAAATCATCGAAGACGCGTCCGGCCGCTCGATCGCGGTGCCCTACATCGTCATGGAGTACGTGGAGGGACACACGGTCAAGGACCTCATCTCCGACGGCACGGCCGTGCCGATCAACGAGGCCATCGAGATCGTGTCCGGCGTCCTGTCTGCCCTCGAGTACTCGCACGCGAACCACCTGGTGCACCGCGACATTAAGCCCGGCAACATCATGCTGACGTCGGACGGCAAGGTCAAGGTCATGGACTTCGGCATCGCCCGCGCGCTGACCGACTCGCAGGCCACCATGACGCAGACGAACGCCGTCGTCGGCACCGCCCAGTACCTCTCCCCCGAGCAGGCACGAGGCGAGGCCGTGGACGCTCGTTCCGACCTGTACTCGACGGGCGTCGTGCTCTTCGAGCTGCTGACCGGCCGCCCGCCCTTCAAGGGCGACTCCGCCGTCGCCGTCGCCTACCAGCACGTCGAGCAGATCCCGCCCACGCCCTCGTCGATCCTGTCCGACATCCCGGACTCCCTCGACCGCGTGGTACTCAAGGCCCTGGCGAAGAACCGCGAGGACCGCTACCCGAGCGCCGCCGCGATGCTCGCGGACCTGCAGCGCGTCGCCCGAGGCCTCGACGTGGGCGCTCCGCCCGCGGACTCGTGGGCCACCGAGGTGCTGCCCGCCGCCGGCGTCGCTAGCGCCCAGACCGCTGCGACCATGCCGATGGCAGCCGTCGCCAACCGCACCCCCGCCCCGGCCATGGCGGCGACCTCCACGTCGCTGCCCCCAGTGGCCACCGCGGACGCGGATGACGACGTCGCGAAGTCCCGCAAGCGCCGCACGGCGATCATCGCGTCGCTCGTCGTCGTTGCCCTGCTGCTGATCGGCGGCTTGGTGTGGGCCCTCACGCGTGGCGCCGAACAAGCGGAGACGATCGCGGTCCCCAACGTTGTCGGCCTAACGCAGGCCGAGGCAAAGACCCAGATCGAGCAGGCCGGATTCACGTGGGAGCTCAACCCCGACAAGGTCGCCTCCGACACTGTCGCCGAGGGGTCCGTCGCCTCCACTGATCCCACTGCCGGCACGCAGGCCGAGAAGGGCGCGACCGTGCGCGTCACCATCTCCTCCGGCCCCGATTCCGTGACCCTGCCGGACAACCTGGTCGGCATGAGCCCTGACGACGCTCGCAAGGCGATCGAGGCGCTCGGCCTGAAGTGGGAGCTCGACAACAGCAAGGTCGCCTCCGACACCGTTCCCGAGGGGAAGGTCGCGCAGACCAACCCCTCCCCCGGTTCGAAGGTGAAGGCCGGACAGACGATCCGCGCCTACCTGTCCTCCGGTTCGGATCAGGTGGACGTGCCTGACCTGTCGGGCATGACTCAGGACCAGGCTCGCAGCACGCTCAAGGGTGTCGGCCTGGAGCTGGGCAACGTGACGAGCGTTGACTCCGAGAAGGAGAAGGACCGCATCGTCGAGCAGGATCCCGCGACCGGCACAAAGGTCAAGAAGGGTACCACCGTGGGTGTGTCCATCTCGAGCGGCAAGCCTGCTCCGGTGGAGATTCCCACCGTCGTCGGCATCGGCCGCGACGACGCCGAGGCGCAGCTCAAGGCTCTCGGCCTGAACGTCACCGTCGAAGAAGTCTCGGGCAACCAGCCCGCCGGTCAGGTCCTCTCCGTCGAGCCCGGCGAGGGGTCGAAGGTCGATAAGAACTCAACCGTGAAGCTCAAGGTGTCGAAGGGCACCCAGAACGGCAACAACGGCAACAACGGCAACAACGGGAACGGCCACTGAGTGAGCCCCCGGGCCGCATCGCGGTAGTACCGATTCGTAGTTGTTTCCGTTGATCACTGAGGCCCGCGCCTACGAGGAGAAATCCTCCGGCGCGGGCCTCACTGTATGCGCGGGTGTGCGGGTGTGTGCGGGGTATGTGCGGGCGGGCGCGGGCGGCCTCGACAACGCACAGCTAGCAGGGACCGGCGTGTCCGCCTCTTCACGGTGGAAGCGTGTCCTCCACAACGCAGACCTGCCAGATAACCAGCTCTGTTGGCGGGTGCTGTACTGCGAGGCGGTCTAGAAACCAGACCCCCGAGAAAACAGTTCCCTGACGCGGATAGGTTGTGACGATATGGATAGGTTATCGACATCCGGATAGGTTAATAAGCTATCCGCATGCTCGTAACCTATCCGGATGTTCGTAACCTATCCGGATGTTCGTAACCTATCCGCGTGCATGCGCCCACAAGCACATCTGCGGCACCGTAGCTGACACGCCCACCTGCATTCACAACGCGCTGCACCTGTGAGGGCGCATTGCACCATTTAGAGAGCATTGCACCAGCTCGGAAGGGGTGTCATACTCCCGAAATGGTGCAACACCACCAACGAACAAGGATTTCCGCGGTCTCTCCGAAAGATTCCCGCTCTGAACGGGGGCTTTTGCACGACACGAGCCTCCGACACGCCGGCGAGGCACGCCCTCAGGCCCCCATGTAGTGCAAACCCCCCCAGAACGCAGAACCTACAGCTTGAAGCGCTCCGCGACGACGGGCTTGAGGGACACGGCACGCTCGCGCGCGTCGGCATCACCGCAGGCGGCCAGCCAGTTGGCGAACATGAGGTGCCCGGACTGGGTCATGACGG
>CALHZX010000131.1 GCA_938040725.1 uncultured Actinomyces sp. | reverse complement strand
CCGACACGATCCGCCGCGAGAAGTGGGCGGCCGAGCGCGGCCTGCACTTCGTGGGAGCGGGCGTCTCCGGCGGCGAGGAGGGCGCCCTGTGGGGTCCCTCCATCATGCCCGGCGGCACCCCGGCCTCGTACGACCGCCTCGGCCCCATGTTCGAGGCGATCGCCGGCACCTACGACGACGTGCCCTGCTGCACCTACATCGGCGCGAACGGCGCCGGCCACTTCGTGAAGATGGTGCACAACGGCATCGAGTACGCGGACATGCAGGTCATCGCCGAGGCCTACACCCTCCTGCGCGAGGGCCTGGGCGCCACTCCCGCCGAGATCGCCGACATCTTCGCCGCCTGGAACGAGGGCGAGCTCAACTCCTACCTCATGGAGATCACCGTCGAGGTCCTGCGCCAGGTGGACGCCGAGACCGGAAAGCCCCTCGTCGATCTCATCGTGGACGCCGCCTCCCAGAAGGGCACCGGCAAGTGGACGGTGCAGACCGCCCTCGACCTGGCCGTCCCCGTCACCGCGATCGGCGAGGCAACCTTCGCGCGCGGAGCGTCCTCCGAGCCCGCCCAGCGTGCGGCCGGCCAGGCGCTCGCGGGCAACGCCACCGCGCTCGTCATCGAGTCGGACGAGGCCCGGGCTGCCTTCATTGAGGACGTGCGCCAGGCGCTTTTTGCCTCCAAGATCGTCGCCTACTCGCAGGGCTTCGACGAGATCGAGGCCGGGGCTGCCGAGTACGAATGGGGCATCGACAAGGGCGCCCTGGCTCGCATCTGGCGCGCGGGCTGCATCATCCGCGCGGCCTTCCTCGACGACATCACCCGCGCCTACGAGGCCGACCCCGACCTGCCGCTGCTGCTGGCCGCCGAGCCGTTCGCGACCCGCTTCCAGGAGTGCACGCCCGCGCTGCGCCGCGTCGTGGCCCAGGCTGCTCTCGCCGGCGTTCCGATCCCCGTGTTCGCCTCGTCCCTGGCCTACTTCGACCAGATCCGGGCGACGCGCCTGCCGGCTGCCCTCATCCAGGGCCAGCGCGACTTCTTCGGCTCGCACACATACCACCGGGTCGACAAGGAGGGTGTCTTCCACACCCTGTGGGCCGCCCCGGGTCGTCCCGAGGAACAGTGGTCCTGATCTGAGGACACGGAACACTTCGTAGCAGGGGGTGGGTGCGCGGTGAGCGCATCCACCCGCTGTGTTGCGGACCATACTTTGGGGTTCTTTTAGGAAACACCGTTAGGCTAGGAACATAACAATCCGCTGAAAGGGCGAATACGTGGCTACTAACAACGGACGGTCCGACTGGAACGACATCATCGAGCCTGGCGGCTCGGGCGCGTCGCACCGCGACGCCCTGCCCTCGCGGCGCGCGACGCGCGCCGCCGCTTCGTCGCGTGCTTCCAAGAAGGCCGCCACGGCCTCGTCGGCCGGTAAGAAGGGCCCCGCGAAGAAGAAATTCCGGTGGGCCAAGCGCATTGGGTTTGGAATTCTGACCATCTTCCTGGGCGTGTTCATTGCTGGCATGGCCGTGTTCCTGTACCTCTACAACACGCTGACCGTGCCCGCGCCGGACGATCTGGCCCTCGCGCAGAAGACGACCGTCTACTACGCCGATGGCACGACCGAGATGGGCACCCTGGGTGAGATCAATCGTCAGATCATCGACACGACGACGCTGCCCGACTACGTCTCCAAAGCGATCATCGCCTCCGAGGACCGCACGTTCTACACGAACTCTGGCGTCGACCTGAAGGGTATCTTCCGCGCCCTCGTCAACAACCTGCGTGGCGGCGCTCGCCAGGGCGCTTCGACGCTCACCCAGCAGTACGTTGAACGCTATTACGTCGGTGAGACCACGTCGTACTCGGGCAAGCTCAAGGAAGCGGTCTTGGCGATCAAGATCAACCGCGAGAAGTCCAAGGACGAGGTCATCAGCGCCTACATGAACACGATCTACTTCGGTCGCGGTGCCTACGGCATCGACGCCGCCGCACAAGCGTACTTCGGCCACGGGGCCGACCAGCTCACGCTGTCCGAGTCGGCGCTCCTCGCTGCCGTCATCCCCGCGCCCTCCGCGTGGGACCCGGCCGTCAACCCCGACAAGGCGAAGGAGCGCTGGGAGCGCGACCTGAACCTCATGCTGGAGGACGGCTGGATTACTCAGGCGCAGCACGACTCCGCGGTCTTCCCCGAGACGATTGACCCCGACACCCTCAACAGTGAGTCGATGAGCGGCACGACCGGCTACCTGATGGCTCAGGTCAAGTCGGAGCTCATCGCCTCCCGCCAGTTCGACGAGGACAAGATCAGCCAGGGTGGCCTGCGCATCACCTCCACGATCGTTAAGGAGCATCAGGACCAGGCTGTCGCGGCAGCCGAGGGCATGAACGAGGTCCGCGGCTGGGATCCGACGCATCAGCACGTCGCTTTGTCGTCGATGGACCCGGCCACGGGCGAGATTCTCGCCGAGTACGCGGGCGCGGACTACGAGCAGCGCCAGCAGAATGCTGTCACGCAGGATATTGCGATGGCGGGCTCGTCCTTCAAGCCATTCGCGCTGCTGGCGAACGCGCGCGCGGGTGGCACCGTCAACGACACCTATTCGGGCAAGTCTCCCCAGTACTTCCGAGACATGAAAACGCCGGTGTTCAACGACGGCGGGTACTCTTTCGGTGACGTGACGCTGGTAAAGGCCACCGCGTACTCCATGAATACGGTGTTCGTGGGCCTCAATGACGCCGTGGAGCCCGAGAATACGCGCAAGGCCGCGGTCGACGCGGGTATCCCCGAGGAGACGCTGGGCCTGAACGATCACATCCTCAACGTCCTGGGCCCCTCCTCGCCGCACAACATCGACCTGACGACCGCATACTCGACGATCGCAAACGGCGGCGAGCGGGTCACCGCGCACATCGTGAAGAAGGTCGAGGACTCGAACGGCAAGCTGCTCTACAGCGGCGACGTGGCCCCCAAGCGCGTATTCGACGTCGAGGAAGTCTCCTCGATCATGCCGGCCCTCGAGGCCGTCACGAGCGGTGATGGTACGGCCAGCCGCGTCAACGCCTCGATTCCGCGACTGACGACCGCGGGCAAGACCGGTACCTCCTCCGACCAGCTCTCCGCACAGTTCGTGGGCTTCGTGCCCGGCATGGTCACCACCGTGTCGATGTACCAGTCTGATGACGAAGGTAATTCTGTTCCCCTCGACGACGTTGGCGGCATCGGCCAGTTCCACGGCGGTGACTGGCCCGTGGACGTGTGGATGGACTACATGAAGCCCGCGACCGCAGACCTGACGGAAACCGAGTTCACGTGGAAGGTGAAGTCCAACCGCAAGGCGCGTAACGCGCCGACGCCCACGCCCGCGCCGAGCGCGACGAGCGAGGCCCCGCAGTCTGCTCCGCAGCCCACCGAGACGCCTACCCCGACGGAGACCCCGTCCGCCGAGCCTACTGAGGGTTCGGAGAACGGAAATAACGGTAATGGCAACAACGGCAATGGGAACGGTTCCAATAACGGAAACGGGAACAACGGCAACGGTTCCAACAACGGCAATGGCGGGAACAATAACACCGGCAATAACAATGGCGGCCGAAGAAACTAGCCGAGTGTCCTAGCGCCACTGCTGCGGGCCCCGAGGAGCATCCTCGGGGCCCGCGGCATCCGCCGAACGTGCAATCGGCAGCTTCCTACAAGCTGCGAATCTCTCTATTGCACGTTCTAGAATTCCGAACGGAACAAGAAGCATGCTTCTTACGAGGAAAGGTTCTCACCCGTACCTCATCAGTCAATATCGGTTGCCTCGAAGGTATTGGTACCAAACTCTTCTGAGAATCTCGGAGCCAAGAACTCTTGGTTCGGCCATGTTGAAAATGGGTGCACCGCGAGATATGCGTTCGTGAATCGAATATCGCCAGTGACTTCTCGTTGACAGAAGTCGGGTATCAGTAAATCAATCACTGGCTCAGCATCCTCACATTCCGCTAAAATGAGAGGAGCATTGAACCCTTCAAACGCATCAACTTCCCAGGACCATGTACGTCTTTGATCGGAAATGATATGCGAGTAACGCCGCTTAAGAATGACAGCTTGGGGATCTCTATGCGCAACGTCCATTAGTATGGATCGAACAACATTAGTTGAGACAGTCGTCTCCTTCTCGTACCTGACTCCTGAGCGTCCACCGCCAGACTCTTTGATTGTTAAAAGGCTGTCCTGAGTGCAGTTGCAATTCTCTATGAGGAAGGAAATGTCCTCAAACCGCTTAAGGTTGAGTCTGTGCTCGTGAATGATCTGGTCGACACTTTGAATCGATGCCTCCATCCGTACACGTATTCCACACGAACTACCGAGATATGGAAATGCTTGAAAAATGAAATAGCCGTTTGTGTCGGGAAATGATGTATCGCTTTTGAGTAGAAACTTTCTTTCGAATTCGAAATCGTGAATGTCGGTCACACCGATTCTCCAGTTGATTCAAATTGTTTGTGTTTCAACTTCACTGTGCGCTAAGGCCGTAAAGTCGGTAAAGGTTGAATACGTCATCTTCGGTGAGGCTTGCTACGTAGTCGATCACGCCGCGTGCGAGACCGAGGCTCTCCAAGTTGTGTTCATTACGTAAAGAAGGCACACTTGTGTCACAGTATTGCTTAATGGCGTTCTCAACGGACTCTCGAAGAGGTATAGACAACATGTTAGATTTCTTCTTCTTTGTGGGTTGCTTCTTTTCGCTGTCTTGACGTGCGTAGGTGGCCTCCGCGACTCCCTTCAACTCTGAAGCGACTGCCCTCAAGATCCGTTTATTCCCCTCTTGTTGTGCATGCATTTCCGGTTGGTCAATCACGTAGTACCATGTCAAGTGCTTAAGGATAGTGATCAGGCCACGTGCGTGTGGTGTCACTTTGAGTTTACCATCGTGCGCGACAGATGTTCCGAAACTCGCGTCTGTAATCACAGTTGAAATGAATTGCGACATTCGGCAGTAGTCAAATTCAGAGTGTCCGAGTTGGACCATGAAGAAGCTGTCCAGGTAATCCTTGAACTGTTTGATGATGGAATCAATGTCGGACTTGGATCTGCGATCTGTATCCCGCTCCTCCTCAAGAAGGGCGCGAGCCTCCGCCAGAAATTCATCAGCCGAACCATTGGAAATTGTGTGAAGAGGAATCTTTCCTTGAAATGCAAAGTCTTCGATGTCATGGACTGCATAGGAAACATCATCCGACCAGTCCATTATCTGTGCTTCTAGTGTCCCCAAGTCATCAAGATACAAAAGTGGTTGAACGTACGTGTCGAAACTCGGCTTATCGACGTCGTAGTATCCAAACTTATCTGAATCCTTGCTACTTCTGGGATACTTGACGACAGACGCCAGTGAGGCGTAGGTGAGGTCCAAACCTCTAGGAAGATCGCCTTCTAATCCTTTGCGTGTCTTCACGTCGGTATTCAAGCCCTTGAGTGTGAGCTGCGTTAGAATTCGGAAAGTCTGAGCGTTGCCCTCAAAGCCGTCGTTCAGTTTCCATTCGTGAGCGAGCTCATTCAGTACCTCTTCGCCAGCGTGCCCAAAAGGAGGGTGGCCAATGTCGTGAGCGCGTCCTGCAAATTCAGCGACGTCAAAGTCAATTCCGCCCGCAGTTTCGATACCTTGTTCGTTTTGTTTTGCGTTGTGTCCGCCGCAAAGGTAGTGAGCCGTGCGTCTTGCTACCTGCCCAACCTTGAGAGAATGTGTGAGGCGATTGCGTGGAACGTGATGAGCGGTATCGAGTTCGCTGTCAGACCTATTGGTGATGGTGGCGACCTGCGTCACACGAGCGAGTCTGCGCGTATAGTAGTTGTAAAGTAAGCGATCCAAGTCCTTTTGAAAAGGGGTCCTAACTTCTTGTCCCTGTGTCCGTGCGCTTGCGTGGTCTTCGGGACGCTCCCTTGCGCTAGAAGCTGATGAATGAGAGGGTCTCGTTTTGCGTAGTTGAACTTTCTTCTGATCGATCGGCAAAATCTCTTGTGAGTCACTCATTGTTGATCCAATAAATTAGCTCTGAGGCTCGGACCGATGCGACGACCGCAGCTGCTACAGCTAAGGGCAGGTGCCCACGCTCGGCGATCATCTGTGCTAGTTCGCGCGGAGCCAATTCCTGCTCTGCTTGCGACAATGAATGCCAAATATGTATGCCTTCTGTGTAGCTTTCCCTCGACGTTGTGGGTTGTGTTATGGCTACAGACATGACCGAATCTGCCTTTCGTGAAGGTGGGGTTCGACAAGTGTGGAAACCCCCTGGACTCTGCGCTCCAGATTGTCATCGTAGCACGGCACCTATGTGAGTCAACTGTCCACGCTGGGAGCACGGTAGGTGTAACAAGAGGACTTGCCATGGCTGTTAGGTACTCTTATGGGTATCTTCGTGGCCGTGTTGTTCGATCGTGGTTCGGGGCTCCTCATCATTCGGGGTGTAGTTGGGGTTTGAGCCCTTGGGTTTCGAGGAGTGCTCGGGTGATGTGATGGGTGAGGTTACGGAAGTCCTGGGGTGGAGCCGCGCAGGTGTTCGGTCGGTGTGTTGACGGCTTCGGTGGGTCCACCATGCGGGTGTGGGTGGTCGAAGTAGGTCAGGATGTCCGCGGCTCTGCGTTTGAGTGTTCTGCCTAGTGATGGTTTCAGTCAGGGAGGTAGGGAGGCCGCTGGCGCTGAGGAGAGTGATTTCGTCTTGCATGAGTGTCTTGCCCGCGCGTGTGTCGCATGCGCGGTAGGCGCCTGGTGATGGTCTGGTAGATGCTCCAGGTGACTTCGAGTGCGACGTGCTTGTCGCTGGCGAACAGATCGAGTGTTTGGTGTTGTTGGCGTGGGGCGAGCAGGGAGGCTCTGGTGTGCGGTACCCTGCGGGTCTTGTAGAGAGGGTCCGTGGCTCGCCAGCGACGTGCGTGGAGTCCTTGCCCGGTACGTCGACGGCATTCTCGAGAGTACTCCCGGGAGCCTGTCATTTTTTCTGTGTGTGGGGGTTAGAGGTAGGGGGTGATTGGGTCG
>CALHZX010000130.1 GCA_938040725.1 uncultured Actinomyces sp. | reverse complement strand
ACTCCTACTCGATGGACCCCTGGGTCTACTGGAGCCCGACCGACCCCGAGCAGGCCGCCGGCCTCGAGGCTGCGACGCGAGCCATCGCCTACGTGCAGAGTCAGGGTCTGGCCGTCATCGCCTCGGCGGGCAACGACGGCATGGACAACGACAACGTCACGATCGACAGCGGATCGCCGACAGACCTCGACACCCCGATCAAGGATCGCCCCGTCACCGGCGGCGTGAAGGTCCCCGCCATGGTCGAGGGCGTCAGCCAGGTCAGCGCCGCCACGCGCACCAACGTCGAGACCAAGCCCGAATGGTCCAACCTCAAGCGCGCCGACTTCTCCAATTACGGAAAGAGCGTCGACTTCACCGCGCCGGGCGAGGATATTTTCTCGACCGTACCCACGGCGATTTTCGCATCCGGCTACGCCAAGACCAGCGGCACGTCGATGGCCGCACCCCACCTGACGGGCATCGCCGCGCTCATTAAGTCGATCCACCCCGACTTCAAGGGCGCGCAGATCACTGACCTCATGCGTAAGCAGGCCGCCATGGAGTACACGCGCCTGCAGGAGCCCGAGGACGGTAAAGAGTACCGCGGATACGGCTTCATCAACGCGCTGACCACCATGCGCCGCGACCAGCCCCAGCCCACCGTCACGACCCTCCAGTACCGGGTCGGCAAGGGTGAATGGAAGGACCTGGATGGCGCGACCCTGCCCGCCGGGCCCGTCACCTTCTACGCCGAGGCCAACGCGCCGATCAGCCACCTGCACATGGATGTCGCCTCCCTGACCAGCGTCGACCGCGACGGTTCGGGCAAGTACGGTGACTCAGCCGTCGGCGTGTCCGCTGAAAACGTTGACCTCTCCTCACTCCTGCCCGAGGGCACCGACTCGGTGACCGCGCGCGTCCAGGTCAGCGCCACCGGCATCAACTTCGACCGCCAGGCCGACGACGACACGGGCCGCGAGGCTGTCTTCACCGTCTCGCGCGACCCGAACGCCGCGGTGCAGCCGACGCCAGTGCCCGACACGACACCCGCGCCCGCTGGCCCCGCCACGGCCGGCATTACCGCTCCTGCGCGCAGCAACGACCAGCTGCCCGCCAACTACGCGGTCAACCTGCCCAAGGGCACCGATAACGCCACCTTCCAGCGCGCCGCGGCCCAGGCCTCGTTCCTGGGTGGTCTCGTCCTGGCCCAGTACCCGGCCTTCGGTACGTTCTTCGTGCAGGCGGCATCGCCCACCTTCTCGCCCGACCTGGGTGCCGCGCTCGTGAAGGAAGGCATCAGCTACGACTCGATCGGCCCGACCCGCCAGGCACCCGTCGGCGGCAATGAGGCCGTGGTCCCCGTCCCCTACGGGACCCGAGCTGCGGCGGACGCGGCGATTGCGGCCGCACCCCGCTCTGAGGGAGCGCAGGGAGCTCAGAGCGATCAGGACGCGACCCTGACCCCGGACCCACAGACGGGCAACGGATGGCACCTCCAGGCCCTGCACGCCCTCGAGGCGCAGGACGTGGACGTTATGCGCGCTCCCGTGACGGTGGGCATCATGGACCAGTCCGTGGATGACACCGTGCCGGACCTGGCCGGACAGGTCGACCACGACAAGTCCGTGTCCTGCTCGTTCAACGGCATTCCGAACCGCGATCCTGCCGCGTGGCGGTGGGACGACGCGACGCACGGCACGCACGTGGCCGGCTCGATCGCCGCGAAGCACGACGGCGTGGGCGTGGATGGCCTGAACCCGACCCTGCGCATCGCCGCGATCAACGTGGCCTCGCGCAACGGTGGTTTCTTCTACCCCGAGTACATCGCATGCGGCTTCGTGTGGGCCGCCGACCACGGCGTTTCCGTGACCAACGGCTCGTACTACGTCAACCCGTGGAAATACTGGATGCCGAACGACCCCGAACAGGCCGCCGGCCTGGAGGCCGTGCAGCGCGCGGTCGACTACGCGACCTCGAAGGACGTCATCAATGTGGTGGCCGCCGGCAACTGGACGACGGACCTGGACAACCCGCCTGCCACCGATGATTCGTCACCGGGCGACACGTGGGGCGCGTTTGAGCGCGACGTGAGGGGTGGCGTCTACATGCCGTCGATGTTGCGCGGCACGCTCGCCGTGTCCGCCCTGCAGCTGCCCGAGGGTGCTGACCCCGCCACCGGCGTGCTCGAGCCGACGTCCTGGTCGAACTGGGGTGCGAACAGCATCGATTTCGCCGCCCCCGGCGCTAAGATCTACGCTCCGCTGACGAGCTGGTACGGCAAGGCCTACGGCAACCTGTACGGCACGTCGCAGGCGTCGCCCCTGGCGGCCGCCGTCATCGCGACGCTGCGCCAGGTCCACCCGGAGATGAACGCCGAGCAGATCATCGCTCTGGCCAAGAAGCAGGCGGGCGATCCGGCGAACTGGAATCGCCTGAAGCCCATGGAGGGCCACGAGTACCGGGGTGCGGGCCTGCCCAACGCCCTGGACGCGGTGCTGAAGGATCAGGCGAAGCCCGTCATCGGCAGCGTCGCGTACTCGACCGACGGCACCACGTGGCAGCCGCTGGCGGGGGAGAGCGTCGCCGGACGCGTCTCCATCCGCGTGACGGTGACCGGTCCGGTGACCTCGGCGCGACTCCTCGTCGGTGAGCGCGAAGTCGCGACCGGCACGGGCAACGGCGCCTTCGAGGGTAACTCGGTGACGCTGCAGGCCGACGG
Organism: uncultured Actinomyces sp.; assembly: GCA_938040725.1. Taxonomy (GTDB): domain Bacteria; phylum Actinomycetota; class Actinomycetes; order Actinomycetales; family Actinomycetaceae; genus Pauljensenia. The sequence continues at coordinate 5,318 of CALHZX010000130.1, read as the reverse complement.
CGTGGACGTCTCCCACCCGAATGGGACGGGACGCATCGCGGGCGCCGCGACGGTCACGGTCGAGGCCATGGGTCGCAACAACGACGCCCGCGCCGATGACGACGCGACCCTCCAGGTTCCCTTCACGGTCAGCCCCGACCAGGTCGGCCCCGACGAGGCCCGCTCGGGCCGCTGGGTCTCCGGCGCCTTCGGCTGGTGGTGGCGCTACGAGGACGGCACGTACCCGACCTCGACGCAGCTGCGCATCGACGGGGCGATCTACCGATTCGACGCGCGAGGCTACATGGTGACCGGCTGGGTCAGCGAGGGCGGCCACTGGTTCTACTACGGACCCTCCGGCGGCCAGGCTGCGGGCTGGGTGAGCGTGCGTGGCACCTGGTACTACCTGGATCCCATCAGCGGCGAGATGGCCAGCGGATGGACTAAGGTGCGCGACACCTGGTACTACTTGGGCTCCTCGGGCGCGATGCGCACCGGCTGGATGCGCGACGGCTCCACCTGGTACTACCTGGCTGACTCTGGCGCGATGGCCACGGGCTGGGCGCGCGACGGCTCCTCCTGGTATTTCTTCGCCCCCTCCGGCGCGATGAGCGTGGGCTGGGTGAAGGATGGCGGCTCCTGGTACTACCTGTCCTCCTCCGGGGCGATGGTGACCGGGGCGCTCTGGATTGACGGCACGCGCTACGTGTTCGATCAGTCGGGTTGCCTCCAGGAGTAGACATCACGAGGCCGGGGTTCCTTCTCCGGTCGAGCGTTCAGGGGCCGCGCACCGTTGGGTGCGCGGCCCCGCTGCGTTGGCAGGTGCGTGCGTGGTGCCCGGTGCGTGCACGGCCTGGTGGTGTTTTAGTGGCCTTGTTTTTCTTCCCAGGTGTCGGTGTTTGAGATGATGAGGTGGCCCAGGGGGAAGGGGCCTGTTGTTTCTTTGGTGGTGACCAGGCTGTTGATGGTTTGGGTTTCTCCGGTGAAGGGGTTGGTGGCGGTGCCTGCCCAGGTGGTGGTCAGGGTGATGGTGGGGGTGGCGTTGGGGTAGGGTCCGTCGAAGCGTGAGTGCCATCTGTTGGGTGGGGTGTAGTAGTGGCGGATGAGGGCGGGGTCGGTGTTGGGTTCCATGCTCTTTTCGGAGGCTATTCCTTGGTAGGCGGTGGTGGTGTGTGGGGTGTCGTCGCCCAGTCCCATTCGTAGTTGGTGGCTTTGAAGGTCACCGTGACCTCGCGGCCGAAGAGAGTCACCGTGTGGGTTTGGGTGGGGTTGGTGACTGAGACGAGGGTGGGGATGTACTTGTTCGTGTATGGCGTCCTGGTGGGGCGTTTGCGCAAGCCAGCGCCATCAGGGTGGATGAGTGTGGCTGCGACGCTGGGTTTCTCGCCCCAGGCGTGTCACCATCCTTCGGCGACGCCGTTGATGTAGACGGCGAAGACGGCTCCGGCGGCGAGGCACACGTAGACCACGCGCATCGTCCAATAGAACGGCTCGACGTGCAGCCAGGCCTGGGCGCGGGCATGGATCCCCGTGGGGCGCCGCGCTGTGGCCTCGGCCCGATAATCAGCCCACCGCTGGCACAGCGTGTACCTGCGTGGGGCGCACTCGCTGCGGAAGCGCTCCTCGTCTTCCTGGGTCACGGGACGCTCAGACAGCGGTGGAACCATCATGATCTATCAACCTCCACGGTGAGGTGCCCTGCGGCGCACCCCGTCGTTGGAGGCGCGCCCTACTGCTTCAGAGTACGTGCAGAAACGACATGAAACATCAAGAACTCGTAGCAACCGCTATGTGCATTCTTCCAAGCTGACCGCACAGGCGTGCACGTGACCGAGCGACCCAACCCCGGCCTCGTTAATGAACGAGGAGAAAGAAGAAACGAACGGGTCGGTTGCGGTGGGGAGAGTGGTCGTCTTGAGAGGTGTGTTGCGGTTGTTGTAGGAGGTGTGGTGGACGGAGCTATTCCCCCTCGGGCTATTTCGTACTACACTAGCGTGTATACGAAACTATGGAGGTGGTCGCGTGCGAGTCCGGGTTCATCCTCGCGTCCATCAACGTCATAGTGATGTTGAGGATGATGATGTTATCGCGGCCTTCGAGGGCACGTTGCGTTCGTGTGCGCGCGATACGCATCCGATCCAGTGGGTCGGAGTTGGTCTCGACCGTAAGGGGCGACTTCTGGATTATATTGCGGTTGAGGATGAGCCCGATGGATGGCTCATTTTCCATGCGATGCTGGTAACGCGAGCGGTGCTCGCAGAGGTTGGTTTAAGGAGGTAATGATGGCGACGTATAAGTCAGCTGATGGTGCGACGTTCACTGATGAGGATCTGGAGCGTTGGGGGAACGAGGCCGAGAACGGTGTTCCTTACGGCGGGAAGCATCTCGGATCGTCAGTGGCCGGACGTCCGATTAGCGTCGGTGTTGGTGCTAAGCCGTTCACCCTCCGTCTTGATCGTTCTCGCCGTGCCAAGCTTGCTGAGGTGGCTCAGGAGCGCGGTACGACGCCGTCACAGCTCGTGCGCGATTTGATCGACGCCCTTTAATAGGGGCGTGTGGCCGTTCAGTTGGCCTCGTTGCTCCTGTGATGTGTTCGTGCGAGGTCTTGTGTGCGGTGGTTTCGTCGTCTTGTTTTCCTCCTAGGTGTCATATGAGTGATCGTCTTTTTCACGGAGAATCCGTCAGCGATGAGCAGATTCAGGCGTGGGCTGATGAAGCTGAACGCGGCTACGACCTGACCAAGCTGGCGCCCCCACTCTCCGATGTGAAGCCCGCTTTGTCCGGCGTCGTGCCCAGGCGCGCGGCGATGAGCTCCTTGTCTTCGTCGGACGCGAGGTCGCGGACCCACGAGGCGTAGGTGGCCTCGTCGGCGTGGACCTCCTGCGTGAGCGGATTGCGCCGCTTGGAGACGATCGTGCGCACGTGCGCCGCGAACACCCACACGTTCGCGACCAGGGCGGCCGCCGAGAGGATGAGCATCGCCCAGGGGTTGTGGGCGCTGCGGTGGGCGAACATCGAATCGTGCATGAAGTGAGGGAATGTGAGCACGACCGCCGACCAGAGCGTGAGCGTGTAGGCGCGGTACTGGATCCACGCGCCGCGCCCACACCTCATGAGCGCCGGGATCGTGCACGAGGCCAACAGCGCTACGCCCGAGTACCACGCCCGGTCCGCCAGGCAGTTGTACACGTAGGCGAGGTTCCACAGGTCGTAGGCGATGATCCACCCGATCGTCAGGTCGCCCCAGATGAGGGCGCGCTCCTTGCCCTTGGACACGAAGATCCCGACCCACCCGGAGATCGCGAGCAGGTTCAAGATGCCCGCAATGCCGTTCATGATGTTCCACGGCCCGCCCCACGTGACCATCCCCTGTGAGGGATCCACCCCGTGAATCCCGTAGCACTGGAAGTCGCGCACCACGGCCTCGGCGATATTCACCGCGAGGATCGCGGGTGGGATGATCAGGTACCAGCGGTTGTAGCGCAGCTTTGGGAACACCTGCAGGGCGACGAGGCACAGGGACCCCGCCAGCGCCGAGTACTGTTTCACGATCGGGAACCAGCCCGCCGAGGCCGTCCCCGCCGTCGAGTGCGGCCACCAGAAGATGGTCAGGGCGATGGGCACGACCACGAAAAGCGCGAGGACCACCCACATGTTGCGCTGAGCCAGCCACGCCCCGCCCGCGAGGAGTGCGATGACGAGGAGGAGCATCGCATAGTCCCACCACTGGCCGACCTCGAAGAAAAAGAGCGTCGGGTAGTCCGGGGGAGTGACGGCACCCATCAGCGCTGCTCCTTACCCCAATTGGGCAGGTAGGTACGCTCCATCTTCTGGCGAATCTGCTCCTCCCAGGAGAAGGCGGGCTCACGCCAGCCGTCGAAGTAGGAGGCGTCGACCTCGCCCGCCCACGGGGTGCCCGCGCCCGTCGGCGGCCACGACGGGTCGTCGGTGACGGGCGGGCGGATCTCGGCGACGGCCGGGGCGGACCGTCCGTAGCGGAACCACTGGGTGAAAGTCTCCTCAAACAGGGGAGTGCCGTCGTAGCGCCCCGCGGGCGTTCCTGAGTTGAAGAAGCGCCCGCCCAGCATGCCGCGCATGAAGCGGCCCGTCAGGTGCTGCTTCTTCTTGAACTCGAGGACGCGCTTGACGTAGAGGTTTTGCAGGTGGGTCATGCACCCGCCGATGAACTCGATATTGATCCAGTTCAGGGCTTTCATGGCGGGGGAGGCAGGCTCGTAGCCGATGCGCCAGTGGTTGATCAGGCGCGTGCGCCCGCCCGACAGGGGCACCATGTAGAAGCACCAGGCGGCCGCGAAGTTCGTCATCCCGGGGAAGCGGAACGCGTAGGATCCGGGCGCCTTGGGCGGGTTCTTCGTGTCGACCCACTGGACCATGTACTTGCCGGGCACGACGTCCGCCCACTCCATCGACATGCCGTGGAAGTCGAAGGCCGCGATGTCGCCGGGCACCATCGAGTCGGGCTGCTGGAACTCCTCCTGGATCTCGTAGGAGTTGAAGAACGGCAGGCGTGCGAAAGTGCGCTCGAGGAACTCCGTGGAGAAGGACCCGGACTTTTCCGCGCCAATCTGCTTGAAGAGACGCCACACCGCGTAGGCGGGCGCGTCGATCGTGATCGCGTAGGTCGAGGAGTAGCCGTTGTCGTAGTTTGCGTCGATGAGGTCGTCGCCCGGGTAGTGCCAGGCTTGTTCTTCGGGCGTGGCCTTTCCGCTGAGCTGGCTGAAGGCGTACATGCCTCCCAGGAGTGCGGCGCTCCCGGCGAGGCCTGCGGTGCAGAGGGTGCGACGGGGTAGGCGTGTCATGGGTCCTCCTCCTTGAGGGATTGACGAGGGGCGCCCGCGCTGGCGCTGGCCCGTGGGGAGCCCCGGAACGATGGGGATTCAGCGTTGAAACCCGCACACTAGGTTAGTGTTTCGGATTATGATAGCCGACAACTATTAGCTCGGCTACGTGTTCGAAGGAGAATGCTGTGGACTCGCTCTTCCTGTGGGAGCTCGGGACTCCCAAGGTCTATCTCATCTGGATGCTCGTGCTCGCCGCCCAGATCGCCGTCGCGGAGATTAACCGCCGGTGGAACTGGACGATCTTTGCCGTGTGGACCGTGGGTGGCATTGCCCTCATGCCCTACGCGTGGATCCACGGGACGCCCATGGTCGGGTGGTTCCCGTTCGGCAAGTACGCGATCATGATCCTCACTGCCACCATGACGGGCACGGTCCTGGTCTACGCGAAACGTAACCCGGTCAAAGCGCACAAGTACGCGATCTGGCTGGGCGTGGCCCTGTGGATCGGCCTGGCCGTCAACATCATGGAGGCCAACA
>CALHZX010000129.1 GCA_938040725.1 uncultured Actinomyces sp. | reverse complement strand
GCAAGCAGCGCTACATCATGCCGATCGTCCTGTGGGCGCTCAAGAAGTACGAGAAGCCCGTGCATCGCGCGTTCGCGGCCACGAACGGCAAGTTCGAGCCGCACCGGCCCATCGAAGAGATGATCTCTCGCTCCCAGGACATCGCGCGCCTGGGCAACCAGGCCGGCGAAGGCTGGTACCTGACCGCCGAAATGGTCGACATGATCGAACACGGCTGCCCGAACATCATCTGCGCCCAGCCGTTCGCGTGCCTGCCCAACCACGTTGTCGGCAAGGGCATGTTCCGCGCGCTGCGCACCCGCTACCCCGAGGCAAACATCGTGGCCGTCGACTACGATCCGGGTGCCTCCGAAGTCAACCAGCTCAACCGCATCAAGCTCATGCTCGCCACCGCCCTGCAGGACCCCCAGGCGCGTGACGGCGACGTCTTGCAGCTGGTCGATGTCGAAGAGCCGACGTCGTGCGGCGGGTCCGGCTCCGTCATGCTCGGCATGCCGACCATCCCGACGAGGCGCGCCGCCTTCCGCTGAGCGTTTCGCCTCGCCCCCCACGCGCGTCCGTTCGCGAGGCCGACGCGGCCTACACCGTCAAGCTTCCGTGCGCGATCTCAAAGCCCGCCGACGCCCAGCCCGTGCTGTACGACAGACGCACCGAGACCTCACGGATGCCCGAGGACGGCCAGGGCACCTCAAGGAAGCCCGTCTCGCCCGGCGCGACATCCAGGGACGCCGAATACTCCCACGTTTCGCGGCCCTCCTCGACCACGTGGCACAGGAACTCCAGATCCGACGTGGACGTGAACGTCATGTGGTTGCGTACCGTCACCCCCGAATACGAGGGCGCCACCGTCACCGGCGCGTAGTGCAACTCCTTGCCTCGCACCTTGCGCAGGTCCGGGAAACGCGCCTGGGAGTACTCCGGGCGCGTCGGATCGAGAGCGTGGGCGGCGCGTACCTCGTCCTCCTCGTCCCCGATCGCCCAGGCGATGACGCTCGGGTGCGCGCGATCCCGACGTATCGCGGCCTCGATGGCCTCGTTGCGTGCCACCCCCGGGCCGTACAGGTTTGACGCGCAGTCGATGACGTACAGGCCGTACTCGTCGGCCAGATCCAGGAATCGGGCGTGCCCGGGCGCGTCAGCGATCACGACCGTGTTGACGCCGTGGCGCTTACACCACACGATGTCGTCGAGCATCTCCGGGATGTTGACGGCCAGGCCCGTGCGCCCGTCGCACTCGTTGCGGGTCACTCCCCGCAGGGCCAGCGCCTTGCCCGCCAGGCTCACCCCCTGGGAGGTCGCCTCAACGTCGCGGAAGCCGAGGTCAAGGGAGACCGTGTCCTTGACCCCCTCCTCGTCGCGCAGCGTCACGATCAGCCGGTACAGCGCCGGCTCCTCCGCGCTCCACGGGATCACGTCCAGACCCCGCGCGGTCACAACCTCATCAGGAGAAGCGACCGCAGACCACAGCTTCTCCTGCTCGGTCTCGTTCACGAGCGCGGCGTGAACCTCGACACCGCCCGTCGTTTCAACCCGCAGCGTCAGCGCGCCCGCGCGACCATCGTGGGACGCCACCGGCACCACGTCCACGATGTGCGCCGGAGGCCTGGCCTCCAACGACACCTCGCGGAACAAACCGTGGCAGCACATCGGCGAATCCATCAGCAACACGACGAGCGTATGCGAGTGAGTAGGCTGCAACGCGCCGGTCACGTCGAAGGCCGCAGGAATGAAACCGTCCGCGCAGAAACCAACGAACGTTCCATCAACCCACGCGTAGAGAGGGCCGGAGAAGCCGCCGAAAGTCAGCGTCATCATCCATCCGCGCTCAACCGCCTCCTTCAATGGGGCATCGAAGATGAACTCGCGGCGCAGAATCGAGGCGTGCACCAGGTCGGAGGGCTCTTCGTCGCCGACACGGGAGGCGTCCTCCTCGCGGGCCTGACCCTCACCGCGCATCCACGAGCCGTCCAGCTCGAGGACGCCGGGCACAGACGTCGCGCTGAAATTCTGATGAGTGGGAGCACAACGAATCAGCTCCGAAGCGGTGCCAGTGGCACCGGTAACCTGCCAGGTGCTCGACAGCATCTGAAGTGGCCTGCGTGACCTCCACGTCGCGTGCACCGTCAGGCGGTTCACCGACGCCACCGGGTCCCGCAGCCATGCAATGTCTGGTTCCGGGATGTGCTTCATGTAATAAAAGTACCATTTAATTTTTAGTCACGAAATGGCAATTTTTCTGAAATGCAGGTAAATGTGCATTGACATGCGCAATAAGTGTGGGTGGCAAACGGGACGTGGACCATATTGTGGGACTTTTGTTCCTGCGCGTGGGCAAAAAGCCGCTCCCCGTGGGGCCGTGTGCGCATAAGGTACCCCGGCCTCGTCCCTGAGAAAAGGAACGAGGCCGGGGCTGATGCGTGACGCGAGGCGTACCCCGCGCAGACGTCGCGCTTACTTTGATGCCGACTCGCGATCTGCGTCGCGCGTGATCTTACGGGCAAAGCCGTACAGCAGCCACGTCGCACCCGCGAAGAACGCGATGCCCAGCACGTTCGCAATCGGTGTGTAGCCGTCGCCGATGAACGGCAGCGCCAGCGGGGAATCCGAACCCGTCGCCCCCGCGATGCCCGCGTAGATAACGCCGAACAGGGACTCGCCCACGATCAGACCCGTCGCAGCCAGCGTGCCGAAACGCTTCGCGCGCTCCGCGTCCGCCTGCTTGGATGCCCACCTGTTGTGCAGGAAGCCAATCAGGCCGCCGATCGGGATCAGGATCGTGAGGGAAACAGGCAGGTAAATACCCATGCCGACCGCCAGCGGAGGCAAGGCCAGCTTACCCTTCGACGCGGGGCGCAGAACCTCGTCGATGATGATGACGACAACGCCGATCGCCGCGCCAATACCCAGGAGCTTCCAGTCGATACCGCCGCCGAGCACGCCCTTCGCAAGCGAAGAAATCAGCGAGGCCTGCGGAGCTGCAAGCGCATCCGGGCCAGCGCCCGGCGCACCCTGGAAACCAAAGGAGTTCTGCATGAGCCCCAGGACCGGAGGAATAATCAGCGAACCAAAGACAACGCCGATGACCAGGGCGACCTGCTGCTTCCACGGGGTCGCGCCCACCAGCTGGCCGGTCTTCAGATCCTGCAGGTTGTCGTTCGCGATCGTTGCAATACAGAACACGATCGCGGACGTGAACAGCGTGTACGCGATGAGCGCCGTGTTCTCCTCCGTCGTCGAACCGCGGCCGTGCACCGCCAGGATGACGACCGCCGTGATGACGACGACCAGCAGGCCGACGCCCGACACCGGCGAGTTCGACGAACCAATGAGGCCCGCCATGTAACCGCAGACGGCCGCGACCAGCAGACCCGCAATAAGGATAAAGAGAACCGAAACAGCGATCAGGACCGCCGTGTTGTGCTCGATCTGCGTGCCGCGCATAAACCACCACAGCAGGCCGGCGATCGGAATCATGGCCACGAAGATGGAGACGATGACCCACTTGCCGGGGATGTCCTGCTCGGTGCGGTCGATTTGCGCGCCGTTCTCCTTGGTGCTGCGAGAGGCGCGCAGCGACTCCGACATGCCGCGGACAATCGGGCCCATGATCTTGATGAGCGTCCAGATGGCGGCGACAGCCATGACGCCCGCACCGATGAAACGCACGTCCGTCTTGAAGACCGTCGACAGGGCGTCAGTCAGGTCCTTGGCGCCCTCCAGCTGGCCATTCGCGTACAGGGGCAGCAAGACGCCGTAGGAAATCACCATGCCGATGAGCATTGCGACGCCCACCGTCATACCGACCAGGTGGCCCACGCCGATCAGAGCGAGGGACAGGGAGGTGGAGAGCATCGTGCCCGTCGAACCGATCTTGAAAGCGGTACCGACCTCGGAGGCCGTCACCTTCAGGTAGCCGAACAGAGCCATCGCCGCCGAGGCCAGAGCGCCCCAGGTGATCGCGAGCAGGCCGCGCTTGTTGTCCTCGCCGGAATCCGTCGAATCGCCAACCTTGAGGATCTCAGCGCCGGCCACGCCCTCGGGGTAGGGCAGGTCCGAGCCCGTCACGAGCGCGCGACGCAGGGGGATCGAGTACATGACGCCCAGTGAACCGCCGACCGCGCACACGAACATGGTCTGCCAGTAGGGGAAGCCGCTCCACCAGCCCACAATCACGAGGCCGGGGAGGACGAAGATGACAGCCGACAGCGTGCCCGCCGCCGACGCGATCGTCTGGACGATGTTGTTCTCCTGGACCGTGTGGTCGCCCCAGAAGCGAAGGACAGCCATCGAGATGACGGCCGCCGGGATCGAGGTCGCGAAGGTCAGGCCGACCTTCAGGCCCAGATACACGTTCGCAGCCGTGAACACCAGCGTAATAATGCCGCCGATGATGATGCCGCGCAGGGTCAATTCTTTGAGCGACGTTTGCTTCGTCGCAGTTGGCGCAGACACGAAAAATCCTTTCGCTGCCTTGAATAGATACCCTGCAAGAGTAGTGCATTTATGAGTGGGCGTGAATGGTATGCGGTTACTTAATCTCGTTTTCAACCGTTCTCAATGCCGAGGTCGCGTTCGTTTTGCGAACCGCATGTGATCTTGGGGCGTGTGGCCCTGCGCCCAGGCTGCTGTGTGGCCCTGCTCCCAGCCCGCCCGGTCGATTTGCGCTGCCCGGGGTGTTCTGTAGTAGAGTATCCGGGTAAGGTAGCGTGTCCGAGCGGCCGAAGGTGCAGCACTCGAAATGCTGTGTGGTGTCACAGCCACCCTGGGTTCAAATCCCAGCGCTACCGCCACTGCCGCCCGGCCCCATTGGGGCCGGGCGGTTTTGTTATGCCGAGGTGGCGTGTATGCGTGGGGTGCTTGTGGCGCCGCTGGTGTTCCGGGCGCCGCTTGTGTGTTTGGACCGGGCTGCGCCGTGGGCGGCGGCCCGCCCGCGAGCCGTCTGCGCTGCGAGCTTCGCTCGGTGTGTCGGCTCGTTGTTTGGTCATGCGTTGGGTTGCTGCATGTGGCCTAGTTCTGGCTGTCAATCATGAATTTCGCATGCAATTCCCCTGATTGTATTTCAGGTATTGAAATCTAATCGTTGATATTCTGCGGTTTTTGGGCTTGTGTTGGTTCGTGCTGTGGGGGAATTGCATGCGAAGTTTGGCTGGCGGTGGCCCTGCCAACCCAAGCTGGCCCTGCCGCCGCCCGCGGGCGTCGCGGCCGTGTTCCTGTGATTCCTCCGGCGCCCTTTACACCTGTCGCGCTTGGAGTGCTGTTGTGTCGGCTGGTTCGATTTCTGCCTCGTGTTCGGTACAAAATTCTCCCTGCTCAGTGTTGTGCTGACCAAAGCGGTACAAAACTCTCCTTGTGTGGGCAAAACGTGCCGAATAGGGCCATTTCGGGTGTGCGTGGAGAGTTTTGTACCGGATATGCGGTGAGAGCGGGTGTGCGTGGAGAGTTTTGTACCGGAGGGGCCTGGCTGGCGTAGTTCTTGTGCCAGTTGGCGGGCTATGGCAGTGCTCTGGCACTGTTCATGGGCACTGTGGTTGGGCGCTTCGTGCTCGCGGCGTTCCCCGTGCCGGTGGTGGTGGTTTTGCGGCAGTAGAAGCTGACTGGCGGTGTATCTTCGGCATGTCGCACCTCTCATGATGCAATTTCCCCGTTTGGTGGCGGTGAGCTCGCGGTTTGTGGTGGTGTTGTGGTCAACGTGCAGACCCATTGGGTAACACGAGTCCAAAAACGGTTGTTTTGGCGCAATGGGTCTACGGTTTGGCGGAATCGGCGTCTGTCGTGGTGTGTTGTTCGCACGTGAACCCACTATGGTGACCGGTAACCCGCTATATCGCACGCAAACCCGCTATGCGGAGCGTGGGCGGGACTGCCCACGCGCATGTCATCGGGTTAACGTGCGCATGAAAGGTCACAGACCGCCACCTGTCGGGTTAACGTGCGGGTGGATGCTGGCGTGCCCTGGCGATATGTCGCGTACTGTGGGCAGGCTCGCAAGCCTCCGCACCTCCAGGAATACGCCAGAGGCGGGACCCCGAAGGATCCCGCCTCTCGTTGTGTGCGGCGGCCGGACAGCAGTCCTCGAACCTCAGCCTGCAGCAAGCAGCCTGACATGCGGTCGCGTCAGGCGCGAACGCTCAGTTCTTCCACCAGCCCTTGACGGTGTCGA
>CALHZX010000128.1 GCA_938040725.1 uncultured Actinomyces sp. | reverse complement strand
CATGTGTTAAGCACGCCGCCAGCGTTCGTCCTGAGCCAGGATCAAACTCTCCGAACAAAAACAAAAACGTTAAAGCCCAGAAAAACCAACCAAACACAAAGCCCAGCCAGCAATCCCAACCAAAAACACTCAAAAACAAAAAACAGGCATAAAAAAACAAACAAACACACTATCGAGTTCACAAACAACACCCACACACCCCAGCAACCAAGCCACAAAACCCAGCCACCAAAGCAGTGAACCACCACCACAAACTCACTCACAAGCTCGCGGCGACAGGTGAATAATCTACTCACCCCCACACCCAAAGTCAAACCAAAACACTATGACCCCCACCACACACCCCACAAACCCAACAAACACAACGAAAAGAGGGCGCTCGATTCTCATCGAACGCCCTCCTCTACGGAAACGTTAGCTCAGTTCGAGCACGGCGAGATTCTTGCGGCCCTTGCGAATGAGAGCCAGTCCACCCGCAAGCACGTCCTCCTCACGTAGAACAGCCTCAGGATCCTCCACCTTCACATTGTTGATGGAGGCACCGCCGGACGAGATTGTGCGACGCGCAGCCGTCTTCCCCTTCTCGAAGCCGAGAGCAACGAGCGCATCGGCCACGGTGGATTCGCCGATGGTGACCGACGCGCGCGGAAGGTCGGCTGTCGCAGCTGCCAGGGTAGCCTCGTCCAGATCCCGGATGTCACCGCCGCCCCAGAGGGCATCGGTCGCCGCTAGAACGCGCTCAAGCTGCTCACTGCCGTGCACAAGCTCGGTCACGGAAGCGGCGAGGGCCTTCTGCGCAGCGCGCTGGTGGGGACGCTCAGCAACCTCAACAGCCAGCGCCTCGATCTCCTCACGCGACTTAAACGTAAAGATCTTCAGGAAGCGCACGACATCATCGTCCGCGACCTGGAGCCAGAACTGGTAGAAGGCGTACGGGGTCATCATCTCCGGGTCGAGCCAGATGGCGCCGCCCTCGGACTTACCGAACTTCGTGCCGTCCGCCTTCGTGATGATCGGGGTCGTCATGACATGGGTGTCAACTCCCTCAACCTTACGGATCAGGTCGACACCGCCGACCATGTTGCCCCACTGGTCGTTTCCGCCCGTCTCCAGCGTGCACCCGTGGCGACGATAGAGCTCAAGGAAGTCGTTGGCCTGGAGTACCTGGTAGGAGAACTCCGTGTAGGAGATACCCTCATCCGACGCGATGCGACGCGCGACGATGTCCTTGTTGAGCATCGTGCCCACACGGAAGTACTTACCAATGGTGCGCAGCAGATCGATGGCGCTCATCTCCTGGGTCCAGTCCAGGTTGTTCACCATCGTCGCAGCTGCGGGTCCCTCGAAATCAAGGAAGCGAGAGATCTGTGCGCGCAGGCGGTCCGCCCATCCCTTGACGACCTCGGTCGACTGGAGCTGGCGTTCGCCGCTCTGGCGAGGGTCGCCGATCTGCCCAGTCGCACCGCCCACGAGCGCGAGCGGCCGATGGCCAGCGAGCTGCAGGTGGCGCATGACGATCAGCTGCACGAGGTGGCCGTGATGAAGAGAAGGAGCAGTCGGGTCATAGCCGCAATAGAAGGTGACAGGTCCGGCGGCCAGGTGCTCACGAAGCGCCTCGAGGTCGGTGTGCTGAGCGAGCAGCCCACGCCACTGCAGTTCGTCCAGGATATCTGTCACGAAAGTTGTCCTTCCTTGCGGATTCGACGGATGAATACCGTCTTAGTGTATCGGCTTGCGAGTAGGGGTGTTAACGAAGCGCCGAGGCCGCCCACGTGCGGGCTTCGCTCAGGCCAGCCTCGGCCTCGGCGATCTGCTCGCGCACCCGCTCAGGGGCGGTACCACCGCGGCCCAGGCGTGCACCCACGGAACCTTCGACGGTGAGCACGGAGCGCACCTCGGGGGTCAGCGAGGACGAGGCCTGGGCGAGCTCCTCATCGGTCAAGTCGGCGAGCTCCACTCCCCTGGCCTCGGCCAGCCGCACGCACGCACCGGAAATCTCGTGCGCATCACGGAAGGGCACCCCCTGCTTCACGAGCCACTCTGCAATGTCGGTAGCGAGCGAGAAGCCCTGGGGCGCCAGCTCCTCGAGGCGCTCCAGATGAATGGTCATCGTATCGATCATGCCGGTGACGGCGGGACAGAGAACGTCGAGGGTGTCGATCTGGTCGAATACCGGTTCCTTGTCCTCCTGCAGATCACGGTCGTAGGCAAACGGAATACCCTTGAGGACCGCGAGCAAGCCAGTCAGATCACCGATGAGGCGACCAGCCTTACCGCGAGCAAGCTCCGCGACATCGGGATTCTTCTTCTGCGGCATGATCGACGAACCCGTCGAGTACGAGTCGTCCAGCGTCACGTAGCCGAACTCCTTCGTATTCCAGATGACAATCTCCTCGCACAGACGCGAAATGTCGATACCGATCTGAGCGCACACGAAGGCAAACTCGGCGACAACATCACGCGAAGCAGTACCGTCGATCGAGTTTTCGACGGAGTCGGTAAAGCCGAGAGCAGCCGCGATACGGCGGGGATCTATGCCGAGGGTATTTCCGGCGAGCGCACCGGAACCGTACGGGGAGATGGCAGCGCGCTTGTCCCAGTCGCACAGGCGCGCGACATCGCGCAGCAGCGGCCACACGTGCGCCATCAGATGGTGCGCGACGAGAACCGGCTGCGCATGCTGCATGTGGGTGCGCCCCGGCATGACAGCGTCGCCGGCGTGCATGGCCTGCCCGACGAGTGCCTGAGCGATATCAAGAACACGATCCGCCAGGTGACGTGCCTCCTCGCGCAGGTACACGCGAATCAGCGTGGCGATCTGGTCGTTACGGGAGCGGCCAGCTCGCAGCTTGCCCCCCAACGTAGCCCCAGCGCGCTCAATCAAGCCACGTTCCAACGCCGTATGCACATCCTCGTCGTCAACAGAGGGCACAAAGGCACCCGAAGCAACATCGGCATCAAGACGAGCCAAAGCATCGTGCATGTCGGCGCATTCCCGGTCAGTCAGCAGCCCGACGCGATGCAGCTCGTCAGCATGCGCGTGCGAACCCGCGATATCCACGTGCGCCAGGCGGAAGTCGAAGTGCGTGGACACGCTCAACGCAGCAAGTGCCTGCGAAGGCCCTCCAGAAAAACGGCCACCCCACAGGGAGACGTGCGTTTCGGACTGCGACATGAGGTTCCTCCTGGGTCGGTAACGACGGTGCTATCTCTAGCGTTTAAGAATATTCGAGATGCTGGCGAGCTGCCGAAGGCCACACCACCGGGACCTCGCCACGCACCTTCACCCACGTCGCGATCATCACGAAGAGCATCCAGTTCCCTTCGAAAAGCATGCGCGACTCCGTGAAGGACTGGATGAACATCGCGATGATGATGACGGCGGGAATGACATCCCACAGGTTGTCGTCGATATGAGCCACCGCGACTTTCACGACGCGGTACAGCGTCCAGACAATCGCAACGGTGATCATGGCGGCGCCGACTAAACCCGTTGTCAGAGCAGCCTCAAGGTAGACGTTGTGTGCCTGATTGGTCGGCGTGCCATCAGGACGGATAACGAGCGACGCAAACGGCTCCATCTGCGTGGGCCACCCAATGAACCAACCCCAACCACCGATCGGACGCTGCGCAACCAGTGGAGCAACGGCATGCCAGATGACGGAGCGTCCGCTCATGTCAGGACTACGACCGAATGCATCGGCAATCATATGACGGCAGAAGAATGCTGCGATCGCAGTGACAACACCGAACCCGGCGAAAACGCCGACGACTCGGAGACGAAGGCGCTCCGGAACCCGACGCTGGACAACAAGACCCGCGATCACAAGCAGGCATCCAACCGTGGAAAGAGCAACCGTCGCGGACTGCGTCAGCAACAGGACACCACCGCATGCGCCGAGCCACAGACATGTCGCAAGGCGTGATCGCTTCGTCTGCATATAGCGCAGAATCAGGCACACCGCCAGCAACAACGCGACAAATGCGAGGGGATTCCTATTACCGGGAAAACCCTGGATAGGCCCTCCCTTGAGGAGCATGCCATCGATCCAGTAGTAGGAGGCGGGAAGCAGCCCTCTCCCCCACATGATGGGCGGAGCGAGCGGCCCGTTCCCACAGAAGGCAACCAACGCCTCGAGAATGAAAGAAGAGCCAATGATCCATTGGAATGCCAGAATCAACGCACCAACGAGCTCCGTCAGTGGCAACGCAACAGCCACAGCGATCGACACGAGGGTCAGCGACACGGACAGGACAGCGTATTGGGCGCTCTGAAAAGGCGCCACCGACCATACGCACGAGAGCACACACCATGTAACGAACAGACATGTCGTCGTCGGGAAGCGACGAAGCAAGAGTGAGCGGCCCGAGATACGGAAGAGCACGACGAAGGAAACAAGCAGAATCAGCATTGGCACGAGCGAACCAATATCGCCGAAAATGCCACGAATTCCCTTACCGGCAAAGCCAACGAAAAACATCGCAGCAACCGTGTAGCGCATCATGCGCGCACGCAGGGCATCATCTCCGTCGGTCCCCACGGCATCGCTCACAGTGCTCGCCTCATACGTCATACACGAAACACTAAGCGAGGTGGGAGCAGCCTTCTCGCTGCTCCCACCTCTTGAAACCCAACTGAGACATTCTCTGTGAGAACGCCCTCAACCAAGCACTCAGAAGCCCATGTTCACGCCGAAACGCACATCACGGGCAGCTGCAAGCTTCGACTGCAGCCCGTAGATGTCGATGAATCCGCGCGACGAGGACTGATCGAAGGTATCGCCGGTCTCGTAGGTCGCGAGGTTGAAGTCGTACAGCGAGGACTCGGAGCGGCGCCCGTTGACGGTTGCGCGACCGCCGTGCAGCACCATGCGAATATCGCCGGATACGTATTCCTGCGTGTGCTCGATGAAGGCATCCATCGATTTCTTCAGCGGCGAATACCACTGGGCCTCGTAGACGAGTTCGCCCCAGGTCTGCTCCAGCTGGCGCTTGTAGCGGCGCTGCATGCGCTCAAGCGTCACGGACTCGAGGGCCTGGTGCGCCTCGATGAGCGCGACCGCGCCGGGTGCCTCGTAGATTTCGCGAGACTTAATGCCGACGAGGCGATCTTCGACCATGTCGATACGGCCGATGCCCTGGGCACCCGCGCGACGGTTCATTTCTTGAATGGCCTCGAGCGGCGTCACGCGGCGCCCGTCGATGGCGACCGGGATACCCTTTTCGAAGGTGATGACGACCTCGTCCGGCAGTGGCGGGTAGGTCGGGTCGTCGGTGTAGTTGTAGACGTCCTTGGTCGGAGCGTTCCACAGATCTTCGAGGAAGCCGGTCTCGATGGCGCGGCCCCACACGTTCTGGTCGATCGAGAAGGGGTTGTGCTTGGTCGTCTCGATCGGCAGGTTATGCTTCTCCGCGTACTCGATCGCGACGTCACGCGTCAGCGCGAGATCACGGATCGGTGAAATGCAGTCCATGTCCGGTGCCATCGAAGTAATCGAGACCTCGAAACGGACCTGGTCGTTGCCCTTGCCCGTGCAGCCGTGCGCGACGGTCGTCGCACCAAACTCGCGAGCTGCCTTCACCAGGTGCTTGGTGATGACGGGACGCGACAGCGCCGACACGAGCGGATATTTACCTTCGTAGAGCGCGTTTGCCTTCAAAGCGGGCATGCAGTATTCGGTAGCGAACTCATCGCGCGCATCTGCAACGTACGCTTCGACGGCTCCACAATCGAGTGCTCGCTGGCGAATGACCTCCAGGTCCTCACCGCCCTGGCCGACATCAACGGCAACAGCGACGACCTCTCGGCCCGTCTGTTCCCCGATCCATCCGATAGCGACAGAGGTGTCCAGGCCACCTGAATACGCCAGGACGACGCGATCTTTGCTCGACATGTGGGTTCCTTCCAATTGTTGGGTTCGTAGTGCTCAGACACTCTCGTTCGGACGAGGCCGGGGCTAATTTTCGGGGAGTGCGCCGGGTTCGGCGAGGGCCAGCAAGGATCGTTCGACCTCGGCCGCGCCTTCTTCGCTACGGCAGATGACCAGGATCGTATCGTCGCCGGCGATCGTTCCTGCGATCTCATCACGCCTGACAGCATCGATAGACGAGGCGAGCAGATTGGCCGCTCCGACCTGCGTACGCAGGACCAGCTGGTTCCCTACCTTCACGGAGGTGACAAGGAGAAGCTGGCACCAGCGCGCAAGACGAACGTTGGCCGCTTCAGCGTCGTGCGTCAGACCACCATCGTGATCGGGCACCGTGTAGATCAGAGTGCCTGAAGCGTCACGAATCTTCGTCGCACGCAGGTCCATCAGGTCGCGGGACAGGGTCGTCTGGGTGACGTCAATCCCGCGCTCAGCCAAGCGGGCGCGCAGGCCCTCCTGGCTACCGATCGACTCGGCGGCCAGAAGATCTCGGATCATCTCGTGCCGCGCACTCTTCGTGCTCGGAAACGCAGGCATTGCAGTCATATGCATGATTATACGCACTCATGCATATAAATAAGCAAGCGGGTGAGGGAAGTCCCTCACCCGCTTGCCGTCAAGACTCTCAGGCACGCAGCTGGGCAGCAATCTCATCAGCCCACGCGTCGATAGCGTCCCAATCACGGAAATCACCCTCGACGACACCAGCCAGACGCGCAATCGAACGTTCACGCAGCGACAGCAGCGCTGGCTTGTAGCGACCAGGGAACGTACGCAGCTCACGGCAATTGACGTGAGTGAGCAGCGGCCCAACACGGTTACCGTCCTGCTCAGAATGCTTGGGCACGCCATTCATACCGACGGAGAAAGCCCAGACCTGCTTGTCGCGCAGCTGATCCTTAAAGCGTTCCATAAATTCGTGTGCCTCGGGCATCCACTGAAGGATGTACACGGCAGAGCCGACGACCACCGCATCGTAAGGATCGACCGTGGTCACATCAGCGGGTGCAAGACGATCAACGGTAAAATTCGCCGCCTCCAAACGCTTCGCAATGGCGTCGGCGACTTCGTCCGTCGCCCCGTGCTTTGATGCTGCAGTAACAAGGATGTGCATGTACTCATGGTAAAGCGAAGACCGGTCGAATCGGTGGGCACAACGCCCCAAATGAGTGGGGTGCCACACCACCGATGCGACCGGTCGAGCGCCAGAGTTGACTAGGCGCGCAGGGACGCGCCCAATACCTTGGCAGCCTTCGCGACGACCTGCTCACGAACCTGGGACGATTCCTTCGCGGTCAACGTGTGATCAGCCGCGCGCAGACGCAGCGCAAACGCGAGCGAACGATACCCGTCGGCCACCTGGTCGCCTTCGTAGATATCGAAGAGGGTCACGGACTCTGCAAGCTGACCGGCACCCTGGCGCACGATCTGCTCGACGCGTGAGGCGGGGATATCCGACGGCACAACGAGAGCGATGTCTTCCTTGGCGAGCGGGAACGTCGAGACGCCCTTGACCTGGATAGGCTGATCACTCATCTGGGAGATGAGAGCGTCCATATCGATCTCAAAGGCGCACGAACGCGCAGGAAGTCCGAAAGCTCGGCATGCGGCAGGCGACAGCTCACCTGCAAGGGCAACATCCACGAGGTCACGGCCCGCACGCACGAAGACGCGCGCAACACGTCCGGGATGGAACGGGGCAACCGCAGCCGGATCCGTTGCCGGAGCGGGCATAGGAGCACCCTTGTACGCGGGCACCCGGTCCATCCAGGCGCGGGTGACCTCAACGCGCACGCCCAGACCGGAGGCCACACGACGTACGTACTCCAGGGCGTCCGCCCAATCAAAGGCACGGGCGTTCGCCAGGACGCCGGCCGGAACGGCCGAACCTGTCAAGACGCCACCGATGTGCCACGGCTGAGCCGGGATACCTGCCTCGAGCGCCGCGAGAACCGCGTCGGAGGGACGCTCATCAGCACTGGGCAGGTCAGCCGGAACGGTACCGGCGGGCCGAGCAACCTTGGCGAGTTCGAAGATCGCGACGTCCGCATTGGAGCGCGACACGTTGCGACCGGCCACATCGAGGAGCGTGTCGAGGACCGTGGTACGCAGCCACGGCGAATCATCCGCCATGGGGTTACGCAGGCGCAGAGCCTCGCGGCGGGGATCATCCTCGGCAATGCCCTGACGATCCCACGTATCGGACACGAAGGGGTAGGACTCAACCTCGACCAGTCCCCCATCAGCCAGCGCAGCGCCAGCCAGTCGACGCGCCTTCTGCGCGGTCGTCAGACCGTGGCCAGCGGGTGCCGTCGGCATGATCACGGGGATGTTGTGGTAGCCGTCGAGGCGTGCGACTTCCTCGACGAGGTCGGCCGGCAGAGTCAGGTCGGGACGCCACGAAGGGGCCGTCACGGTGAACACATCGTTTTCCGGTCCCTCAACGACGCAGCCCACCGTGCGCAGCAGCTCGGCGATACGCTCCGGGCTATGCGCCACACCGGTCAGGCGCTCGACCTCGCCGACGGGCAGCGCGATGACGACGGCCTCGCCGCGCCGATCGATATCCGTCACGCCCTCATCGACTGTGCCACCGCCGTACTGGACCAGCAGCTCAACGGCGCGCTGCGCAGCAACTGCGGGCAGCGCCGGATCGGTGCCGCGCTCGAACCGCTTTGCGGCCTCGGAGTGCAGCTTGTGACGACGGGAGCTACGCGCGACGGACACGGCGTCAAAGTGCGCGGCTTCGAATAGGACGTCGGTCGTGTTCTCACTAACCTCGGAGTAGGCACCACCCATGACACCTGCAATACCGATAATGCGCGAGCCCTCACCCTCCGGCGAGTCGGCGATCAGCAGATCCTGCGGGTCGAGCTCACGCTTTTCCTCATCCAGGGTCACCAGCGTTTCGCCGACGCGAGCACGGCGCACGACGATCGGGGCAGCAAGGTCACCCAGGTCGTAAGCGTGCATCGGCTGGCCAAGGTCCAGCATGACGTAGTTCGTGATGTCGACAGCCAAGGAGAGCGAGCGCATGCCCGCAGCTTCAAGGCGCTCGACCATCCAGCGAGGCGTCGGGGCGTTGGGGTTGGTGCCACGAACGATGCGCGCAACGAAGCGGTCCACGCCGACGTGTCCGCGGATCGGGGCGTCGTCGGAGAAGACAACCGGGAAGCCATCGGAGTTCGCAGCCGACGGCTCGGCTGCGATCACGCCAGGCAGACCTGGATCACGGAACGAGGCGCCCGTCGAGTGCGAGTACTCGCGGGCAATGCCGCGCATCGAGAAGCAGTAACCGCGGTCAGGGGTCACGTTAATCTCCAGGACCTCTTCACCCAGCCCCAGCCACGACACGATATCCGTGCCGACCTCGGGAATCTCACGGTCCGGGAAATACTTCGGCAGCACGATGATGCCGGAGTGCTCCTCGCCCAGGCCAAGCTCACGAGCGGAGCAAATCATGCCATCCGAGACGTGGCCGTAGGTCTTACGCGCTGCGATCTGAAAATCACCGGGCAGGATCGCGCCGGGAAGGGAGACAACGACGAGGTCATTGACGTCGAAGTTATGAGCGCCGCAGATAATGCCACGACTGGGCAGCTCCGACGGCTCCTTGCCAGTACCGGGGGCGTCATTGTACTGACCGACATCCACGCGGCAGTAGTTGACGACCTTACCGTTGGAGGCGGTCTCCTCCACGCGGGTCAGGACGCGACCGACGACGAGCGGTCCAGTCACGCGTGCGGGATGAATTTCTTCCTCTTCCAGGCCAACCTTCACAAGGGCTGCAGCGAGGGCGGCAGCGTCCGTTCCTTCGACAACGTCGACGTGATCGGCCAACCAGCTCAGCGGGACCATAGGCATGTCAGTTACCCCTTCCATTCACTCCGAACTGCCCGGAGAAGCGAACGTCTCCCTCAACAATGTCATGCATGTCGGCAATGCCGTGGCGCAGCATCAGCGTGCGCTCAATACCCATGCCGAACGCGAAGCCCGAATAGACCTCAGGATCAATGCCGTTCGCGCGCAGCACGTTCGGGTTGACCATGCCGCACCCACCCCACTCGATCCAACCGGGGCCGCCCTTCTTTTGGGGGAACCACAGGTCCATTTCCGCACTGGGTTCAGTGAACGGGAAGTACGAGGGACGCAGACGAGTCTTGGCCTCGGGACCAAACATCGCCTTCGCGAAGTGGTCGAGAACGCCCTTCAGGTGAGCCATCGTCAGGCCCTTATCTACAGCAAGGCCCTCGACCTGGTGGAACACGGGCGTGTGGGTCGCGTCGAGCGCGTCGGAGCGGAAGACCTTGCCGGGGCACGCCACGTAAAGCGGAACGCCGCGGACGAGCATCGCGTGGGACTGGACCGGGGAGGTGTGCGTGCGCATCACCAGGTGAGCACCGTCCTCGGTCTCGGCGCCGACGCTACGGCCGTCGATGTAGAGCGTGTCCTGCATCTGGCGCGCCGGATGATCGATGTCGAAGTTCAGCGAGTCAAAATTGAACCACTCGTGCTCAATCTCGGGGCCTTCGGCGATATCCCAGCCCATCGCCACGAAGAAGTCCGCAACCTCTTCCATAAGGGTCTCCAGGGGATGACGCGCACCCGCCGTACGACGCATCGTCGGCAGCGTCACGTCGACCGACTCCTCGACCAGCATGCGGGCCTCGTGCTCAGCGGCAAGGATACCCTTGCGCTCCTCGAGGGCCTCGGTGAGGGCCTTGCGCGCCTGTCCGAGGTTCTTTCCGGCGAGTCCGCGCTGCGCGGGCTCCAACTTACCGATCGTACGATTCGCGGTGACGAGCGGGGCTTGATCTCCGAGAATCGCGGCTCGAACGGCCTTCAAGGCGTCCAGCGAATCCGCAGCTGCGATATCGGCAAGGCCTGCCTCACGAACTGCGTTAACGGCTGCCTCATCAAGAGGATCAAGGTCAGGGGCATTGCCAGCCATGTCCTGCTTCCTTCTTCTTTCCATCTGGGGTCATTACTGCGCGCATCACGCGCACTGCCCACCATCCTACCCGTTCGCCTATCCTCACAGCTCACCGGATCCACGGGCGCGCTACCCTGTAAGACGTGAATGCGCTCTCGCGCTCCAACAGCAACTGAAGGAATCCCGTGTCTCACATACCGCAACCGGAGGAAGGGGCCAAGGCCTCGTCGCAGACGCCGACCCTCTTTTCCGCCCAGCGCGTGCGGATCCAACACATCGCGCGCGCCAAAGCCGAGGGCATCCCCCTCACGATGCTCACCGCCTACGATGCACTCACCGCCCCGATCCTCGAGGCAGCGGGCGTCGACATGCTCCTCGTCGGTGATTCGCTGGGTAACGTGATTCTCGGCCATCGTTCAACGCTACCCGTCACTCTGGAGGACATGGAGCGCGCCACCGCAGCTGTCGCCCGTTCGACCTCGCGCGCCATGATCGTCGCAGACCTGCCCTTTGGCACCTATGAGGACTCTCCCGAGCATGCCTTCGCTTCCGCCACGCGCCTCATGAAGGCAGGGGCACATGCCGTCAAGCTCGAGGGCGGTGAAAGCCGCGCACACATCATCGAGGCCCTCGTCACGGCCGGCATCCCCGTCTGCGCACACCTCGGTTACACACCCCAGTCAGAAAACACGCTGGGCGGACCGCGCATGCAAGGGCGTGGAGCTGGCGCCGATGCACTTCGCCGCGACGCCGAGGCCATCGAACAGGCAGGGGCCTTTGCCGTCGTCTTCGAAATGGTGCCGGCGGGAATCGCGACCGAGCTGACCGCCAGCCTCGCCATCCCGACGATCGGCATCGGCGCAGGCCCGAACACGGACGGACAAGTGCTCGTGTGGTCCGACATGGCCGGCTACTCCGACTGGACGCCCTCGTTTGTCCGTCAGTTCGGCCAGCTCGGCCAAGCCCTGCACGAAGCCGCATCCGACTACGTGGAAGCCGTGCGCGAGCGCTCCTTCCCCGGCCCCGACAACTACAAGAACGACTGACGCCACACGTTCGTAGGAGGAACACCCCATGGAAGCATCTGCACTCGCTCGTCGTGCACCCCTCGGCACGTTGAAGCCGGGCCACGTCTCGCCCATGCGTGCCGTACCCGAGCACATCGCGCGGCCCGAGTACATGTTCCACGACGGACCCGAGCGCGTCACGGCCTCGGATATCAAAAACCCTGAGACCATCGCAAAGATCCGCGAGGCCGGTCGCATCGCCGCGGGCGCGATCGAAGCCGTCGGCGCCGCCATCGCACCGGGCGTCACCACGGAGGAACTCGACCGCATCGGCCACGAATTCTTGATCGCGCACGATGCCTACCCGTCGTGCCTGGGATACATGGGCTTCCCCAAGTCCATCTGCACCTCAATCAACGAGGTCATCTGCCACGGCATCCCCGACGACCGTCCACTCGAGGACGGCGACATCATCAACATCGACATCACCGCTTACAAAGACGGCGTCCACGGCGACACGTGCGCGATGTTCGAAGTCGGTACAGTCGACGAGGAGTCCCACCTGCTAATCGAACGCACGAAGAACGCCATGATGCGTGGCATCAAGGCCGTCGGCCCGGGCCGCGAAATCAACGTGATTGGCCGCGTCATTGAAGCCTACGCGAAGCGCTTCGACTACGGCGTCGTCCGCGACTACACGGGGCACGGCGTCGGCGAAGCCTTCCACTCTGGCCTCATCGTCCCCCACTACGATGCTGCTCCTGCATACAACACCGTGATGGAGCCGGGCATGGTCTTCACCATCGAACCGATGCTAACCCTCGGCACTGTCGAGTGGGAGCAGTGGGATGACGACTGGACGATCATCACCGCTGACCGCTCCCGCACGGCCCAGTTCGAGCACACGATTGTTGTCACCGAGGATGGAGCCGAAATCCTTACCCTTCCCTGACACACGTTGGCCGAGGCCCGCTTCTGACTCTCACAGTCTGAAGCGGGCCTCGCTATTACTCGTGGTATCCCTTACAATTCACGTACGACGGGCTTCAGGGGCCCGTCGACAACAGGATTTCATTACCCGAGGAGGGGTCATGGCTCAGGTCGCATGCGGCATCGATATCGGCGGATCGGGCGTCAAGGGCGCGCTCGTTGACCTGGAAACCGGTGAATACATCGGCGAACAGATTCGCATCCCTACCCCAGATCCCGCAACACCCGACGCTGTTGCCGCAGTGTGCCGCGAGGTCATCAACCAACTCGACGTGAAGGTCGGCGTGCCGATCGGCGTCACCTTCCCTGCCCCCGTCTTTAACGGCATGATCCCCTACATGGCGAATCTCGACCAGTCCTGGGTGAACGTTGATGTCGACGAGCTCATGGAGCGCTATCTCGGCCGCGCAGTCGTCGCACTCAATGACGCGGATGCCGCCGGTATCGCCGAGGTCGCCTACGGTGCCGCTAAGGGCCGCGATGGAGTCATCGTCTTCACCACTCAGGGAACCGGCATCGGCTCCGCCATCATCGTCAACGGCACCCTCCTGACCAATACCGAGCTCGGGCACTTGGAGATCGATGGCCACGACGCTGAAAAGATGGCTTCCTCCGGTCAAAAGACCCTCCAAGGCCTCAATTGGGAGCAGTGGGCGCAGCGTCTCCAGCGCTACTACGGCCACGTTGAGTTCCTGCTCAACCCCGACCTGTTCGTGGTCGGCGGCGGCGTGTCTGAAAACCACGAGAAGTTCATGCCTCTCCTGGATCTGAAGACCCCGATGATTCCCGCGAAGCTCCTGAACACCGCTGGCATCGTCGGCGCCGCTTACTACGCGGCGAAGCACGGCGCCTGAGCATATACCGCGTACCGCAGAAGGACCCCGACGCGAGTCGGGGTCCTTCTGGCATCTGTCGGCCTATACGCCGGGTTCTGTCACGCACGCCGTTACCGGTCGTGCGGTGGCGACCATCTATCTAGGACCGTCGTTACCGACGGCCTCCAGCAACCTACCCGCAGGCATCGGACGGGCCGCCCTGCCTGCTGCTCGGTCTTGCTCCGGGTGGGGTTTACCTAGCCGACGCGGTCGCCCG
>CALHZX010000127.1 GCA_938040725.1 uncultured Actinomyces sp. | reverse complement strand
TGCAGGAGATCAGACCACTTCATTGTTACGACTGCCCTCCGAGTTCTGCGCTAAAGCGATTGGCTCCCAGATCCAGCGGCTCGATTGGATCCACTATCGGGGTCGGGTTTCCCATCGTGGGCGGCTTCACGGGAGACACCTCGGGAAGCTCGATGGTAGGTTTCGGAAGGGGGCGAGGACCGGTCGGCCCTGTGATGATCGGATCCAAGGGCTCGATCGGCCCGACGGGGTTATAGGGCATGGGCTCAACCTTCGGTCTACCCGTGCGAGGGCGGGGTTGGTGGCGGCGGCGATGCCCACCGTCCCTGTGATTCCCCTTCTGCTTGTCTGGGTCACCAGGAAGACGCGGACCGTGATGAGTCGGCTGACCATCATTGCTCGGTGAGGGAAGAGGAACGAGTCGCGGATTCTCATGCCCCTGTCCACCGCCAGAGCCGGAACCCGAGCCCCCACCGTATCTGTTGCCCTCGATGATGGAACCGATGAGTCGGCTGCTCTCGTCTTCGGTGGCGATGAAGTCGCGCTCGGCAGCTTCGAGCGAGTCGGCGTGTTCATCCAGGCTCGTGCCCGTCTTGGTTGCCTGGTCCGCGAACTTGTCTTCGACGCTCTGCATCTGCGACGACAGGCTCGTGCCGGGCATTGCCGAGGCGAAGGCGCTGGCCCCGCCCTCGGGGCGAGCGGAACGAACTGCCTCTGCGGCCTCGCGCGCCGTCGAAGCGAGGCGAGGGAATTCGCCGGCAACAAATGAAAGATCGCTCATCGTCCACTCCTGTGTTCATAGATGCGTGACCTGAGCAATATTACCGGACGGAAACCTGACGCGCCCCCATTCATCCAGGGGACCCTGACTCCCCTATCGCACATTTTTACCGCTCACACCCCTAGAAAATTGGTGGCGGGGCGGCTACCTTGGCACTGTCACCCCCACCGGGGCCTGACTCACACCCACCACCTCCAGGAGCCAAGATGAGCGAGGCACGCCCACCCGCACACTCCGCGGGAGCGGATGCGCCAGCCCATGCCTCGTCGATCGTGACGAGGCCTCCTGTCCCCCGCCTGCCTGTCGGCCGCCTCGCGTTCCTCCTCCTGGCCGGAATCGCGCTCCTCGCGGGCCTGGACGCCTCCCTTGTGCGTCTCGGAGCGCTCGCGCCCGTGGCCTCGACGAGCCTGGGGACCGTGCACGGGCTCCTCATGATCTACGGGTTCCTGGGCACCGCGATCTGCCTGGAGCGCGCGGTCGCCCTGCAGTCCGACGGGCGGCGCGCGTCGGCGTACGCGGCTCCCCTGCTCACCGGCGCGGGCGCCGTCAGCGCGGTCGTCATCTCCCAGAACGAGGCCGTGCGCGCGACGCTCGCGAACCTCCCAATCCCACGTTTCCTGGCCGCCCACCTGACCGGTTTTGCACCCGAGCGGATGATGCCCGGCTTCCTCATCACTCTCGGCATGGCAGCGCTGAGCGCGATCTACTGCTACGTGTGGGCGCGCCGGCAGGCCACCCACGCGGTCCTCATCCAGCTGATGGGCGCACTCATTGGCCTGGGCGGCATCCTCCTGTGGTGGCGGGGCCTCGAGACGCCGCGCGCGGTGCCGTGGTGGCTGGCTTTCCTCATCGTCACGATCGTCGGCGAGCGCGTGGAGCTCGCGCGGCTCGCCTTCGCGTCCGGTTCCACCGAGCGGCGCATCACCGCCGAGAGCGCCGCCCTCATGGTGGGCCTGACGGTCGCGCTGTACTCCCCCGCGCTCGGCTACCCGCTGATCGGACTGTCGCTCGGCGCACTCATGGCCGACACCGCGTGGCACGACGTTGCGCGCGGCACCGTGCGCATGCAGGGCCTGCCGCGCCTGGCGGCCGTGTGCATGCTGAGCGGCTACGCGTGGGCGCTCGTTCCCGCGCTGATGTGGGTCATCGCACCCCCGGCCTTCGACGGGTACGGCTACGATGCGTCCGTCCACGCAATCACGATCGGTTTCGTCGTCTCCATGCTGCTCGCCCACGCGCCCGTCATCATCCCGGCGGTCGCTCGGCGCGAGGTCCCCTACCACGTCGCCATGTGGGTGCCCTTCGCGTTCCTGCAGGTTTCCCTCGCTCTGCGTCTCCTCGCGGGCGCGCGCGAGGCCGCCTACCCGTGGCGCCTCGGCGGCACCCTGAGTGTCGTGGGCGTCCTCCTGTTCGTCGCGACGACGCTGAGCGTGACGATTCGCCGGGCACGCGCGGTCTCGCGCGAACGCCGCCTCAGTGACGAGGCCGACTCCCCCTCCGCGGATCCCGCATCGTCGGGTGGAACGGAGGCGCGATGAGCAAGCCTCGTGTCCCCCGCACCGACCGCGCAACTTCCGTCTGGATGTGCGTGGCGGCCGCTACCGCCGCGATCACGATCGTCGCCCGAGGCCGCATCCCGCAGAACCTGTGGACGATGATCCACCTGGTGACCCTGGGCGTCCTGTCGAACGGGATCTTCCAGTGGTCCTGGTACTTCACGCGCGCACTCGCGCACCTGGCCCCGGATGATCGGCGCGCCGGGCGTGACAACACCGCGCGCATCATTGCCTTCAACCTCTCCCTCCTGCTCCTCATCGGCGGCATGTGGTCGAATCTGTGGCACGCGACCGTCACCGGCGCGACGGTCGTCGGCGTGATCGCCGCATGGCACGGGTGGGCGCTGCTCACCGCCTCCCGCGAGCGCCTGGCGTCGCGTTTCGCGGTGATTATCCGCTACTACATCGCGGCGGCGTTTTTCCTGGTGGTCGGCGCGACGCTGGCCGGTTTCGTCACGGTGGCAATGTTCGACGCGAACGCGCCCGCGTGGCTGGCCTCGGCCCGGGACCGTCTGACGGTCGCCCACGCGCTGGCGGGTGTGGCCGGTTGGGTGGGCCTGACGATGGGCGGGACCCTGGTGACGCTCGGGCCAACCGCGATGCGCACGCGCATGGATCCGCGGGCTGTGTCCTTCGCGACGAGCGCCCTGCCCCTGTGGGTGGGGGCGCTCCTCGTCGCGGGCGTGGGCATACTCGCTGGGTCGATGCGCGTGGTGTCGGTGGGCCTCCTCGTCGTTGTGGGTGCGGCCGCCCTGGGCGTGGGCGTTCCGCTCTGTCGCGCGGCGCTGACGAAGGGCCCGGCCGAGTACGGCGCGTGGTCCCTCACGCTGGGCGCCGCTTGGATTCTCGTCGCAGGCGCGGGAGCGTCCCTGCGCGCCTTCGAGGGGGCGGACGCGACCGGCCTGCGCGCGGCGTTCCTGCCGTGGCTGCCGATCCTCGGCGCGGCCGGGCTGGGCCAGCTCTTCGTCGGCGCGCTCACCTACCTGATGCCCGTCGTCATCGGCGGCGGCCCGTCCGCGGTGCGCGTCGGGGTCGGCGTGCTCGAGGCAGGGGCGCCCATCCGGGAGGCGGCTCGCAACGTGGCCGCAGTGTTCGCCCTCGCCGTCGCATCCCTGGGCGGCGTGCCCGCCGAGCGCCTCACCATCGCCGCGTGGGTGGTCCTGTTGGCCACCTACGTCGTCGACATTGTCCTCTTGGGCCGCGGCGGCGTGGCCCAGGCGCGCGCCAAGCGCGCCGCCTCTTCATCCCCCACCACGCAAGGAGGCCGCCGTGGCTAACCTAAACCTGTCTGCGTCACCCTCGTCGGGAGGAGATGCCCCGAAGACGTCCGCTTCGACGGGTGGCTCGACGGGAACGCCGAAGCTACGCATGAGCCCAGCGGGCGACCACTCGCCCGTGAGCCGCACGGCGGGCGCAATCATCGGCGTTGTCTCCGTCGTGGCGCTCGCGCTTGCGGTCTTCCTGTCCAACCCGTCCGCGCCCACCACGCAGGGCACGGGGACCTCTTCGGGGGCCACGGCCTCGTCCGTGACGCCGACCGGGCACACGACCCGCGTGTCGGTGGGCGTCGAGGGCATGGCCTTCACGCCCAGCCACATCGAGGTGCCGGTCGGCGACCGCCTCATTATCGACTTCACGAACTCGGGGGATCAGCGCCACGACCTGGTGTTCGAGACGGGCATATCCTCCGGGTCCCTGGCGGCGGGTGAGACGAAGGAGCTGGACCTCGGCGTCATCGGCGGTGACGTCGAGGGGTGGTGCTCCCTGCCGGGTCACCGCGAGATGGGCATGACGCTGCACGTGCAGGCCACGGGCGCCTCGTCCTCCTCGGCCTCGAGCTCCTCAGCCTCGAGCGGCCACGCGGGACACGACCACGGCCAGGGCGCCGCCGGACCCGCCACCCCGACGGCCCTGACGGATTACGCGGCGTCCATCGACGCGCGAGACCCTATGCTTCCGCCCGCCACAAACGAGACCGAGCGTCACTACACGTTCACGGTCACCGAGCAGACGACCAACGTCACCGACACACTGACCCGCCAGACGTGGACCTTCAACGGGGACGCTCCCGGCCCGATCCTGCGCGGACACATCGGCGACACCTTCCACATTACGCTCGTCAACAACGGGACGATGAGCCACTCGCTGGACTTCCACGCGGGCCTGGTCGCCCCCGACAACGTCATGCACTCCATCGAGCCCGGGCAGAGCCTCGAGTACACCTTCGTCGCGAAGAACGCGGGCATCTGGCTCTACCACTGCTCGACCGCCCCGATGTCGATGCACATCGCGAACGGCATGTTCGGGGCCGTCATCATCGATCCGACCGACCTGGGTACAGTCGATCGCGAGTACGTCATGGTTGCCTCCGAGCTCTACCTGGGCGCGGACGGACAGAGCGCCGACGCTTCCCTCCTGTCGGCCCTGCAACCTAACGCGATGGCCTTCAACGGCGTGCCCTTCCAGTACAAGGCGCACCCGATCCCCATCAAGACCAACGAGCGCGTGCGCGTGTGGGTCATGGACGCGGGCCCCAACCTGGCGACCACCTTCCACGTCGTGGGTACCCAGTTCGACACCGTGTGGCGCGAGGGCGCCTACGTGATCCG
>CALHZX010000126.1 GCA_938040725.1 uncultured Actinomyces sp. | reverse complement strand
ACCGTCAAGGACTTCGTCAAGACCGAGCAGTACCCCAACGCCACGAAGGACTCGCGCGGCCGCCTCGTCGTCGGCGCGGCCGTCGGCTATTGGGGTGACACCTGGGAGCGCGCTACCGCCCTGGCCGAGGCCGGCGTGGACGTCCTCGTCGTCGACACCGCGAACGGCGGTGCCCAGCTTGCCCTCGACATGATTCGCCGCATCAAGGCCGATCCGACGTTTGAAGGCATCGACATCATCGGCGGCAACGTCGCCACGACCGAGGGCGCGCAGGCGCTCATCGACGCGGGCGTTGACGCCGTCAAGGTCGGCGTGGGCCCCGGCTCGATCTGCACCACCCGCGTCGTCGCCGGCGTCGGCGTCCCCCAGATCACCGCGATCCACCTGGCCGCACAGGCGTGCGGCCCCGCCGGTGTCCCGCTCATCGCGGACGGCGGCCTGCAGTACTCGGGCGACATCGGCAAGGCCCTCGTGGCTGGCGCCGACACCGTCATGCTCGGCTCCCTACTGGCCGGCTGCGAGGAGTCCCCGGGCGAGGTCGTGTTCACCAACGGCAAGCAGTTCAAGCGCTATCGCGGCATGGGCTCACTCGGCGCGATGAGCTCGCGCGGGCGCAAGTCCTACTCCAAGGACCGCTACTTCCAGGCTGACGTCACCTCCGACGACAAGATCGTCCCCGAGGGCATCGAGGGCCAGGTGCCTTACACCGGCTCCCTCGCGTCGGTGATCTACCAGCTCGTCGGCGGCCTGCACCAGACCATGTTTTACCTGGGCGCATCCACGATCTCCCAGGTCAAGGCCAACGGCCGCTTCGTGCGCATCACCAGCGCGGGCCTGCGCGAGTCGCATCCGCACGACATTCAGATGACGACGGAAGCGCCGAACTACCACTCCTCGTCAGCGAAGTAATTGCAGACTGAGCGGGCATTACGGGCGGGAGCAGTCGCTGGGCTGCTCCCGCCCGCGCTATCCTAGAGGTGCGAAAACTCACAACACCGCAAAGGAGCTGCTCAGATGCTCATCCTCATCGATCATGCGAACGTCGATTCCATCGCCAAGACCCTCGAATACCTGCCCATCGACGGCGTGACGACCAACCCGACGATCCTGTACCGCGAAGGTAAGGAGCCCCTCGAGGTCCTCCACGCGATCAAGTCCGTCCTGCCCGATGGCGCCCAGCTGCACGTCCAGATCGTCTCCCAGCGCGCCGACGACATGGTCGCCGAGGCCCGGGCGCTGCGCGGCGAAATCGGTGGCAACCTCTTCATCAAGCTTCCCGTCACGCGCGAAGGCTTCGCCGCCATCCCGCGCATCGTGCGCGAAGGCATGCAGGTGACCGCGACCGGCATCCACTCCTCGATGCAGGGCTTCATGGCTGCCAAGGCCGGCGCTCGCTACGTCGCCCCCTACGTCAATCGCATGGACAACTACGGCATCGACGGCGTGCGCGTCGCCTCCGAAATCCACCGCACCCTGCGCACCTACGACCTGAAGGCCGACGTTCTGGCCGCGTCCTTCAAGAACTCCGAGCAGGTCCTCGAGCTGGTCCGCCAGGGCGTGGGTGCCATCACCGCCGCCCCTGACGTGCTGGCCGCGCTCATTAAGAACCCCGCGACCGATGCCGCTATCGCGGACCAGAACCGCGACTTCGGCTTCCTCGTGGGCGAGCGCCGCACGTGGCTGGATCTCATCAACGAAAAGTGAGCTGTGTGTAGAGGCCCGGAGGCGGAGTGCTGCCTCCGGGCCTCTCACATACCCGCGTTGCTGCTGCGCCACCGGTGTTCCGGGCGCCGTCAGGCCCGCCCGCTCGCCGTCCGCGCCGCGAGCTTTGCTCGGCGCGTCGGCTCGAAGCCCGGCCAGGCCCTGCGGTTCCGCTGGCGCCCTCCTCACTGGTGGCGCTTGGTGTGTGGTGCTCGCAGGTCCACCTCACTTGCGGCCCTCGCGCCTCTTTATCGCTGATCCCCAACCAATTTCGCATGCAATTCCCCTGTGACTATTTCAAACCATGAATTCACAGTGTTGGAATTGCAACGTTTTCAGGCTTTGTTGAATGTTTGTCCAATCGAATTACATGCGGCTTTTGTGGGTGAACAGGCATCGCTACCCGCCGACTCCCTCCACGCTGGTGGCGCGTGGTGCGCGTTGCTCGGCAAAACCCTGTACCCCCAGGTGTCATCCGGATAGGTTGTGCGCACGTGGATAGGTTATGCACATCCGGATAGCTTATTAAGCTATCCGGATGCTCGTTACCTATCCGGATGTTGCTTACCTATCCGTATGTGAGCTGGTGGCCGACGACCTTGGCCTGTCCACTCGAGCGAGCCCGCGTTCAGGCTTGTTGCTAAGTGGTGTTGCACCACTGAGGTGGGTATTACACCAGTTCGGAGGTGGTGTAATGCTCCCTAACTGGTGTAATCCTCCCTAACTGGTGCAATGCTGCCTAATCGGTGTCATGCCCTTGGTTTGGTCCTGTGTAGGGCATGGGGATAGTTCCCCGACAATGTCGCGTGCAATTCCCTTGTCAACCTTTCATGTATTGAAAGATGAGCGTTGGAATTGCAACGTTTTCAGACTTTATTGAATCTTCACTTAATCGAATTGCATGCGACTTTTTGGGGGAGGCCGCGCTACCCGCGGCGCCCTCCACGCAGCTCGTACATGCGCTGCTCGGAGGACACCTCAGGCACAATGAAAACGGGGGCCGACAACCGACCCCCGCCCGAAGCGTTGTTACTCCTGGTCGCCGCTGCGGCCTCGCGGCATGATCTGGGGCCATTCGCGGTCGATATTTGCATCCTTGCCCTGCTTGCGCAGGTACTTCTCGAAGTCCTCGGCCCAATCCTGGTGAGCCTGGAGCTGGTAGTCCATGAGCTCCAGGGCGCTCATGGATGCCAGCTGCGGGTGCTTATCCACCATGCCGGCGAGCACGTCGAGCGTCATGGCCACGTCGACCTCGGCCGTGTGAGCGTCCGGGGAAGCGACCGCCCCGTAGACGGGCGCCATCTCCGTCAGCGTCTTCTTGCCCTTACGGAAGCGGTCGAGCTTGCGGTCCAGGACGAGCGGGTCGACGACCAGCATCGGCGCACCCTCGAGGCGTTCCTCGAAGGACCCCAGGCGGTGGCGGCGCAGCTCCTGGTTGACCAGCGTGATGTCGTAGGTGGCATTGAATGCGACGACCGGGTATCCGCGCAGCCAGTGCTCGACGATGGAGCCGGCCAGCTCGTGGAGGACCTCCTCGATGGGGCGACCGTCGCGACGCGCCTGCTCGGTCGTGATGCCGTGGACGGCCGTGGCCTGCTCGGGGATCTCGACGCCCGGATCGGTGAGCCACGTGGCCACCTGGTCGGGGGCACTGACATCGCTGCGGTAGGACGCGCCGTCGATGCGCAGCACCAGCGCGGCGGTGACGAGGCGGTCCTTGAGCGCGCGCACGCCCGTCGTCTCGGTGTCAAAACCCATCCACGGGTCGTCGATCCAGCTCATGATTGCTCCT
>CALHZX010000125.1 GCA_938040725.1 uncultured Actinomyces sp. | reverse complement strand
GCGCCGCGCATGAAGTCGGAGAACACGAAGAACGTGCCGCCGTACGCGCGGGTGAAGCCGTCGGCGGCGATGCCGTTGAGGGCCGCGCCCATCGCGAATTCACGCACGCCGAAGTGGAGGTTGCGGCCGAACTCGTTGCCGCTGAACGCCGACGAGGAACGGTGCGCGGGCAGGAAGGAGGGCTCGCCCTTCAGGAAGGTGTTGTTTGAGCCGGCGAGGTCGGCGGAGCCACCCCACAGCTCGGGCAGCACGGGCGCGATCGCGTTGAGAACCTGGCCGGAGGCGGCGCGGGTCGCGATGGCCTTGCCCTCTTCGAAGGTGGGCAGCGCGGCTTCCCAGCCCTCGGGGAGTCGGCCTTCGAGGAGGCGCTCCAGCAGGGCGGCCTGCTCGGGGTGAGCGGCCTTCCATCCCTCAAAGCGGGTGTCCCAGTCCTTGCGGTACTCGGCTGCGCGAGCGGCGGCGCGGGCGCGGACCTCGTCCACGATTGCCGAATCGGCATCGAACATCTTCTCGGGGTCGGCGCCCAGGGCTTCTTTCAGGCCCTTGAGGGCCTCGGTGCCCAGCTTCGAGCCGTGGATGCCACCGGTGTTCTGCTTGCCGGGGGTCGGCCAGCCGATGATGGTGCGCAGTGCGATGAGCGAGGGCTTCTTGGTCTCGGCCTTGGCGGCGTCGAGGGCGTCGTTCAGGGCGGCGGTGTTCTCCTCGTAGGAGCCGTCCTCGCCGAGCCAGTCGACGCGCTGGACATGCCAGCCGTAGGCCTCGTAGCGGGCCAGGACATCCTCGTTGAAGGCGATCGACGTGTCGTCTTCGATGGAGATGTGGTTGTCGTCCCAGATGACGGTGATGTTGCCCAGCTCCTGGGTGCCTGCGAGGGAGGAGGCCTCGGCGGAAACGCCTTCCTCGAAGCAGCCGTCGCCGGCGATGACGTAGACGTTGTGGTCGAAGACGGACTCACCGAGCGGGGTCTCAGGGTCGAGCAGGCCGTGGACGCGGCGGGCGTTCATGGCGAAGCCGACGGCGGAGGCGATGCCGGTGCCCAGGGGGCCGGTGGTGATCTCGACGCCCTTGGTGTGGCCGTACTCGGGGTGGCCGGGGGTGAGGGAGCCGGCGGTGCGCAGCGTCTTGATGTCGTCGAGTTCGAGACCGAAGCCGGAGAGGTAGAGCTGGACATACTGGGTCAGCGAGGAGTGGCCGGCCGAGAGGATGAAACGGTCGCGTCCGATCCAGCGCGGGTCGGCAGGATCGACGTTCATGACCTTGTTGTAGAGGAGGTAGGCGGCGGGAGCGAGCGAGATCGCAGTACCGGGGTGGCCCGATCCTGCCTGCTCGACGGCGTCGGCGGCGAGGAGCTTAGCGGTCTTGACCGCTTCGTCATCAATGTGATCCCAGTGAAGTGACACGGTGGTCTCCAGGTGTTGGGCCCCAGCGTTGGGGCGGAAATGGTTTACCGCGTCACAGTCTAGCGAAAATGCGCGAATGCCGATAGCGCTCACGCACATATGTTGCACAGTCGCTTACCCTGTCACCATGACGTCTCTGGAAGCTATCGTCCGCGACTGGGTGGATTATCTGCGCGTCGAAAAGGGGGCATCCGCGCATACAGTTTCAAACTATCGCCGGGACACCACCCGATACGCGTGTGACATGAAGGCCCGCGGAAAGACCGATATCGGGGACGTGAGCGTGCGTGACATCGAGGACTACATGATGCGTCTGGCCTCCGGTGACGTCACTGGCAAACCTGCTGCGGCCTCGTCCGTGGCGCGCGCGTCGGCCGCGATCCGCGGGCTGCACAAGTACGCGCTGACCGAAGGAGTGGTCGCGACGGACACGGCCGCTCAGCTGCATGCCCCGCGTCAGGGGCGTCATCTGCCCAAGGCTCTGGCTATCGATGAGGTCGGTCGCCTCCTCGATGCCGCTCATGCAGACGATTCCCCGATCGGCCTACGTGACGCTGCGTTGCTCGAGCTGCTGTATGCAACCGGGGCACGCGTCTCTGAGGCGGTGTCCCTGAGTGCGGATGACCTCGACCTTGATGGCGACGTTCCCGTTGTGCGCCTGTTCGGCAAAGGGCGTAAAGAAAGGATCGTTCCGGTCGGTTCTTTCGCCGTCGACGCGCTTGACGCGTACAGGGTGCGTGCCCGACCGGCTTTGGCAGCACGAGGCAGGGGAGAGACGGTATTCTTTCTCAACTCGCGCGGTGGTGCACTGTCGCGACAGAGCGCATGGACAGCTATCCGGCGCGCGGCTCAGGCCGCTGATCTGGGGGATCGTATCTCTCCGCATACGTTGCGGCATTCGTTCGCGACGCACCTGCTCGAGGGGGGCGCGAGCGTACGCGAAGTTCAGGAGCTTCTCGGACATGCGTCGGTCGCAACGACGCAGATCTACACCCAGGTGACCGCACAGGCGCTGCGTGAAGTTTTCACCCTGTCGCACCCGCGGGCGCGTGGCACCGACGCATCCGCGCGGTGATGAATTAGGATGGGGTCGTGACCACGAACTCGCATCCTACGCTGACGCCCGACCTGCACGAAGAGCCGGTCGATTTCCCTGTGCCCGCGCCGCTGTCGGGGCATGGTCCCGCTCGCGTGATTGCGATGTGCAATCAGAAGGGTGGCGTCGGCAAGACGACGACGACTATCAACTTGGGTGCAGCGCTGGCTGAGTACGGTCGACGGGTCTTGATTGTGGACTTCGATCCCCAGGGTGCCGCCTCCGTCGGCCTGGGCATTAATGCGCTCGACATGGAGCAGACGATCTACACGCTGCTCATGAACCCGAAGGAGGACGTCAAGGCGACGATCTGCCACACGTCGACGGAAAACCTCGACATTATTCCGGCAAAC
Source organism: uncultured Actinomyces sp. (assembly GCA_938040725.1). Taxonomy (GTDB): domain Bacteria; phylum Actinomycetota; class Actinomycetes; order Actinomycetales; family Actinomycetaceae; genus Pauljensenia. The sequence goes on along the minus strand of CALHZX010000125.1, from coordinate 13,528 downwards.
ATTGACCTGTCCGCGGCTGAAGTGCAGCTCGTCAATGAGGTTGCCCGCGAGAGCGCGCTAGCCCGCGTTCTGCGGCACGTCGAAGCCGATTACGATGTGGTTCTGATCGACTGTCAGCCGTCCCTCGGTTTGCTCGCGGTCAACGCCCTGACCGCGGCTCATGGCGTGATCGTCCCGGTGGAGGCAGAGTTCTTTGCGCTGCGTGGCGTCGCGCTGCTCGTCGAGACCATCGAGACGGTGCGTGATCGCATCAACCCGCGTCTCAAGATTGACGGTATCGTCGCCACGATGGTTGACTCGCGCACGCTGCATTCGCGCGAGGTCCTCCAGCGCCTGCAGGAGGCATTTGGCGACCTCGTGTTCGATACGCGCATCGGCCGCACCATTAAGTTCCCGGACGCGTCTGTGGCGACCGAGCCGATCACCTCCTATGCTCCCAACCACGCGGGCGCACACGCCTACCGTCGACTTGCGCGGGAAGTCATTGCCCGTGGCGACGCGGCCTGACAGTCTCGAGGTCCAGGGGGAGTTTGACCTTTTCGCGGTCTCGCTCCCGGTTTTTGAAGGCCCCTTCGATCTTCTCCTGTCGCTGATCGCCCGCAAAAAACTCGACATCACTGAGGTTGCGCTCGCCCAGGTGACCGATGAGTTCATCGCTTTCATGCAGGCGTCTCCGGACTTATCTCGTACGACGGAGTTCCTGGTTGTGGCAGCGACACTGCTCGACATGAAGGCATCTCACCTGCTGCCGGTTATCGACGAGGAGGAGAATGCCTCGCAGGCCGATCTGGAGGCCCGTGATCTGCTCTTTTCCCGGCTCCTTCAGTATCGCGCGTTCAAGGAAGCAGCGAAATACCTTGATCAGCGGATGGGGGAGTACAGCTCGTACGTCGCCAGGGATGCGCCCCTGGAGGCGCATTTCGCAACGCTTCTTCCCGAGCTGCGTTGGTTGACAACGCCCGAGGACCTCGCTCGTCTCGCCGCCGATGCGTTTTCTGCCGCAACGCCGACGGTGCAGGTCACTCACTTGCATGATCCTGTTGTACCTGTGCGCGAGCAGGCGCTCCTCGTCAGTACGATGCTCGCGCAGGCGGGTTCTATGACCTTTCACGAACTCGTTAAGGACGCTGCCACGCGTGCCGTGGTCGTTTCGCGTTTCCTCGCTCTGCTTGAGCTCTATCGGCGAGGCGCCGTTGAGTTCGATCAGGAAAGTGCGCTCGGGGCGCTGACGATTCACTGGACTGGCACACAGGGCCGCATCGATATCGACGTGGATGACTACTCGGGAGCGGGCGACGAAGACCTCGCCCCGGCCTCGTCGAACAGCGCCACACGTTTCGACGGCGAAGGAGATAACGCTGATGAGTGAGCACATACTGCGCGGCCCCATCGAGGCAATCCTCATGGTGGCATCCGAGCCGGTTAGCGCATCCGAACTCGCCGACGTCCTCGGCGCCAGTGCTGACGACATCAATGCCGAACTGCGCGCGCTTGCCTCCGAGTACCTGGGCGAAGGGCAGGATCGCCCGCGCGGTTTTGAGCTACGCGAGGTGGCGGGTGGCTGGCGCATCTATTCCGCTCGCGCATACGCCGACGTCGTCGGCCGCTTCGTCGTCGGATCGTCTCACGCCCGCCTGTCGCAGGCCGCCCTGGAAACGTTGGCCGTCATTGCCTACCGCCAGCCGATTTCGCGGACTCGGATCTCCCGTATTCGGGGAGTAAACGTAGATGGTGTCGTGCGCACCCTCATGGCCCGAGGCCTTGTAGAAGAGACGGGACTGACACCGTCCGGTGCGCGCCTGTACGGGACGACCGGCAAATTTCTTGAGAAAATGGGATTAATGAGCCTGTCGGAGCTGGTACCGTTGGCACCCTACCTGCCAGACGCCGACGCGCTGGATGAATTGGAGGAAGAACTATGAGGGCTAACCCCTACACCGAGGGTGGAGTACGCCTGCAGAAGGTGCTCGCCCAAGCCGGCGTCGCGTCCAGGCGCGCATCCGAACAGATGATCGCCGACGGTCGCGTGAGCGTCGACGGCACCGTTGTGCGCAGCCAGGGCGTGCGTGTCGACCCCGCACAGCAGGTCATTCACGTGGATGGTGAGCGCCTGATTCTCGACGAGACCAAGCACATTGTCCTGGCGGTCAACAAGCCGATCGGCACTGTGTCGACGATGAGTGACCCGGAGGGCCGTCCCACGATCGCGGACCTCATCGCTGACTATCCGGAGCGTCTGTACCACGTCGGTCGCCTTGACATCGACACCTCCGGCCTCCTCCTGCTGACCAACGATGGTGAGCTGGCGAATCGCCTGACTCACCCGTCCTATGAGATTCGCAAGACCTACGTGGCGCGTCTGCACGGTGAGGTTAAGCCGGGCGTCAAGCGTGCTCTCATGAACGGAATTGAGCTGGAGGATGGTCCGATCAAGGTTGATTCCTTCCGCATCGTCGATACCTACGGCGACATCACGACCGTCGAAATTGTTGTGCATGAGGGTCGTAACCGCCTGGTGCGCCGCATGATGGAGGCCGTCGGATACCCGGTGCGTGAACTCGTGCGCACCGGCTTCGGCCCTATCACGCTTGACCATCTCAAGCAGGGGACGACTCGACGCGTCAAGGGCAACGCACTGACTGCGCTGTACGGAGCCGTCGGACTGTGAGTGGCGAGAGCGGGTCGCTCGGGCAGCGAGTCGTATCGACTATCGGTCCGGTTCTTATCATCGGCTCGGGTTTGCTCGGTGCGTCGCTTGGCCTCGCGCTACGGGCAGGGGGAGTGCGCGTCTACCTGGAGGACGCCTCCCCCACGTCACTGCGCTTGGCCTGCGACGTCGGTGCGGGCGAGGCCTTTGCTGACGTCCTCGCCCAGGCCAGGATACGCCGCTCCGGGGGTGGCTCGGATCGGCTCGGCTACGAGGCTCCACGTCTCGTCATCGTCGCGACACCCCCGGATGTCGCCGACCGCATCATTGTCGAGTCGTTGCTGCGTTTCCCCGATGCGATTGTCACCGACGTTGCGTCAGTCAAGGATGCCGTCGTCGCTAACGTCCTGACGGGCTTGCGGTCTGAGGGCTGTTTTGATGCGGCGTCACGCTACGTCGGCTCCCACCCGATGGCGGGTCGCGAGCGCAGCGGAGCCGGGGCTGCCGATGCGGACCTGTTCTATGGACGCCCATGGGTGATCGTCGCTCACGAGACAACGTGGCCGCGCGCGGCGCTGGCTGCGCGAGCGTTGGCGACGGACGTTGGAGCCGTGCCGCTCGAGATGAACGCTGGAACGCACGATCATGCGGTTGCCCTCGTGTCGCATGTCCCGCAACTTGTGTCGTCGATGCTCGCCGCACGCCTCGTCGATGCTCCCGCCCAGGCTCTCGGCCTGGCTGGCCAGGGGTTGCGCGACACTGCGCGTATCGCGGGCTCTGATCCTCGTCTCTGGACCGCCATCTTGGCGGGCAACGCAGGGCCCGTCGCATCGATTCTGCGCGATCTGAGAGGCGATCTTGATGACCTTCTCACGCACCTGGATGCTGCCGCCGACTTGGGGCCGCTACGCGGTGGGAGCGTTGGGGCCATCAACCGCGTCATGACCGCTGGTAACCAGGGGGTGTCCCGTATTCCCGGTAAGCACGGTGGAGCTCCGTCGCGCTATGCGGAAATTGAGGTTCTCATTCCCGACGAGCCGGGCGCGCTTGGGCGACTCTTTAGCGAGCTCGGTGAGTCTGGCATCAACATTGAGGACCTCGTCCTTGAACATTCGGCGGGTGCACAGGCTGGTGTTGCCCGTGTCATGATCGACCCCGCGGTTTCCGACCGCTGCGTCGCAGACCTGCAGGAGCGGGGCTGGCGACTTATCACCCACTCAACACCTCGATGAGGAGAATGCAGCAATGAACGACTCGATGCGCCAGGACGCCATTTCTCGCGTCGGCATCACGATCGCTATCGATGGCCCGGCGGGTTCCGGCAAGTCCACGGTCTCGAAGGCTCTGGCGGCGAGGCTTGGTATCGGATATCTCGACACGGGCGCAATGTACCGTGCGCTCACGTGGTACTGCCTGGATCGCAGCATCGATCTGGCTGACAGAGCCGCAGTTGCGGCTGCGGCACATGAGATGCCGCTGCGCTTGGTCTCTGACCCGTCGGATCCGCACGTGTGGGTGGGGGAACGTGAGATCACTCAGGAGATCCGTGAACCGCGCATCGCGCTGGAGATCAAGCACGTGTCGACGAATCTTGACGTGCGTGCGTGGATGGCGACGGAACAGCGTAGGCGCATGATGGAAGCCCGAGAGCAAGGCTCCGGGATGATTGCGGAGGGACGCGACATCACGACCGTGGTCTGCCCTGACGCTGACGTGCGTATCCTTCTACTCGCCGATCAGGAGGCGCGTCTACGTCGCCGCACGCTCGAACTCTATGGTGATGCGACCGAGGAACACATGGAGATTGTGCGCGCTCAGGTAGAGGGACGTGACAAGGCGGACTCCGCAGTATCAGAGTTCATGGTTGCGGCACCCGGCGTCGCGACCGTCGATTCCACGGGTCTCGATATCGAGGGTGTGTGCGAGGCTGTTCTCGCCTACGTCGATGAGGACCTGGTGCGTCGCGACGTTGAGTAATACGCGCAAGTGAACATGAGTGTGCCCCGCGCCGATGGGTGCGGGGCACACTCATGTTGCGTGTCAGTAGCCCGGGTTGTTCTGTCCCTGAGAGATTCCTCCGGGGGTTGCGTGCCGTGGCCATAGGTCGGTCCCTGGTCGGGCGTGGTGCCGTATACCGGACCTTGAGCCGTGGGCATGCCGTAGCCCTGTCCCTGTGCCGGGTTGGTACCGTACCCGTTCGCGGGGAACGATCCGGGTGCGCTCTGCCGTCCGGTGTAGGGATGCTTGTACGACCATGGCGGGCTGAATCCCGTATACCACGATCGACCGGGAGCCTCGGTGCCTTGAGGATAGCCCGTTACTCCGTACTGGGGGCTGTTGGCGCCGGTGTAGTTGGGCATGTCGTGGATATCCTTGCGTGCCCGTCGGTAGACGATCACCTGGATGATGCAGGCCGGTAACAAGATGACGAAGAAGACCCCGATCATGATGAGGACCGCGAGGGCGGTCGCCCCTGATTCCGAACTCGTCGAGGTGCTGCGGCGTGCGGGAGCAACGGTGCTTGATGTCACGCTTACTGGGATAGAGTGGTGGACAGATGCGTCGTTGCGGCCGCTCGTACCACCAGGTGCAGGCATGACGGTGGTGCTTGCGACGGTCGATGTGTGTGGTTCGGCAGATGCGTGCGTTGCAGGGCCGATGAGAGCGGTCGTCGCGCAGGCGAGGGTGGCTCCACAGATGAGATAGCATGTGGTGTTTCCAACCAGCGTGATCTGGTGCTCCAGCGCGGTGGAGCGGTATGGGAGCCTGCCTAGTGTAGTCCGTGACGGAAGAATCGACGTGACCCCTGTTATGTGGTGGACACTGACAATTCGAGGTGTGCGTGTGTACCCGCTTCGCAGATCGTCGAGCAGCGCAGGCAGGCGCGAGACGTCAGTAGCCGCTTCCGTATGAACCGTAGGTGCCGTTCGTGCCGGTTGACGGGTAGCCGCCCTGCTGATTGCCGTAGTCGCCCGCCGGATAGCCGCCTCCCGCCTGCATCGGTGTGTTCATGGGAGCTCCGTTGCGTGGATACTGCGGGCTGCCATAGCTTCCGGCTGTCACGCCGTACTGCGGTCCATTGGGGCCGTTGTAATTCACCATCCGCGATTGACGGCCCCCGTTTTGGGAAGAAATGTATCGGAATAGGTAATAGCCGCCGGCGAGTAAGGCGAAAATAATCAAGGAGATGATGGCAGCTACCGGGTCATGGGAGGTTGTCCGTGAGCGGAAACGTCGACGCGTTGGTGCTGGCGCCGATGAGCTTGCCTGCACTGCGTGCCCGGTAGCTACAACGCGTGAGGGGGTGCTCTGAGTGTTGACGATAACTGTGCTCGCCTGTGCTGACGATGCATCCCAGGTCCCGCCAGATGGTGCCGCGATACCCGTGAGAGCGAGTGCGAGGGAAGCTGAGATTGTCAGAAGGTGACGGGTAGTCATAAGGGGTACTCCCACGATGCGTGTTGTCGGTAGATAAGTATCAGTGTAATCGCGTAGACACGTCAGGACCGCTTGCTCCGTGTCGCGATACGTGCACGCAGTCGCAGGAGATGGGGCGCGTGTTTCCGTCCGGTGGTGGTGTGTCGTGGCACACGCCTGTCGGCTTGCTTCCTGATCGTCGGGTGCGCTATAGTTCTACAGGTCGCTACGGCGATGAACTAAATACGGGCTGTGGCGCAGCTTGGTAGCGCACTTGACTGGGGGTCAAGGGGTCGTGGGTTCAAATCCCGCCAGCCCGACGAAAGAACCGTGAGGGTATATCCCTCGCGGTTTTTTGTCTGCCCGAACGGGTGTAGCCTGCATTGTTCTTGACGGAAGGGACCTCTGTCCTTAGTGGTGTGCGTACCCACAATTTGTAACCGAAATGTGATCCAGATTTAGTCGCTTTTATTTCGCCCGGTAAAACGTAGTTTTTCGGAAAAGATTGGCCGATTTCCGCAGGTTGAGGACGGTCATTCGATGTGTTTGGGCAGTCACAAGTACTTCAACGCCTGGAGTAAACTGTTTCGCAGGTCGAAGTCGTCAACGGGGATGATTTCGACCTGCTTACTTTCTGCTTACTTTCACCGGGCGCGCAGCGGATACCACCGCGGGCGGCTTCCGTGTTTGTTTGTCAGCCGCCGCTTGTGATTGCGCGGATGCGTGATCTTCCCTCTTTGGACGACGAGCCCTGGCCTCGTGGCGGGGGAACGAGGTCGGTACGGTGCGTACAGGGCTCTCCCAAGATCATTCAGAGGGAGGAGCGGCAATGTCCGTGCCATCTACAGCGAAGTCCTCGAGCGTGGGAGCCTGAGAGTCGGGATTCTGAAACTCGGTCACTGTCGTAACCTCGTGGACGGCCGGATCAGACACTGTCATCGCAGTTGTGTTTCCCGTCTGAGCGACGATGTTCAGCCGGTTGTCGGCGTCAAGTTCGACAACGAAGAGATCCTCCACTTCGCCGACGCCCGCCGACGAAAGCTCTGTGCGCAACCACTGCTCGTCGCGATGTGCCAACTTGAGGTTGTCGGTCACGACCTGGCCACTGGACACCAGGACGTAGTTGACGCCGCCCTCGCCCTTGCGCCGTACCGTCAGGGAGCCGTTGGCTTCGCGTTGTGCGAGGCTGATGTCGCTCAGTGAAAAGATGCCCATGCCGCGTAGCTCTGCGAGAAACTCGACTGGGTCGAGCTTGTGATCCGTGTTGTCGAGCGCGTCCTGAGTAAATCGCCCGCCCTCAATGATCGTGTACGCCTGTCCCATCACGAGCGAGCGGGTCGACATGAACTTCGACGTCAGGTAGTTCAGGCCGGAGATGATTCCAAAGGTGACGAGCAGGAAGCTGATGTCCTCCGCGAACGAGAATGCTTGGTTGTAGATGACGCCGCCGATAATGCCACCGGGGATAAAGTTCCCGATAAAGTCGATCGGTGTCAGTTGGACCGTCTGCTGCTTGCCCGTCAGGCGCAGGTGGAGGACGATCAGGGTGACACCGATCAGGAGCTTAAAGACCGTCATTTCAAAACCATGAACGTCGAATATGAGGCCAGTCTATTCGCATGTGGGGACGCGGTTTGGCGTGGTGTGATCAGCTCGTCGGATCCGCGTCGATAGCTCCCTGAATGTCATGGAAGATCAGATTAGAAATCTCCACCTGCACCTTCTCAACCTTCGGCACGTCACGTAGGAGCAGCGGGTCGTCTGCCGAGGTCTGGAGGGCAAGCGTGCCACAGCCGAAGATGCGGTCGTCGAAATCCTTCTCGATTTGAACGTCCGAAATGCGAGTAAGGGGCAGGTCATGGCCGGTGCGCTTGATGACGCCCGTACGCGTGATGACGCGCTTCGTGGTCACCGTGTAGGTGGTTGTTATCCACTTGATCCACGGGACGAGAATGAGCGGGATCGACAGGACAAGAACGGCAATCCAGATGGTTGCGAGCGCCCAGTGGCGCGCGTTCTCGGGGACGTAGAAGGAACCAACTGCGGCGGCGATGACGAGGATGGATTCGACGATGATCGCTGGCAGCAGCTTCTTGATGTGAGTATGCATGTGGCGGACGATGATCTCGCCCTGGCTGAGAAGCTTCTGTGACAGTGCCATGACACCATCATGCCAGATAGCGGCTGCCTGTAAGTACGTGCGAGAGACACGTGTAGCTACCGTGTCGTGATCCTACGCCGGGCGCCGGTACGTCCCGACGATGTCCGTGTTGACGATGCCGATCGCGGCCATGAGCGCGAGCACTGTTGTCGGACCGACGAATCGAAATCCCCTGCTCTTCAGGTCTGTGGCCAGAGCCTGCGACTCCGGCAGCTGCGTGGGCACTTCCTCCTGCGAGCGGGGACGCGGATCGTGCTGAGGGCGGTAGGACCAGACGAGGTCGCCGAGATGCGACGGACCATTCGGATCGGCGTCGCTTCGCAGGGCGACCGTCGCGCGGGCGTTCGTTATCGCCGCCTCTATCTTCCGACGGTTGCGAATAATGCCCGGCTCAGCGAGGATGCGCTCGATGTCTGCGTTGTCGAACGCTGCCACGCGATCGGGGACGAAACCTCGAAAAGCAGTGCGAAATGCGTCGCGTTTGGCCAGTACCGTGCGCCAGGAGAGCCCAGCCTGGAAGCCCTCCAAAACGAGGCACTCAAACACGCCGACCTCGTCGTGAACGGGTAGTCCCCATTCATGATCGTAATAGGCACGGATGAGTTCGTCGTGGGACGCCCACGTAGGACGTACGAGGCCATCGTTGCACCGCACCAGCCCATCGGGAAGGGGGAGGAGAACAGGGGAGTGGTGTGAAGTAGTCATAACGTGATCCTGCTCCCCGGCGAGAGTTGCGTCAACGCGTCAGGGCAGACCTGTGGATACTCGTACGAATCCGTCGTGGCCTGTGGATAACAGCGTAGACGGGCTCAAGTGGGCGCGACAGATAGCGGGGCGGGATACCACCAATGTGGCATCCCGCCCTTACTTGTGACCTGTCCTGAAGACTACTTGCGGCGCCTCTCGCGCACACGCACCGAGATCTGGACTGGTGTCCCGGCGAAACCGAAGGTCTCACGCAGACGGCGCTCGATGAAACGACGGTATCCGGGGTCGAGGAATCCGGTTGTGAACAGGACGAAGCGCGGAGGTTTGCTCGACGCCTGTGTGCCAAAGAGGATACGAGGCTGCTTGCCGCCGCGAAGCGGGTGCGGATGAGCAGCGACGAGCTGACCGAGGAATGCATTGAGCTGCCCCGTGGGGATACGGGTCTCCCAGCCTTCGAGCGCGGTGTCCAGAGCCCGCACAATGCGATTCGTGTGCCATCCCGTCTTAGCAGCGAGGTTGATGCGCGGCGCCCACTGGATCTGCACGAGCTCACGCTCAAGCTCGTTCTTAATCTCCTTTTGGCGCTCCTCATCGACGAGATCCCACTTATTCGTGACGACAACGAGGGCCCGTCCTGCATCGATCACCTGCTGAACGACGCGCACATCCTGCTCGGTGAGAGGGGCCGAACCATCGATGAGGACCAGCGCGACCTCCGCCTTTTCGATAGCGGCCTGAGTACGGATCGACGCGTAGTAGTCGGCACCCGTCGTCCGGTGCATCTTTCGGCGGATACCAGCGGTATCGACGAACCACCACGAGCGCCCATCCAGCTCGATGAGCTCGTCAACCGGATCGCGAGTCGTACCTGCGAGCTCGTTGACGACGACACGCTCGCCGCCTGCAAGGGCGTTGAGCAGAGACGACTTGCCGACGTTCGGACGCCCCACCAGGGCGACGCGACGCGGGCCGCCAGAAGGCAGCGCCGTGGCCACGGCAGATTCGGTGGGCAAGACCTCCATGACGACATCGAGTAGGTCGCCGGTACCGCGTCCGTGCAGAGCAGAAATGGGGTAGGGTTCACCCAATCCGAGGCTCCACAGGTACGCCGCGTCCGACTCCTGCAGCGGCGAGTCGACCTTATTCGCTGCGAGGATAATCGGCTTCTTCTTCGAACGAAGCATCTCGACGATACGTTCATCGGAGGCGGTCACGCCGACGGTCGCATCAAGGACGAGCACGACAGCGTCCGCTAGGTCGACCGCAATCTCTGCCTGCTCAGCAACGGAACGGTCCAGACCTTTGACGTCGATCTCCCAGCCGCCTGTGTCGACGAGCGTGAAGTCGCGACCCGCCCATTCGGCCGGGTAGGAGACACGATCTCGAGTCACGCCGGGCGTATCCTGCACAACGGCCTCGCGCCGCCCGAGAATACGGTTCACGAGCGTGGATTTTCCAACGTTTGGGCGACCGACGACAGCGAGAACGGGGAGCCCTGCGGACACATCGTCTGCTTCCGCGAGCGCCGCTTCGCCAGCGAGAAGCGCCAGGTCCTCCTCATCGAGATCGAACTGATCGAGGTTGGCGCGCATGACACGAGCACGCGCCTGCGTCTCCTCGTCGCTCAGGTCGAGCGCGAGAGGCGAGGCCACGGCCTCGTCGGCACTGTCGTTCTTGAGGCCGTCCGCCTCGAATTCTGCGGGCGCGTCGGGCTGATTGTCAAAGTCATTCACCCGCCCAGTCTACGGCGTGGCGCGCCGCAAAGGCCCGATGGGAGCCCCGGCGGCGCGCCAGTTCACAGATAACGGTGCGTTACTCGTGCGCGCGCACGTCGCCTTCGAGGACCTCGGCGGCGACGGGAACATCGTTGTAGCGGTGGTGGATCCCTTGGATCTCTTGATACCACTCGGCGCCCTTGCCTGTGATGATGACGGTGTCACCGGGCTGGGCGGCGAGGATAGCACGGCGTACGGCGTCGCGTCGGCAGGTCGTGACCTCGGTGACGTCAGCCATGTCTGGGCGCACGGAGGCGATGCCACGTAGCAGATAGTCGCGAATCGACTGGGGATCCTCGGTGCGCGGATTTTCATCCGTCACCCACAGGATGTCTGCCTCGCGGGCAGCGATTGCAGCGAGCTCCTCACGTTTCGAGGCATCGCGGTCGCCATCTGTGCCGAAGACGATGACAACGTTTCCCTCCGTGAGCTCACGTGTCGAGCGCAGCGTCCACTCGAGCGCCTCTGGCGTGTGCGCGTAATCGACGATCACGAGCGGCTGCCGACCGGGCGTTGGGTTAACTTTTTCCATGCGGCCCGGGATCTGGGGAGCATCCTCGATCGCTGAGATGACATCGGCGAGTTCAATGCCCAGGCTGACGGCGCTGACGATCGCGACGGCGGTGTTTTGGATATTGACCTCGCCGAGGATAGGCATCGCGACGCGATGGCCGACGTCCGACGGGTCGACGAGGGTAAAGACAGTACGACCGATCGCCTTATCGGGCGTCACATCGCAAACCTGCCAGTCGGCGTCGTTGTCTGTCAGTGCGGACACCGTCGTCACAGGGACGGTGGCCTGCTGGGCGAGACGACGGCCCCACTCATCGTCGACGCACACGACGCCGTGGCGAGAGTGCTCAGGAGTAAACAGCAGAGCCTTCGCCTGGAAGTAGTTCTCCATGTCGCCGTAGTAGTCGAGGTGGTCGTGCTGCAGGTTTGTGAAAGCCGCAACGTCGAAGACGATTCCGTCGACGCGGTGCAGCGAGAGAGCGTGAGCGGACAGCTCAATGACACCGGCTCCGCAACCATACTCCTCGGTGGCTGCCAGGAAACGGGCGATGACGGGGGCCTCGGCGGTCGTACGTACGGCCTCGAACGAAATCGGGCCGACGTGCGTTTCTACGGTGCCGCACAGCGAGGCGTCGGGGAAACGCGACGCGATGGCTGCGCGCATCAGATACGAGGTTGTGGTCTTGCCGTTCGTGCCCGTGACGGCCATCGTCGTCAGACGCGTAGCGGGGGATGCGTAAACGTTGGCGCATAGCTGCGCAACGACTCCTCGCGGGTCGGCCACCTGCACGACGGGCACGCCCAGGCCTCGTTCACACGCCTGCGTGCGCCCATCCTCATCTGTGAGAATCGCGCTTGCCCCGGCCTCGATCGCCGCGTGAGCGAAACGAATGCCGTGCTGCTTGAGGCCGGGAATTGCCACGAACAGCCACTCCGGCTCGCAGTCGTCGGAAGAAACGGTGATGCCGCGAAGGCACAGCGTCGAGTCCGCAATCGACGCGGGGGCGCCATCGGGAGCGAAAAATCCCTGGATCTCCAGGCCCGACAGCGCGGTCGCGAGTGACACTGGGGCAACCGTGGGGCGAATATCAATCACTGAAGTCATGTCCCTACTGTAGTTCGTTGGCGCGGCGGCGCGCGCCACACAGAGCGGGCGTGACACAGTAGGATAGGTGTCATGCAGATTTTGACGCGCAACGAAGCAACACATCGCGCTGCCCATCTACACGTCTCAGCTATCGACGTCGTGGTCGATATCCAAGGAGCCCAGGACACCACGATTCCCACTTATCCCGTGACGTCGACGCTGACGATGACGTCGGACGAGGACCGCACCTTTATCGACATCGTGGGCGATGTCACCGAGGTGCTCCTCAATGGTCACCCTCACCCGTTCGAGGATGAGGAAGACCGAGTCTGGGTCGCTGGTCTTCCTGTAGGGGAGCCCATCACCCTGGAGGTCCGCGCTCTCGCACGCTACTCACGCAGCGGTGAAGGCCTGCACCGCTACACCGATCCCGAGGACGGCGAAGTTTACCTCTACACCCAATTCGAGCCCAACGATGCCCACCGCGCATGGCCGTGCATCGACCAGCCGGATGTGAAGCCAGAATGGACATTCCACGTCATCGCACCGGCGGGCTGGGTTGTCTCCTCCAACGGGATTGAGACAGGCGTGGAGTCCGTTGGCGAGACGGGCGCGCTCCGCCATGACTTCACGGCGACCCGCCCGCTCTCCAGCTACATCACGGCGATCGTTGCTGGCCCGTGGGCGGTCATCGAGGGAGGCACCTGGAGCGGTGGCGCGTCGGATGGCGGGCATGCTGAGCTGGCGCTGCGACTCCTGTGTCGTCGTACGCTTGCGCGTTACCTCGACTCCGATGACGTCTTCGAGGTGACCCGCGCCGGACTCGACTTCTACCATGCGCGCTACGGTGTCACGTTCCCGTGGGGCTCCTACGACCAGGTATACGTGCCCGAATACAACCTGGGCGCGATGGAAAACCCGGGCTGCATCACCTTCAACGAGAACTACATTTCGCGCTCGGTGCCCACGTTCTCCGAGCGTCAGCGCCGCGCGAACACAACGCTGCACGAAATGTGCCACATGTGGTTCGGAGACCTCGCCACACCCTCGTGGTGGGACGACCTGTGGCTGAAGGAATCCTTTGCCGAGAACCAGGGCGCCAGCGCTATCGCAACCGCCACGCGGTACGTGGGTGAATGGGCGAACTTCGCGATGAACCGCAAGATCTGGGCCTACACGCAGGACCAGATGCCGACCACGCACCCGATCGCCGCCGACAT
>CALHZX010000124.1 GCA_938040725.1 uncultured Actinomyces sp. | reverse complement strand
GACCCCAACCCCGGAAAAGCCCGGGAGACAAGGTAGATCGTGACCAACACGAGCACTGAGGCAACTGTGCCCACCACCGACGTTGACACCACCGAAAAGGCCGCCCCGGCCTCGTCCGTCGAATACTCCGCAGGCGTCGTCCGCCTCGGCAACATCAAGCCCGCAGCCCCCGAGGTCGAAGATGCCACCCCGGACATCACCGGCAAGGGCGAGGACCTCGACAAGAAGTCTTTCGCGGACTTCGGCGTCACCGACCCGATCGTCGACGCCCTCGAAGACAAGGGCATCACGCACCCCTTCCCGATCCAGGCCCTCACGCTTGGCCCCGCGCTGGAGCGCCACGACATCATCGGCCAGGCCAAGACCGGCACCGGCAAGACCCTCGGCTTCGGCATCCCCGTGCTCGAGGACGTCATCGCGCCCGACGAAGAAGGCTACGAGGACCTGCTCAACCCGAACCAGCCGCAGGCGCTCATCATCCTGCCGACCCGCGAACTCACCAAGCAGGTCGCCCAGGACCTGCGCGAGGCTGCCAAGTACCTGTCGACCCGCATCGTCGAAATCTACGGCGGCGTCGCCTTCGAACCCCAGATCGAGGCCCTCACCCGTGGCGCCGACATCGTCGTGGGCACGCCCGGCCGCCTCATCGACCTGCTGCGCAAGGGCCACCTGCACCTGTCCGGCGTGGAGACCGTCGTCCTCGACGAGGCCGACGAAATGCTCGACCTGGGCTTCCTACCCGACGTCGAGACACTGCTGGGCCGCGTCCCCGAGAACCGCCACACCATGCTGTTCTCCGCGACCATGCCCGGCCCCGTCGTGGCCCTCGCCCGCCGCTTCATGGTCCAGCCCACCCACATCCGCGCGCAGGACCCCGACGACCAGAACCAGACCGTCAACACGGTCAAGCAGGTCATCTACCGCGTTCACGCCATGAACAAGGTCGAGGTCGTCGCCCGCATCCTCCAGGCCGAAGGTCGCGGCCGCACCGTCATCTTCTGCCGCACCAAGCGCACCGCCGCCCGCCTGGGCGAGGACCTGACCGCCCGCGGCTTCGCGGTCGGCGCGCTGCACGGCGACCTCGGCCAAGGCGCCCGCGAGCAGGCGCTGCGCGCCTTCCGCAACGGCAAGGTCGACGTCCTGGTCGCCACCGACGTCGCCGCACGAGGCATCGACGTCGACGACGTCACGCACGTCATTAACTACCAGTGCCCCGAAGACGAGAAGATCTACATCCACCGCATCGGCCGCACGGGCCGCGCCGGACACTCCGGCACGGCCGTCACCTTCGTCGACTGGGACGACACGCCACGCTGGTCGCTCATCTCCAAGGCCCTGGGCCTGGGCGTGCCAGATCCGCTCGAGACCTACCACACGTCCCCCCACCTGTTCACCGACCTGGACATCCCGGAGGGCACGACCGGCCGCCTGCCGCGCGCCAAGCGCACGCGCGCTGGCCTGGACGCCGAGGTCCTCGAGGACCTGGGCGGCTCCGCTCCCCACTCCGAGGGACGAGGCCGTGGCGGCCGTTCCGGGTCGCGTGGTGGCCGCGGGCGTTCGTCGCGCGGTGCCTCTTCCGACGCATCGCGTTCGCGCGGCTCGCGTCGCGGCGCCCAGGACGGGGATCGTAAGCTGAACGCCGGCAAGGCCGGCCGCTCCGACCGCGGCACCCGTGGTCGTGGCCGCGGCGAGCACTCGCAGCATGCGGGTTCCGGTTCGGCCGGTTCCGCTGGTTCCGCTTCGGCTGGTGCTGAGCGCGCGCCCCGCGCCCGCAAGCGTATCCGCCGCCGTAAGGGCGGCGAGTGAGGCGCTAGATCGAGGCGATAGAGCCCCGCATTGATGCGACATGAGGAGGGGTCCAAGCCACACCGGTGTCGCGTTGCCTGGGCGTGAGACGTTAGCGCGTCGCGCTGATAGTGCTCAACTGTTACGCGCATTCCGCAGTCAGTGACCAGCTGCGGATCCAAAGTGCACGCCGGCCATCGCAGCAGCCGCGCGATGATCGCACCACGTTCGTACAGCAATGGGAGGTGCCCGAGCCACACGGCTTGGGCACCTCCCCTGTTGTTTGTTGTCCTCCGGCGCATCAGTGCTGCTCCGTTGACGCACGTAGCTCCGGCTCGCGCACACGGGCGTGGTGAGCATTGGAGACTTCCACGCCCACCCACGGCCGCAGCCTGAGTCTGTCACCGACGCACTCCACGCCTGTTTGACGAGGGCCACACGAGAGGCGCTACACCCGTTACGTCGCGATGCACCCGATCAGAAGGGGTGTAATGCCTACGGATCGGGTGCAGCACTGCCCGCAACAAGCACAACTGCGGGCAATTGCTCTCCGTTCGCACACTCCACGTCTGTTTCATGAAGGCCATGCGAGAGGCGCTGCACCTTTTAGGGAGCATTACACCAGTTAGCGAGCATTACACCACCTCCGAGCTGGTGTAATACCCCGCTCAGTGGTGTAACACCACTGAGCAACAAGCCCACGCGCGTCACTGTACGCCCCTAGCCCTATCAACAAGCCATCGACCGAACCAGACCGGGCAACCGTGCACCCGTTCCGTCGCGCTACACCCGTTCCGTCGCGATGCACCCGATCAGAAGGGGTGTAATGCCTACGAATCGGGTGCACCGCCTCATCGACATCAAGCTTGCGCGCGGGTTGCCTCGCTGGCGCCGGCCACGCCGGCGTCCGACAGGCCCAGGCCGCGCAGCGCTGCACCAATACAGCAGCAATGCACTAGATAGGAAGGCATTGCACTAGCTACTAAGCAGTGCAATGCTGCGCCAAGTAGTGCAATACCACTGAGCAACAAGTATCGGTGTGGAGATATGCCTCGACTCTCCAGCCTAAACGCGAGGCAACGCAGCTCAGCGGCGACCGAAGAGAGGGCTCACGACCGAGAAACACGCGCCAGCGACGAGGCCAGCGACTACGGCAGCGGCGATGTGCCCGTTAACACCACCATGACGCCGCACCGGCGCGATTTGTGAAGATATCACCCCTTCTAGACCCTCGCCATGAAGCATAGGAACGCTCTGTTCCTCAGTAGCGCCATCACAGTCGTGTAGATCCAACGACGCTCGTTCACTAAGGTCACTCGTTGGAAGCGGCGAACAAATCTCACAGGGGCTATCAGGATCAAAAAGCCGACAGAGCCGAGGCCTCCACACGGGCGTCAGCACACCAGCAACAAACAAGGCCGCGATAGCAGCAGAGAAAGCAAGCGCGACCTCGTACCAGGCAATACCCAGACGATATTCGGCATCACACTCAGCAGCAGCGCAGTAGGCTTGCAGAACCTCGTACGACTCAAGCATCTTCGGCAGCAGGATGCCCACGACAGCGAGGCTTCCACCAACAATGAGAGTGACCTCGCGATGCAAGGAATCGTAGTGAACGAGCATCATCTGAGTGATCAGGGAAATCAAACAGATCGCCAAGACGAGAATCGCCTCATACGCTGACACCACGCCAGCTCCGCCGCCGCCGTAGAAGGTGGCAAGGGGCTTTCCAGACTCAACCAAGTCATATGCAAACGCCAGGGGACAGGACACGATTGCCAGTAGCACCGCTTGCACAGTGATTTGCTCCCAAAATGAGTGGTTCGAAACAACCGAGCCAATCATCGACATGCCGAATGACAGGAGCAGGACACAAATTACTGCGGCGGTAACTGCTCTCACCCCATGCCCGGACAGCTGTCCCTTCAGAGAATTGTGAAACCAGTTCAGCGAAACGGCGATTACAAAGCCTGCACACACCAACACAAACCATCGTAAGAACGTGCGATACCAACGACGATACTTGGACGGCGCAACACTGCTCATTCGCCTAGTGTACCGCCGCGAGCTTTACACCTAGCCCCGCTCACCGCCCCACGTCGGGCAGATCCGACTCCACCAGGACCGGGTTCAGGCACACCCATTCCACGGCTAGCTCCGTGATGTCGTCGACGGCCTGGTGGGATATCGAACGCGACTTGAGGAAGGCGACCGCGGCCTCGGCGCGGGCGAGAGAGCCAGGCGGCATTGGCAGGCCTGAACACACGACACTGAGATACTGGTCCAGCAGCTTCCCAAAAGAGCGATCCCAGTTGATGCCGCCGTTGTCGTACACCTCGTGGCCGACGCGCCCCGCAATGCGAATAACCTCGCCCTGAAGCGTCTGACACTGGCCACTGTCGGGCACGAGAAGATCCCACAGTTCCCCGTGCTGGCGCAGAGCAGGCACAGACGGATCCAGCTCCAGCCGCTCCCCCACGGCAGGCGCAGGCTTCGCCTCGTGCTGCTCCACCTTGAACAGGGCACACAGCTCCGACAACGCCGCCGAGGCCTCGTCGAACGCCGTTTGAGACACCGTCTCCGGCAGACCGTGCGTGATGAACGTGCAGCGCATCCGGTCCATCGACCGCAGTTCGATCGACACACCCTCGCCGACGGGTGCCCCAACGGACAGAAGCAACCGAATCACCGCGAGCGCGCGTGGTGCGTCCAGGAGTGCCAGGCCACCACACTCTCGACAAGCGTCGCCTTCCCGTACACCCTCGAATCAGCAACAACCAGCGGATCCGCGCCCCACGCAATCATCCGCGACACGTCGGCAACGAGAAAACGCTCGACGACGTTAAACAACGCCATCTGGTCGGAGGTATCGCGCGCATTGATGTCGCCTCCGCGAGAGATCAGCAACGGGATCTGGTCGAGGCATCGCGAACGAACGCGCGCGTGGATCGGGGTGCCTTCGTACCGATCGCGCGAGTTGATATCCTCGCCCCGCGCCAGCAGGAGGTCCGTGATCTCCTCGGAGGCCGGGAAATGCATGAGCCGCGACTCGTAGGCGGAGCCCCGCAGGTACGGACCGACCTCACAGCGTTCGACCGCGCGCGCGACGGCCTCGATGTCCCCGGTTGCAATGATCTGCTCGATGTCCGCGGGCAGGGTCTTGCTCAGGGGCATGCCTACTCGCCTCTCTGAGTTCCTGGGGCCAGCCTCACCGTGTTCCTACTCTCCGTCCGCACCCGAAGCCCCGTGCGGCTCACTCCTCTTCCGACACCGTCAAGATGCTCGTCGCCCGCTCGGTGAGAACCCGCTCGACGACGCCCGGCAGGCGCGTGGGCACTTCGCGCCGACGCAGCGCCATGAGTCGCATGCGCGTCCACGGGGAGACCCGCACGCTTTCGGGCCAGCGGGCGGAAACGTACTGGACCGCATCCACAACCTCCAGGTGCCGCGTCGAGTTGCCCACGCGCACCCACAGTTCCGCTTCCCCTTTGCCTTTGGGGCCCCTCAGGTAGACGGGGTGCGGCGAAGGCGGAATGGTCACGCGGCACACCTCTTGGCGCTCATAGCCGTCCTGCGGGTCCGTGGCCTCGGCGAAGTCGAGCCGGGGAAGCGTGGCGGCGTTGGTCCCCATTCGCTGTCCCCACAGGTCGCGGATCCACAGTTCGAAGCGATCGGCGTCCGGGGTCTTGAGGGTCGCATAGTCGGGGCCGAGGCCGATGAGCCGCCCGTCGTCGTCGACGCCGATGAGGAGCGTGCCGCCACCGGAGTTCATGAAGGCGGCGACGGTCTTGGCGATCACGGTCTCGATTGCGTCGTCGCGCTTGCCGACGCGCATGTTCCAGCGGGCACTCGATTTGAACTCGAGGGAGTCGGATTCGCCGAGTTTGGCGACCTCGGCGATGGGGTCGAGGCCGGGGCGCGGATGCAGGTACGCGGCGACCAGGGCGACCACGATGACGACGACGAGGGCAACCAACGCGGCAACGCCGATCATGCCGGGTTTCCACAGGTCACCAGAGTCGAAGATCCAACCGGCAAACACCAGACCTCCCCACAGGCCGGCCAATCCGGTCAGGGTCGCCGACGCGGTGGACATCGTCATGCGGTTCTTCAGGACCCGGCGCACTGCGACGCCGATCAGCCATGCGATGAGGACCAGGACCTGCTGGATGAACACCATCCAGATCAGGTCAGGGCTCGCTGGAACGAATGAGCCGTTCGTTGGTTCCACGGGTGTCCTTTCGGGTTTCGACGCTTATCGCTCCTAAGACATCATAGAAAACTGAACGAATCCTCAAAGCCCGGCGCACGTTCCCTCGAAGCCGCGCAAGCAGGCGCTCCCTCCGTGTCGTGGTAGCACGCCGTGAGGTTGCCGGCGTAGGACGTGGGGCCGAGGCCCTCCCTCCGCGTCGGGGTAGCACAGTCCCGCCAGGAATTGATTTCGAGGGGCCGACCGAGCCCTCCGCCCTCGCTGTCCCGGCCCGCGGTCCCGGCCCACCGCTGGGGCCGCGGGCCGGGACGAGGCTCACCCCATCAGGTTGAAGGCCGCGCCAAATCCCACGAGCAGGTTCGCACTCGCATGGAACGCCCAGCCGGGCAGGATCGAGCCCCCGCGCCCTTCTCGTTGACCCACCCGACGATCCAGCCATTGGCACCCGTGAGAGCGCCGATGAGCAGGAGTTGGATCGGGCGAGCGAATGAGGCGAACAGCGCGACCGGGACGATCCCGGCGAGGCCGAGCCCCGCGAAACGCTCGGCGGGCACGTCCCCCGACATGGATTGAAGGAGCGCGGTTGAGACAACCCCGACGAGCACCCATGCGAGGACTTTTGCCGCTACCTGTACCCGGCTCGCGCTCCAGGTCGGCCTACGCAGGCCGATCCACGCGGCAAAACCGACGCTGCGTCACGCAGTCAGTGCCCACCACGCGAGGGGAAGCACGAGGATCAGGCCAAGCTGGACGAAAGCACTGAGCGCTGACGATAGCAGTAACATTGAAGCCTCCTATGACTGGCTCGCGCACGCGCGAGGACGGGTGACGATCTCGATGACGCCGACGGTTGGCGTGCCGCTGGCTCGCGCACGCGCGAGGACGGGTGATACTAGCGAAGGGATGTGTGCTTCTCGATCGAGCGAGAGGCCCACAGGCCCATGACCAGCGCGAACAGGGGCACGAGGATGTAGGAGCCGATGCCGATGACGTTCGGGTGCCCCTCGGTTCCCATCGTCGCCAGGTACGAGGTCCACATAATCTCGGTGGAGAAGTGGCCGTCAGTCGTGACGGACAGCGGAAGGAAGAACGTGCCAACCGTGGAAAGCACCTGGTTCACGATATACAGCAGGACGAAACCGATGATAGGCGCGCCGAATCCGAGGTGGTTGAAGCGTCCTTCCGCGCCGATCGTCATGGCGGCGCAGGCCTGCACGACCCAGGACATCGCAAGGATGACCTGCGCGGCAATCATGAGGGCCACGGTGGAGGAGGGTATTCCAGCCACGAGGGAACGGGGCCCGGCGGTGTATTCGGCGAGACTGATGCCATCGGCCCACGCAGCTGCTGCGGCGACGACAACAACTCCGCCAACGGCCAATACACACGCCAGGAGACACTCGATCACCATCCGGGCGATCTTCGCCCAGAAGATGACCTTTCCAGAGATCGGCAGGCTCATCATGAAGTAGCCGCGCTGCCCGTAGAGGGTCTTCCAGTAGTCGGCCAGGGCCGCGATCGCGCAGGCGACCGGCGTGAGCGAGCACAGCGCGTAGGCGAGCACTGCGGTGGAGCCGCTGATCCCCGGCAGCCCCGCGGCGACGATTCCCGCAGCAACCGCGATAACAGCGATAAACGCCCCGAAGGAACGCCCGTCCGCGACGGCGCGCGACCGGATTTCGTAGGCAAGCAGTTTGGCGTACATCAGCGGTACTCCTTCCGGAAGATGGCGTCGAGGGAATCGCCGTGGGCGGCCCGCAGGTCGTCGGCGTCGCCCTGCAGGAGGACCTGTCCGTCCTTCATGAAGAGCGCGTAGTCGACGAAGTGCTCGACGTCGGAAATGAGGTGGGTGGACATGATGAGCAGCGAGGCGGGGTCGAATTCGCGCAGGATGCCGTCGAGGATCACGTCGCGCGTCGCGGGATCGACGCCGCTGATGGGCTCGTCGAGCAGGTACACGCGGGCACGCCGGGACATGATGAGGCTGATTTGGAGCTTCTCCCCCATGCCTTTGCTCATCTGGCCGAGGCGTCGGTCGGTGGGCAGTCCGAAGAAGTCGACCATCGAGGCTGCCTTGTCCGCGTCGAAGTCGGCGAAGAACGTGGAGTAGATGCGGATCGCATCCACTGCCGTCCACTCGGTGTTCAGGAAGTCGGCGTCGGGCAGGTAGGAGACGATCTCCTTGGTGGCGACGCCGGGCGCGTGCCCGTCGATGGTGACGGTGCCCTCATAGTCGGAGAGGACTCCGGCGAGGATCTTGAGCAGCGTCGTTTTACCGCAGCCGTTGGGGCCCATGAGGCCGACGATGTGCCCGGCCTCAAGGCTCAGGTTGTAGTCGCGCAGGGCGGGGGTCGCTCGGTAGCTCTTCGTCAGGCCAGTGACCTGGACGAGGCCGGGGACAGCCGCGCTCGCGCCTGTGGGTTGGGTGGTCATGAGAGTATTTCCTCCTGGTTTACAGGTCCGCGTTCCAGCGTTCATCGACGAGGCCGTGGGCACCGTCGCGGTCGACGCCGAGGACTCGGCAGGCACGGATGAAGGCATCTGCTGCGGCGCGCGCGTCCTCCTGGCGGAGGGCGTGGAGCGCCGTGTCGTCGGTGGCGACGTATCGTCCGGCCGTCCGCTTGGGGACGGTGAGGCCTTCGTCGTCGAGGGCGGCGAGGGCTCGCTGGACGGTGTTGGGGTTGGTGCCGGCCTCGATGGCGAGGTCGCGGACGGAGGGGATCTTTTGGCCGGGCTTCCACGTGCCGTCGGTGATACGGGCGCGAAAGCTGTCGGCCAGCTGGATCCAGATGGGGCGGGTGTCATCGATGCGCATCGACGCGTCCCTCCTGTCTTTCTGTATTAATACACTAATACAATGACACAGATACCTAACTGTGTCAACCCATTAATACAGTTGACTCACAGACTGATACAACCACACACCTTCGCACAACAAGAGAGGCCCGGAACCTTGCGGTTCCGGGCCTCCTAAGCGATTGCGTCAGTCGATCGGCTCACCCTCGATGTGCCAGACCTCGCGGGCGTAGTCGGAGATCGTGCGGTCCGAGGAGAAGCGGCCGGAGCGGGAGATGTTCGCCCACACGCGGGCGTTCCAGGCCTTCTGGTCGCGGTAATCGGCGGCCATTCGGTCCTTGGTCTCGCGGTACGCGGCGAAATCACCCAGGACGTAGTACACGTCGGCCGGATCGTAGCCACCCTCGAGGATCGAGTGGCGCACGTCGTGGAACCAACCCGAGTTGTTGTCGTCGAGCGTGCCGTCGGTCAGGGCGTCGATGACGCGCTTGAGGCCGGGGACATTCTCGTAGTGCCAACGGGGGTCGTAGTGACGACGCAGCTCAGGCAGCTCATCGTCGGTCGCGCCGAAGATGTAGGCGTTGTCGTCACCCACGGCCTCGAGAATCTCAACGTTCGCGCCATCCAGGGTGCCCAGGGTGAGGGCGCCGTTCATCATGAACTTCATGTTGGACGTGCCCGAGGCCTCCTTGCCGGCCATTGAGATCTGCTCGGAGACATCGGCGGCGGGGATGATGTGCTCGGCGGGCGAGACGTTGTAGTTGTGAACAAAGACGACCTTGATGCGGCCGTTGATGTCCTCGTCGTTGTTCACCAGCTCCGCGATGGCGTTGATGAGCTTGATGATGGCCTTCGCGCGGATGTATCCGGGGGCAGCCTTCGCACCGAAGATGAACACGCGGTTGGGGGTGTCCAGCGTCGGGTCGTCCTTCATGCGGAAGTACAGGTCCAGGACGTAGAAAGCGTTGAGCAGCTGGCGCTTGTACTCGTGCAGACGCTTGATCTGAACGTCGAAGATCGAGTCGGGGTCGATCTCGACACCCTCGCGCGCCTTGACCCACGCGGCGAAGTCAACCTTGTTGGCGTGCTTGATCTCGCCCAGGCGCGTGAGCACATCGTCGGTGCCAGCCTCGGTGAACTTGGAGAGCTCGGTGAGGTCGCGGACCCACGCATCGGAACCGGTGACCTCGTCGAGGAGGGCGGCCAGGCGGGGGTTGCACTGCTTGAGCCAGCGGCGCGGGGTCACGCCATTGGTCTTGTTATTGAAGCGCTCGGGCCAAATCGCGTACCACTCCTTGAGGGTGTCGCGCTTGATGATCTCCGTGTGGAGGGCGGCGACGCCGTTGATGGAGTAGGACGCGTAGCAGGCGATCCAGGCCATGCGCACGGTGTTGCCGGCGACGGGGGCCATGTAGTCGATGGTGCCCTGGTCGAGGCCGCGCTCGGCCATGTCAATGCGGAAGCGGCGGTCGATCTCGCGGACGATCTCGGCGATGCGCGGGAACAGGCGGTCGAAGATGTGGATATCCCAGGTCTCCAGGGCCTCGGCCAGAACCGTGTGATTCGTGTAGGCGAAGGTCTTGGAGACGACCTCCCAGGCCTCTTCCCAGCCGAGGCCATGCTCGTCCATGAGGATGCGCATGAGCTCGGGGATGGCGAGGACCGGGTGGGTGTCGTTGAGCTGAACCGCGTTGTACTCGGCGAAACCGTTCAGGTCGGTGCCGTGGTGACGCACGTAGTTGGCGACGATCTCCTGCAGGGAGGCGGAGCAGAAGAAGTACTGCTGACGCACGCGCAGGACCTTGCCCTCGAACGTGGTGTCGTTGGGGTACAGGACGCGGGAGATGTCCATGGTGCGCTCACGGTCGACGATGGCGTCGGTGAAGCGCTGGGAGTTGAAGGCGTCGTAGTCGAATTCCTCGATGGGCTCGGCCTTCCACAGGCGCAGGGTGCCCACGTTCTTGGTGCCGTAGCCGGTGATCGCAATGTCGTAGGGGACGGCACGCACGGTCAGGTCGGCGTAGGAGACGATGCGGGAGCGCTCTTCGCGACGGGTCACGAAGGGGTAGCCCTCCTCCATCCACGGGTCGGGATGCTCGGTCTGGAAGCCGTTGTCGAAGAGCTGCTTGAACAGGCCGTAGCGGTACAGGATGCCGTAGCCGCGCACGGGCAGGTCGAGGGTGGCGCAGGAGTCCAGGAAGCAGGCGGCGAGGCGGCCGAGGCCACCGTTACCGAGGGCAGCGTCCGGCTCTTCTTCGACGACCTGGCCGAGGTCAAGGCCGTAGGCGGCAAGTGCTTCGCGCGCCTTCTCGACGAGGCCAAGGTTCGACAGGTTGTTGAGCAGGGCTCGACCCATGAGGAACTCGGCGGAGAAGTAGTGTTCCTGACGGCCCTTGGCGTAACGCTCCGTGGTGGCGGCCCAGTTATCGGCGATCTGATCGACGATTGCGGCGGAGAGTCCCTGCCACACTTCCATCAAGGTCGAATCTTCAACGGGGCGTCCAGAGGTCGCGCGCACATGAGAGGGCAGCGACTGCGTCAGATCCAGCGTCATACGATTTCCTTTTGTGTAACTGCGCCGTGCCCACCGCGGGGGCGAGCGCCCCAGGTCGGGGCTGGCTTCACTTCTAGAGGGTAGCGATTAACCACCACGATTCCCTGCGCTGACACGGGTCTGGGAGAAACCCCACCCCGAGCCGCGTGACGGAGTACACCAGCCACATTGACTCTAAGACCAAAGACCCAGGTTGACACCGACGGACACCGGCCGCAAAATCCCGACCTGCACCAACTCTCGCCAAACTCCAACATGTTGCCGACTCACAAACGAGACACGGTCAGCATCCGCACTCTTAGGTTCTCATACAGCTGACACTTGCGACCCCAACAGTTGTCCGGCGGCAGCTTGTCCCCCGCAAGGTGCGTCCCTGCGGGGGGCACGCTCCGCAGGGACGCATAAACAGGAAAGTGGCACCCCTCGATGGAGCGGTGCCACTTTCCATCACCGGTTCAACATGAGGGCTCAATTCATGATGACTTTCGGTAGTTCCATTGTGCATGTGATGCACGCATCATTTCAAGGCGAAACGATGATTTTTCGGTGCAAATTCGCGGTTTTCAACTGCACGTTCGTGCACAAATGAGGGACGATCAGCACAAACTAGACAAAACGCGGGCCCGCGTTACTTGTCAGGCGAAGATGCCTCAGTGACGCTTACGAGCAACCACGAGGGTCACGCCACCGGCCAGCGCAATAACGCCAGCGCCAGCGGCGATCGAAGCGGCGGAACCGGTGTTCGCCAGGGCGGGGCAGCCCCGCCCTGGGCGCCGGACGAAGCCGGAGCGTTCGTGTTACGGATGCCGCCACGAGCGGAGACGGGGGCCGGGCCGTTGCCGGTAGAGATCTGGCCGCGGGTGGTCACGCCGGTGGTGCCAACGGGGCCGGAGGCGGCGCCGGCACGACCCTGATCGGCGGCGGGTACCGAAGAATCATCGGAATGGGCCGGCGTCTCAGCGGAGCCACCGGTGTTGTCGCCGGCCGGGGTCGAGGGCTCGGTGACGGGCTCGAAACAACATGGAAACGCCCAGGTCAGCTTAGGTGAGCGGCCGCGATGAACTGGAAGATTCCCTCCATGATGAGCTGCGTCGCAATGGCGGCCAGCAGCAGGCCGGAGATCTTTGTCAGCAGCATGATGCCGCCGGGCCCCAGGAACCTGGAGACCACCAAAGAAAAGCGCATCGTCAGCCACATGACAACATGGGCCAGAACCACGGCGACAATGACCGCAATCCACGAGCCGACGTTTGCGCCGGCCTGACCGACGGCCACCATGACCGCGACGATCGAGCCGGGCCCCGCCAGGAGCGGCGTCCCCAGCGGCACGAGCGCGACGTTCACGCCCTCGTCCCCCGTATCGGGCGTCGATGAGTCGGTACCCATGAGGAGTTCCATGGCGACCAGGAAGAGCAGCACGCCGCCGGAGAGCTGGAGGGCCTCCATCGAGATGTGGAGGAGGCGCAGGATCTGCCCACCCAGGATCGCGAAGGTCAAGATGACGCCGAAGGAGACGGAGGTTGCCTGGATGGCGGCGCGGCGCTGCTTGGACTGGGAGTATCGGGCGGTGAGGCCGAGGAAGACGGGCACGGTCCCGATGGGGTCCATGATGACCGTCAGCGTCGCGAAGGCGGTCGCGAAGAGGGTGACGTCGAAGAGACTCACGGCTCGACCACCTCGATGCATCCCTGCGCGACGACCTCGGCGATGACCTGCGGGTCCGTCGTGTTTTCGCCGATGCGGTTCGGCTTGCCAGTCCCGTGGTAGTCGGAAGAGCCGAACATTGCCAGGCCCATCTCCCGGGCGATGCGCTCGACGTCGGCGCGGTCCTCGGGGGCGTGGTCGCGGTGGTCGCGCTCAATGCCGAAGAGTCCGGCCGCCGCCATGTCGGCGATGACAGCCTCGGGCAGCAGGCGCTGGCGCTTGCGAGCGCGGGGATGGGCCAGGACGGGCACTCCCCCGGCCTGCCGCACGCAGCGCACGGCCTCGACCGGGTCGGGCGCCCAGTGGTGCACGTAGTAGGGACCCGATGGGTGCAGGGCCTTGACGAATGCGGCGCTGCGGTCGGGGAAGGCACCGGCGGCGACGAGCGCGTCGGCAATGTGTGGACGCCCCACGGGTCCACCCTCGGGCGCGAAGGAAAGGACATCCTCCCACGTGATTGGGTAGTCCGCCGACAGCTTCTCCACCATGCGTAGGGCGCGCGTTTCGCGATCCTCGCGGGTTCGACGGAAATTATCGACGAGGCCGGGGCTGGTCGGGTCGAAGAGGTAGGCCAGCAGGTGCACGGTGATCCCCGAGGACGAACACGACATCTCGGCACCCCGGATGAGGCTCACGCCGGTGCTCGCGACGGCTGCTGCGGCCTCGTCCCAGCCGGTCGTCGTGTCGTGGTCCGTCAGCGCGATGGCGTCCAGCCCGGCCTGCGCGGCGATCGCCAGGAGCTGCGCGGGCGTATCCGTCCCATCGGAATACGCGCTATGAGTATGGGGGTCAATTCGCTTCACCATTTGAGACTACCCCATTAATCCGATCACACAACCGCTCGGGTAAACACCACCCGCGAGCGCGAGGAGGCCTCACGAAATACCGGTTTTTGCCCGATCTTGACCATGTCTTTTGCACGTTCTCCCACTGCGGCCCACACGATGCTGACCACCGGCTCACCTGCAGCGGTCAGCTGCCGACTGTAGGAAACTGACATCACACGGCCGTTTGGCCTCCCTCAACACCGATTGGAGTACACGCGTGTCTGACAAGGATCAGACCCAGGTGTCCACCGCGACTGACGCGGGAGATGCCGGGTACAACAAGGCTCTGAAAAACCGACACATCCAGATGATCGCCATCGGCGGTTCGATCGGCACCGGCCTATTCCTGGGTGCGGGTGGCCGTCTGGCTCAGGGCGGCCCCGCACTGGCCTTCGCCTACGCCGTGTGTGGCGTCTTCGCATTCCTGATGGTCCGCGCCCTCGGCGAGCTCGCGGTGCGCCGCCCCTCCTCAGGTGCGTTCGTGTCCTACGCCCGCGAGTTCCTGGGTGAGAAAGGCGCGTTCATCACCGGCTGGTTCTTCTTCCTGGACTGGGCCGTCACCGTCATGGCTGACATCACCGCCGTGGCGCTCTACATGCACTACTGGAAGATGTTCCAGGGCGTCCCGCAGTGGGCCATCGCCCTCATCGCACTGGCCCTCGTGTTCGTCCTGAACATGCTCAGCGTCAAGGCCTTTGGCGAGGCTGAATTCTGGTTCGCGATGATTAAGGTCGCCACGATCCTTATCTTCATGGCTGTCGCCATTTGGGCGATCATCACGCAGGCGCACGTCGGCGATTACAGCGCGGGCATCCACAACATCTCCGAGTCCGGCGGCTGGTTCCCCGAGGGCCTGGCCCCCGTCTTTGCCCTGACGCTGGGCGTCGTCTTCGCCTTCGGCGGCACCGAAATGGTGGGCGTCGCGGCCGGCGAGGCCAAGGATGCTGCCAAGATCCTGCCCAAGGCCATCAACTCGATGGTCATCCGCATTTTCTTCTTCTACGTTGGCTCCGTCGTTCTCTTCGCCCTGGCGCTGCCCTACAACGCCTACTCGTCGAACGAGTCCCCGTTCACGACGTTCTTCTCCGGCCTCGGTGTGCCCCACGCGGGCGACATCATTCAGGTGGTCGTCCTGACCGCGGCTCTCTCCTCGCTGAACGCCGGCCTGTACGCAACCGGTCGCACCCTGCGTTCGATGGCGCTCGTCGGCGAAGGCCCGCGCTTCGCGTCGCGTCTGAACAAGAACCACGTGCCCTACGGCGGGATCATCATCACCGCATCGCTCGGCCTGCTGGGTGTCCTGCTCAACGCTTTCGTTCCGGAGAACGCTTTCAACATCGTCATGGACCTGGCGGGCATCGGCATCGCCGGCACCTGGGCGATGATCCTCATCTCGCACCTGTCGTTCCTGCGCAAGGTCAAGCGCGGCGAGGCGGAGCGTCCCTCGTTCCGCATGCCTGGCGCCCCCTACACCAACTACCTGGCGCTTCTGTTCTTCGTTGTCGTCGTGGCCTCGAACGTGACCTCCGAGTCTGGCCGTTGGACCCTCGCACTCTTCGGTGTGGTCGTCGTCCTCATGGTCGTCGGCTGGTACTACGTGCGCGGGCGCGTCGGCAACCTGACTGACGAGGCCGCTGCCTCGCTCCAGGGTGACGAGACCCTGGTGTCGGGCAACTGATCGAACGAAAGGACTGACCGTGCGTCTTCACGTCACGTATGCCGGTGGAACCATCGGCATGGTCGATTCCCCAGAGGGTCTGCGCCCCGGCGCTGACCTCCAGGGTTGGTTTGGATCCCAGCTGGAGGGCATCGAGCTGGCGTCGAACATTTCGATGTCGACGCTGGACCCGCTCATCGACTCCTCGGAGGCCACCCCCGAGGACTGGCAGGCCATTATCGACGACATTAATGCGCACGCCGAGACGGCCGACGCCTTCCTCGTCCTGCACGGCACGGACACGATGGCCTATTCGGCAGCTGCCCTGTCCTACGCGCTGGCGAGCATGGGTAAGCCTGTCGTCCTGACCGGCTCCCAGTACCCCCTCGGCGTCGTCGGCTCGGACGCGTCGGCGAACGTCACGGGCGCGCTGCGTGCGGCGATTTCGCCGCACGCTCGCGGGGTCATGCTGTTCTTCGGCCACAAGCTCCTGGCGGGCAACCGCGCCACGAAGACCTCGTCGTGGGCCTTCCGCGGCTTCGAGTCGCCTTCCGTGTCCCCCATGGCGCGCACGGGTGCCCCGTGGCGCTGGTACGGTGCGCCCCATCCTGGTACCGGCTGGACCGATCCCAGCCCATACACGCGCCAGGATGTCGCCGTTATCGACGTGGTTCCCGGCATGAGCGCCGCGCGCATGCGCGCGATGACGACGCCCCACCCGGACGCGGTCATCCTGCGCACCTTCGGCGTGGGGAACATCCCCGCGTCTGAACCTGGCCTCGTTGACGTCCTGACCGAACTCGCCAACGCCGATGTGCCGATCATCGTCGCCTCCCAGTGCTACCAGTCCGAGGTCATGCTCGGCCACT
>CALHZX010000123.1 GCA_938040725.1 uncultured Actinomyces sp. | reverse complement strand
CGGTCGCGTCGTAGGGGGGCTTCCAGTCTCCCAGGATCTTCGAGGCGCAGGTGGTGCGCAGGCCACGCGTCACGATGTTGTCTTTGATGGCGATGGGCACGCCCGCCAGGCGGTGCAGGTCCTCCCCCGCTGCGCGGCGCGCGTCCACGTAGGCGGCGGTCGCCAGTGCGCCCTCGCGGTCGACGGTGATGAAGGCGCGGACGCGATCGTCGATGGCGTCGATGCGGTCCAGGCAGGCCCGGGTCAGCTCGACCGAGGTAATGTCCCCGGCGGCGAGCATGTCGGCCAGTTCGAGGGCGCTCTTCTTCAACAGGTCGTTCATCAGTCCTCCCCCAGGATCTGCGGCACTAGGAACATGCCGTCCTGCGCGGCGGGCGCCTGCGCGAGCACCTCGTCTCGGTCCACGGTCGGCCCCACTTCATCCTCGCGCCACACGTTGGTGAGCGGGATCGGGTGTGAGGTGGCGGGCACGTCGGGGGTCGCGACCTCCGACACCTTGGAAACGGCGTCGGCAATCGCGTCGAGCTCACCCGCGAAGCGCGTGATTTCCTCGTCGGTCAATGCGATATGGGCCAGGCCCGCGACGCGGGCGACCTCGTCAGTACTAATGCGTGACATGTGTGGCATCCTACCCGTATGGCCTTTTCACAGCGACGCCAACTCACCAGGCAGACGTGGTCGATCGTCAAAAAAGCGGGCATTGCCCTGCTCGCCGCCCAGGCGGCAGCGGTCGTCACCGTCCACGCGATCGACCGTATGCGCACCTCCCGTATCCCCGGTGGCGTGCACGGTTTCCCGACCCTACCTCCCGCCGACACGCAGATCGGCGACACCGTGGCGCGCACGTACACGGAGGGAACCTCCCTCTACGAAGACATGCTGGAGGCCATCGAAGGGGCAACGCATCACATTTACTTCGAGACCTTCATCTGGCGCTCGGACAGCTGGGGCCAGCGCTTCAAGGACGCGCTGATCGTCGCCGCGCAGCGCGGCGTCGAGGTCTTCTGCGTGTGGGATGGCTTCGGTGTCCTCAACCAGGATCCACGCTTCTACAAGTTCCCCGCGATGCCGAACCTGCACGTGCGTCGTTTCCCGACGCTGCGTTCGGGCCTGTTCACCCTGAACATTCGCCGTACGGGCCAGGATCACCGCAAGATCCTCGTGGTCGACGGCGAGGTCGGCTTTGTCGGCGGCTACAACATCGGTGACCCGTTCGCGAACGAGTGGCGCGACACCCACGTGCGTATCACGGGCGAGGCCGTGTGGGAGCTAGAGAACGGTTTCGTGGACTTTTGGAATCACTTCCGTCCCGCGACCAGCCCGGAGCTGCCTGATCAGGGTGCGCGCGCGTGGAGCGCGGATGTGACCGCGCAGTTCAATCTGCCCCACAATCTGCTCTACCCGATCCGCGGCATGTACATCGACGCGATCGAGCGGGCGACCAACCGCGTGCTCATCACGACGGCGTATTTCATCCCTGACCGCGAGGTCCTCTCCTCGCTGATCGCAGCAGCCCGCCGGGGCGTGCGCGTCCAGGTGCTGATCCCCGAGTATTCCAACCACATCCTGGCGGACTGGGTGGCGCGCCCCTACTACGGCGAGCTGCTGCGTGAGGGCGTGGAGATCTGGCTGTACCAGCACGCGATGGTCCACTCGAAGACGATGACGGTGGATGG
Organism: uncultured Actinomyces sp.; assembly: GCA_938040725.1. Lineage (GTDB taxonomy): Bacteria > Actinomycetota > Actinomycetes > Actinomycetales > Actinomycetaceae > Pauljensenia. The sequence continues at coordinate 57,945 of CALHZX010000123.1, read as the reverse complement.
GCGTTGGTCGACGATCGGAACGGCGAACATCGACCGCCTGTCGATGCGAGGCAACTACGAGGTGTGCCTGCAGTTCTTCTCGCGCCCGCTGGCTGCGCGCATGGAGGAGATTTTCGCGAACGACCTGACGACGGCCCGCCGCCTGACGATCGACGAGTGGGAGAAGCGCTCGATGCTCACCCGCGTCGGCGAGATGCTCCTGGGCCCCTTCGAGCCCCTCGTGTGAGAGACCGCAGGCCTACCCTTCAGTGCACCGATTGTGCGACGCCGGGGTGGCTCGTGCTCCCGCTCCGCGAGGCCCGGGTTAGTCCTGGTCCGCCCTTTCTTCCGCCCTCTCGTCCTCCCGTTCGGCTTCGCGCTCGTAGTCTTCCGCGAGGCCATCGAGGACGGCGGAGGCGCGCGGCCAGCGCGCGCTCATCTTGCGCGAGTGCTCGTGGTATATGCGCACCAGGGACCATTCCTGTGCCCCTCCGTCAAGGATTCCTCGGGTCATGCCGCCTCGGCGGTTGTACCGTCCCGTCACCATTCCCTGCTCGAGGTCGCGGCTCTTCGCGTCCTCGAGAAGGTCTCGGACCTCCTCGGCTGGCCACATCCCATCCCTCCCGTCGGGGCTGCTGGCGAGGACCTTGCCGATCTGGGTGTCTGCGATGTCCCCAAGTCCGTCGGCTCTGAGGAGCATTCGGGCTTCCTCCACCCAACGCGCGAGACACTCCCCGTCAATTGTCCCGTCGTCGCTCAGTCCCGGCAGGCACCGCCAGTGGTTGAGCACCTGCCAGCATCCGAATTGATGCGCGCGTGTTTCCTGCCCCTCCTCACCCTCACGAGAGCCATACAGACCGTTTACGAGAGCGGCAAAGCGACCGGGCTCGCGCCCCAGGATCCGATACAGCGCGTCCGAGGGCGTCAGATCGTGGCCGCAGGCGAGGAGTCGAAATTCGAGCGTCGGCAGGTCGGGGTGATCTCCGGCCTCGGATTCTAGCCACGTCAGCAGTTCTTCGGCCTCATAGCTAGACGCTGTATTCTCCCCGCACTCCCTTGACTCGCACCACAGAGAAAGCGCTCGCACCACCTGCGAGGCTTTCGGCTTCTGTTCGACGTCAATCATTCTCGATAGGAGAGCAATTGCCTGGGCAGCGCATCCATATTCCAGCAGAATGTCGAGGACCTCGTCCCCGTCCTCCTTGTTAATCTGGAAGACGCTCACGTTCTCCCAGTAAGTGCGCGACAGGGCCTCATCGAGCTCTTCGACGCCGGGCCACACTTCCTTGTCGCAGGGTAGGGAGGCAACGAGCCTTCTCTGGCCTTCGGTCCCAAGGAAGCCCTGCTCGAGAGTCGAACGCACCCATGGCATCCCCCGCTCCTTCGCTGTGCTCCACACGTACGCGGAAGCCGCCTTGTGCAACGCTGGCGATTCTCCGTCCAGCCACAACAGGATGCAGGGCTCAAGCTCGGAGTCTGTGCGCGCCAAGAACTCTCCGATGTAGTTGACGTTCTTCGATGCCTCCACGAGGGCGCGCACCTGCGCGTCTCCCCCCTGGATAACAGAGGCTAGCGCGCGATCTCTTTCCTCCCGAAGGATTTCGTCGAATTCCTCGTCCCGTCCTGTTTTCCCGCGAACTGTTTTCCCGCGAATCGTGATGCAGCGATCGTAGTCGAAAAGCCAAGCGAATCTGCGGGGATCGTCTACGGGTTCCAGTTGGGCCAATAGCTCGACGAGCGGGCGCAGTTGCTCCTCTCTCCACGCCCGGGGCGCGTCAGTCGAGGACTGAAGGCGGTTCACCATCGACCGCAACAGGGAACAGGCTTCCAGGGCCTGATCGTCGTCCCATTTTCCTTGGGCAGCTGCGCTTCGAAACCCACTAATGATCCCCGTCCTCTCTGGAACGGGTGGGTCACCACACGATCGAAGGAGGATCAACCAGCGATCTACATCCGATCCTGCTAACCGCACAGCCGCTTCCAGAACCTCGCGACGATAGTCTGCGCATGCAATGGGTACAAAAGGCTTCTCATCCAGGCCCCAGTCCCGGTAGAGCGGTTTAGACGGCACAACGAAACCAAACTTCTGAACAAAGAGTCCCTCCACAAGGGGCCAACCAAAACGCGGGTGTTTCTCAAGCATCCATGTCACGATCTCCGCTCTCTCCCGCCAATCGATTTCTCCAAACGGCGACCAGCCTGCGACCGCTATGGCCACAGCCTCTGCGTAATCGCGCCGATAGGTTTCGTCGGCGGCTAGATCACCCAGTCGTGCTAGCACACGCACTGCCCTGCCGAAGTAATCGGGGGACCATGACAGGCACTGTAGCGCCCACTTGAGCTCCGGTAGCGTCACCAGCATGAATTCTGGGCTGTCCTCCGCTTGTGTAACGCCAGCCGAGAACGCGGCCTCTGTGTGCTCCAGCCCGAGCTCGATAACATCGAGGAATCTCCCTGGCGATGCCTCGGCCAGGGACGGCAGGAAAGGAGCGAGGCGACCGAGAAGACAACCGCTCTCATCCTGGACTCCTCTCTCGACGAGGCACGCGACAATTCGGTCGACGTACCTGCCGACACCTGCGAGTGATCCGCCTTTCCGGCCGCTCGTTGCGGCGGCTAGGGCGAGTCCACTAGCGAGATGGCGGGGCAGAGTCGGTGAGAAGGGCGGCCGCAGACCGTCCATCAGCGCTTTTAGCGCTTCGCTCGTGGACTTCTCCTCCAACGGGCTGGCCGCAAGCAAGACATCGTTGAGGAGCTTCTCCCAGGGCTCGAGATGCAACACAGACAGCTTCGGCAGCAGCAGCGCAGCCGCATCCATCGCGTCAACCAGCCGCCACTGTCCGCCCGATCGGACAAAGGGGGGATCCAGAGGATACCTGTCGACCAGTTCGTCTAGCCGAGCATTGATCTCGTTCCCGTCGATGCCGACGAACTGAGAAATCGAATCGAGATCACCCGCGTGTTCGGCTTCCCACGCGCCGACCAAGACCAGTGGGGCCAGTAAGCAAACAGTGTCTCGATCCTTCGCCCACTCGGGATGTTGCCTGCTCTTGTCGCGTGAAATCCGACGGTAGAAGCCGCACATGCTCCTGCGAGCCAGGGCCGTGAGCTTATCCGCCTTCGGAAAATCCAATTCCGCTTCAGTCAGCGAAGTGGCACCACCCCACCGGTCAATCTTGGAAAGCCTAACTATGTCTTTATCATCGCGGGTGTCATTCACCTCAACTACTGGGTGAATGACCCTGTGCCCATTGTCCTGCGCCAGGCCAATGTCAGGATCGTCGAACAGAGGAATCAGGATGAGAGAGGAGGGTTGAATCGCCAGCTGGTGCCACCTCTGGGCGTCGGACACGACCAGCGCCCTCGCGAGCGCCGCCGGGTCCCGGTCGAGGAGGAGCGCATGGCAGAAGACAAGCACATCATCGCGCCATGCTGCTTGAACTGACGGTACCTTGTCATTGGTTGCAAGGAGGTCGAGCAGTTTATCGGCTTCCTTGTGCCGTCCGGCAGTGTGGAACCCCGGGGGCACCTCGATCGTGCAGTTCCGACAGAGTCTTTCCCACCAAGCCGTCAGTGTTTGAGCACCCGACGTTGGCTTCTCCAGTCGCTCGCTGATCCAGTAGTGGACGGCTGGTACCAACTGGAGCCAGCCCTCAAGCCGGTGTGCGTCAAATGCTTCGACGGAGGCGAATACCCCTTCGTTCTGGCGTTCCTCCGCCCACGCAGCAGCCCCTGCCCAGTTCCGGGGCGTGGCGAATAGAAAGACTTCTTCCGTCGTCCCGGCAGCTTCCTGGGCGCGCTTCTCGTAGTCCTCATTGGCCTTGCGTTTCGGGTCTTGATTGGTGCCAAACTCGAAGCGGAGCTCGCCCTCGGGCAGAAACGCGGAACCCGCCGAGGTCGCAGTGCCGTCCCACCCTGGGGCGGCGGTTCCTTCGCGTGCCCGAATGTTGATGTTGGTAACACCCGGCGTCTGCGCGAGCAACCTCCGCATGAGTTCGGGGAAGGCGCCCTTCGATTCTTCGGTGGCTGCCCACCGATCCAGGTCGCCCCATGACACCAACAGCGGATTGCTTTCCATGAAAGCACCGTACACCGGTGCACCTTCAACTAGCCCCATCAGCAGCGGAAGAGTCTCGGTGGGCCGGTCCGGGGTGTGCCGGGACAACGCCGCGACCGAATCCTTGTGGGTCGCCCTCGCAACCGAGTACCACTACCGACGCTCCTGCACCACCCGCGACCAGGTCCACACCTGGGTCGCCGCCTGGATCGAAGACTTCTGCAAACGCCGCCGCGTCGACACCAGCCTCGCCAGCAAGTCCCCATCGAATACCGCCTGCACCTAGCGGCCTTAGCCAGGGCCTCGTTAACGACCGCCAACAAGCCGCGCACAAGCCCACGGCCCCACAGAGCTGGGCGTCCACTAACGGACTATCGCGCCTCACCACGCCCCGGCCTCGTTACAGGCCGACTCCCGCCAGGCCTCCCTCAAGGAGATCGGTGAATTGCTGCTCGGTAATGACGGGGACGCCCAGGGCCTCGGCCTTGGCGGCCTTGGAACCCGCGCCCGGACCGGCGACCACGAGCGAGGTCTTCTTGGAGACCGAACCCGCAGCCTTGCCGCCGCGCGACGTGATCGCTTCCTTGGCGCCCTCGCGGTCGTATCCGGGCATCGCGCCCGAAACCACGATGGTGAGGCCCGCAAGCACGTCCGAGGCCGGCTCGGGCGCCTCGTCGGCCATGCGCACACCCGCGCGCGCCCACGCCTCGAGCACCTCCAGGTGCCAGTCGACGGTGAACCAGTCGCGCAGGGAGCGGCCGATTTCCTCGCCCACGCCCTCGACCGCGGACAGTTCCTCGACCGACGCGGCGCGCAGAGCGTCCATCGAGCGGAAGGTGTCCGCGAGCGCGCGGGCGGCCGTGGGGCCGACGTGGCGGATGGACAGGGCGACGAGGACGCGCGCGAGGGGCTGGCTCTTGGCCTTGTCCAGCTCAGCGAGCATTTTCTCGGTGCCCTTGGAGGCGCTGGGCTCGATGGGCTCGAAAACGGTCTGGCCGTGCAGCTTGCGAGGCTTGTACGCCTTGGTCCAGAAGTAGCGGATCTGCTTCCAGTCCCCGGTTTCCTCGCCCTTCTTCTTGACGGGCTTCCACACCATGACGTCGCGCAGGTCCTGCGCGCGCAGGTCGAAGAGCGCGGCCTCGGTGCGCAGGGCGGGGGCCTGCGGGGCGGGCAGGAGTTCTTCGGCGCGGGTGATCTGCTCCCCGTGGGGCAGCTCGCGGCCGCCCTCGAGCGTGAGGACGGTGCCGTCCTCCAGGGTGACGCTGTGGCCGGCGACCAGGGCGGCCGCCACCTCGTCGCGGTCGTTTTCGGGCTGAGTCATGGCCAGCGCGGACTCGTCACCGAGGCCCTCCACGTCCAGGGCGCTGCGCGCACCCACGTGGGCGAGGCGCTCGGTGATCTGCGCGGGGCACGCGCCCTTGTTGGGGCATCGCAGGTCGACGTCGCCTTCCTTCTCCTGCACGAGGGGGGTCCCGCAGGAGGGACACTCGGTCGGCATGACGAAGGGGCGCTCGGAGCCGTTGCGCGCGTCCTCGACGGGGGCGACGATCTCGGGGATCACGTCGCCGGCCTTGCGCAGGACGACCAGGTCGCCGATGAGGACTCCCTTTCGGGCGACCTCCTGGGCGTTGTGCAGGGTCGCACGCGCGACGTTCGAGCCCGCGACCAGCACGGATTCCATGACACCGTAGGGGGTGACGCGCCCCGTGCGCCCCACCTGGACGCGGATGTCGAGCAGGCGCGTATGGACCTCTTCGGGCGGGAACTTGTAGGCGGCCGCCCAGCGCGGGGTGCGCGAGGTGGAGCCGAGGGAGCGCTGCAGGTCCAGGTCGTTGATCTTGACGACGACGCCGTCGATCTCGTGCACGAGACCGTGGCGGTCCGCGCCGATCTCGGCGATGCGCTCCTCGATGGCCTTGCGGCCCGTCAGCAGGCGCGTGTAGGGCGAGACGGGCAGACCCCAGTCGCGCAGCTGCTCGTACCAGCCCATCTGGGTGGTCGGTTCGGTGAAGTCGTTCCCGGCCTCGACGAAGCCGATGCCGTGGGCGACCATCGCGAGGGGGCGCTTGGCGGTCTCGGTCGGGTCCTTCTGGCGCAGGGAACCGGCGGCCGCGTTGCGCGCGTTGACGAAGGTCTTTTCCCCGGCCTCGACGCGAGCCTCGTTGAAGGCAGCAAAGTCGGCGACCGGGAAGTAGACCTCGCCGCGCACCTCGATGCGCGCGGGCACGGTGCCGGTCAGGGTCTGCGGGATCGAGGCGATGGTTCGCGCGTTGGCGGTCACGTCTTCGCCGACGTAGCCGTCGCCTCGGCTCGCGGCGCGCACGAGGCGACCGTTCTCGTACAGGAGGTTGATGGACAGGCCGTCGACCTTCACCTCGGTCGTCATCTCCAGGTCAGAGATGCCGGTCGCTTCGGCCATGCGTGTCTCCCACCCGGCGAGCTCCTCAAGGGAGAAGACGTCGTCGAGGGACATCATCTGGGCGAGGTGGCGCACCTCGGCGAAACCGGAGTCGACGCTGCCGCCCACGCTCATCGTGGGCGAGTCGGCGCCGCGCAGCTGCGGGTAGCGCTCCTCGATCTCTTCAACCTCGCGGTACATGCGGTCGTAGTCTGCGTCCGCGAGGGTCGGCGAATCACGGTCGTAGTAGGCGGCGCGAGCCTCGTTGATGCGCTCAATGAGGTCGTTGTAGCGGTCGCGTGTCGTCTCGAACGTGGAGTCAGCCATGGGATCCATTCTTGCATTCCGGGAGGCTGGCGGACCGGTGAGCGAGGCCTTCCAACGGCGGAGGTGGTCATAGCCACACGGGCGGGCGACGGTCTTTATCCACAGGGTTTCGGGGCGGCGAGCGGTTATCCACAGGGCGCCTCCCGGCGTTTGAATGCGCCCACAATCGGCGGGATCGTTGGGTCATGAAAGATTCCGGTTGTCTCGCCCGCGCTGCCCTGCGCACCGACCTGCACCTGGCATGCGTTCAGGGACCCGACGTTGGCGTCGTGATGGCCCCCGGCACGGTCGGTCGCGCGGGCGATATGCCTCTGTCATGCGCGAGCGTGGCGCGCACACACGCGGTTTTCACCACGCGTGAGGGTCGCGCGTTCCTTGATGCCCAGCCGGATTCCCCTCCGTTTCGGCTGCGCAGCCGCGCGCGCTGGTGGCGCACCACCCGCACGGCGCGGGAGATGAGCCCCGGGGCTCGCCTGCGCCTCGGCGACGACGTCTTCGAGGTCCGCGCGCGCCCGATGCGCTTGACGTGGCCGGGCGTCGAGCGACGAGGCCCCGGCTCGCTCACGGGATCATCCCTGCTCAGGGGCGCACCCCTGGTTTCCGTCGTCGTCATGCTCGGTTTCATGGGCTGGCGCCTGCGAGCGGGGGCGAGCGCTCCACGGCTGTGGATCGGTATCGCTTCGCTGGTGGCGGTGATCGCTTGCGTCACCGCGATCATTCTCTGCTGGCGTGCGCGTCGGCGGCGCAGGGGCTGGGACGGCGCTGCGCTCTCGCTGGTGCTCGCTGGACTACCGGACTGCGGGCCCTCGCCCCGGATCGTACGGGTCAGCGTGTGGCCGGGACGGGCCACGAGCCCCCGCAAACGCGTGCTCCTCTCGACGTCGTCGGATGAGCCGGGGCGCTCCGCGCTCGGTATCGCGGGCATTCACGCCGCCCAGTGTGCCCTGTGGTGCGCGGGTCAGATAGCCGCGCAGGTGGGCGGCGCGCGAGTGTGGTGGAACAGCGTCTCCCCTGTCCTGCTGGGGCACGCGGGCGTGGACATCCACGTGAGTGCCGGCGAGTCGTGCCCGCACTGCGTGCAAGGCTCTGAGCATGACAGGCTGACCGTGCATATCGGGTACGCTTCCTCAGTTGCGCGTCTGCCGTCCTGGTGCGCGCAGGTGTGTGTCACCGATGACCTGCCGGTCGCACCCCAGTGGTGGTGGACAGTCACCCGAGCGGATGCGCGTGACGCCCTCCCCTCGCACGTGGAATGGGACCCCGACCACGCCCGTGGATCCTCCGGTGTCCTGAGCGTACGGATCGGATTGTCACAGTCCGGCCCCATCGAGCTGGACCTGGTCTCGGATGGCCCGCACGCTCTCGTCGCTGGTTGCACGGGTTCCGGGAAATCGGAGGCGCTGATCGGCTGGCTTGCCTCCATCGCGCACTGCTACAGCCCCGACAAGGTGCGCTTCGTCCTCATCGACTACAAGGGTGGCTCGACATTCGCCCGCCTGCAGGCACTCCCCCACACGCACGCGCTCCTCACCGATTTAGATCCCGGTGCGACGACGCGGGCTCTCGAGGGTATCGCTGCCGAGCTACAGCGCCGCGAGGAGCAATTGCGTGCACGCGGGTTCCCTGACCTGGCCACGTGGGAGCGCGCCCACGAGGGCGCCCCCTCCTCGGTCCCCGAGGCCCCTGCCCGGCTCATCGTCGCCATCGACGAGTTCCGTTTCCTCGCCCAGGCTCACCCCTCGTCGATGGAGGTCCTCCTGCGGCTCGCCGCCCAGGGGCGCAGCCTGGGGCTCCACCTCATCGCCGCAACACAGCGCCCGTCGGGGGCCGTGAGTGCGCAGATGCGCGCCAACATGGACATCCGTCTGTCCCTGCGCTGCGTGAGCGCTGCCGATTCGACCGACATCCTCGGGGACGCACGGGCCGCCTCGCTGCCCCGGGTTCCCGGGCGCGCTGTCCTTGACGGCGTCGGCGTCATCCAGCTGGCCTACATGGATAAAGTCGCCGAGGTCGTCTCGCGCTGCGCACGTTCGTGGCCACACGGGGCTGCGGCCCCTCTATGGGCACCCGAGCTGCCCGAGGCCCTCACATGGGACGAAGTTGATGCTGCGAACGGATCCGCAACCACGCTGACGCGCCAGTACCCAAGCACCACCCCAACGAATGCGGGGGTTCTCACACTCGGCCTCGTCGAGGGGATCGAGGAGCATTCCCCCTTCGTGTGGGACGGCGGAAGCATCCAGATTCAGGCCAGCGCGCACGAGGCCGGCCTCGCCTCGCGGTGGGCGCTCTCTCTCGCGACGCGCATCGCGAGTTGGTGCGGCTATCCCCTCCACGTGATCGGAGACGAGGCCGTCCCTGGCGCCGCGTCGTTCCTGGCTTGCCACGACGTCTCCACCATCGATGTGCTGGAGGGAATCTGCGAGCACGGCCCAGCGGTCCTGGCTATCACTGACGCGGCCGCGCTGCGTACGGCCCTCACCCAGGCTCTCTCGGCCCCGCAGGCGGATTCCCTCTGGGGCTCACTGCTGAATGGGGCACGGCGAGCAGGCGTCATCATCGTCGCGGCCTACGCCGGGCGCTTCACCGCATCGAGTGCCACGATGGGCGCGTTTTCGACACGCCTGGTGCGAGCGCGCGACGCGGACGAAGCGCTCCACGCTGGTATCTCCCCCAGTGACCTTCGCACACTCGGCCCTGGACAGGCGCTGCTCGCACGGCCCGGAGAACGCACCCTCCTCGCGTGCATACCCAGGACCGCGTGTGACCTGGGAACTCATCCGGGAAATGAGAGAAACAGCTGGCACATCCCCAGCCCGGCCGCTGTCTCGGCGCTGGTCAGAAATACGGATGCACCGGCCCTCATCGGACCCACGTACGTCGCGCCCGCATGGGATCACCAGCTGCCCTGGATCATCATCGGTAGGCAGGAGGACGCGTCCATCCTCACAGCACTCCACGCGTATCTCGGATGGGAAGAAACGCCAACAATTACTGACGTAATTCCCCAAGGAGCATGGACTCGTATCGCCAGATGGGACGGGCACAGAGTTCTCGCGATGAATCCCACGAACAACGTAATTCGCGCGTTAATTCAACAATGCCACGCATTCCCGCTCTCCATTCTCGCGAGGCGCTGGACCCCTTCATGCGGACTGATCTGCGAGGGTGATACTCTGACAACCATCCAACTAACCATTGGGTCAGTTAATACCTAAGTCCCATCTTATTCGGGCTCCGTGAGCAGCCGCATAGTGACGTTGTCATTTCACTGTTGCCTCCCCCTTGCGCGACTAAGATGACGAACGGACACTGACAAGAGAACAAGCGAAACATCCCGAGCGCACGGCAGTCGAGGAGCGAAAGACACATCATGGATTGGCGGAGTAAGGCGGCATGCCTGACAGTTGACCCGGAACTTTTCTTCCCCATCGGGAACACGGGTCCGGCCATCGCACAGGTCGCCGAGGCCAAGGCCGTGTGCCGCGAGTGTGAGGTCGCGGGCATCTGCCTGCAGTGGGCTATCGATAACAACCAGGATGCCGGCGTCTGGGGCGGCATGAGCGAGGAAGAGCGCCGCGCACTCAAGCGCCGCGCCGCACGCGCACGCCGCGCGGGCTGCTGAGATCAGCGCCAACACACGATACCAACGGTTGAGGCCGGGATCCACAATGGACCCCCGGCCTCGTTCGTCGATGAAACGTTTATCCCGCCCGCGCGGAACCCCCGTCAGGCGGGGTCCAAGTTCGCATGGAGCGTGACGAGCGTGCCACCGCCCTGACGCGGTGCCCATTCGATGGAGCCCTTGAGCTCACCGCGCACCATCTGGTGGACGATCTGCGTACCCAGGCCGCTCATGGGAGTTCCCGGCACGAAGCCCACACCGTCGTCGGCGACGGTCACGGTCATCGACGCGCCCTGGCGCTCGGCGCGCACCTCAATATGGCCGTCACGATCCGCGAGGCCATGCTCGACAGAGTTGGCCACCAGCTCGTTCAGGACGGTCGCCAGAGCCTGAGCCTGGTCGGCCTGAATCGTGCCAAAGCTACCGGTCGTGATGACCTCAACGGCGTGGTCCGTCGAGGCGATCGCACCGGCCATGCGCACGATCGTGCGCGCGACCTCGTCGAAGTCCACCGACTCATCCACGTTCTGCGACAGGGCGGCGTGCACGGTCGCAATCGCCTGCACGCGACGCTCGGCCTCCGCAAGAGCCACCTTGACCGCTTCCTCGGAGGAGCGGCGCGACTGAAGGCGCAGCAGGGCGGACACGGTCTGCAGGTTGTTCTTCACCCGGTGGTGGATCTCGCGGATCGTCGCGTCCTTCGTCATGAGCTCCTGCTCGTGGCGGTGGACCTCGGAGACGTCCCGCGTGAGGATGACGGCGCCCAGGCGCTTGCGCCCGTTCACGAGGGGCAGGGCTCGCACGCTCACGGTGGATGCGCGCGCCGCGATCTCAACGCGCCAGGAGGCGCGGCCCATAACGACGACCGCCATGGATTCTTCAATGAGGGTGCCATCCCCAATGACCTCGGTAATCTCCTGGGCGAGGACCTTGCCGGTCACGTGGGTGCGGATGCCGAGGCGGCGCAGACAGGACACGGCGTTGGGGGTCGCGTGCTGCACGCGCCCCTCCGCGTCGAGCAGGACGGCACCGTCGAGGACACGCGGCACACCGTGGGAGGTGACCTGCGGGGTCGAGTCGTAGGGGTACTCGCCGCGCGCCATCATCTGGCACAGGGTGTCGGCAGCCGCCACCGTCCATCCCTCAAAACCGAGGGACAGACGCGGGCTGGACAGGTTGGCCTCGCGCGTGACGACGGCGATGATGCGCCCGTCGTGGCACACGGGCACGCAGGTTTCCATCATCGAGTACGTGCCGGCCCAGCGCGCAGCCGTCGAGCGCACAACTTCCCCGGACTGCAGAGCGCGACGCAGATCGATTTCGCGAGCGGCGGGCAGGTGGAGGCCGATAATGTCGTCCACGTGGACGGTCGCGGAGGTTGCGGGGCGGCAGTGGGCGGCCGCGATGAAGCGCCCGTCGTCGGCGGGCAGCCACAAAACCAGGTCGGCGGCCGCCAGATCAGCGAGCACCTGCCAGTCCGCGAGGAGGAGGTGCAGCCAATCGATGTCCTGCTCCGACAACGGCGTCGAAGAGGCTTCTTCAGCTAACTGCATGAGACTACGCATGCATCTACTCTAAAGGGAGTGGGGCCGCTACGGCGGACCTTCGTTGTAAATGAGCGCCGGGACACGCTCCGGCGCCGCTTCTTTCGTCAGGAGAGCCATGCAGTTCACGCAGTCTATGTCGTATCCCGGTACTGTCGACGAGGTCGTCGCCATGTACCTGACCCCCGACTACCTGGAGCGACGCTTCGGCCAGTTCGTGGTCGATGGCTCCTCCACCGTGTCGGTGGAGGGCAAGCGCGTGTCCTTTGCGGGCACCGTGCGCCCCGAGCTGATCCCGGCGGCGGCAGTGCGCTTTGTCAAGTCTGATCTGCGCGTCACTTTCACCGAGGAGTGGACACTCAACGAGGCCGGGGCGACTTCGCGCACGTCCATGACCGTGGACGGCGCGCCTGTATCCGTCGAGGCCACCTCCACACTGACTTCTGCCGAGGCTGGAAGCGTTCGGGACGTGACCGGCAACCTGTCGGTGCGCGTGCCGCTGCTGGGCGGACGCATCGAGAAGGAGGCGGTGGCTCGCGTGGGTCGCCTGACCGACAGCGAGCAGGCGAGCGCCACGCAGTGGTTGGAGGAGCACCGCTAAAGCTTTCTCTACGCTCTACGAGGAACCCCGCCCGCCCGGCGCATGTTGCACGGGCGGGCGGTGCCTTTTCGCGACACAATAGTGCCCATGAGTGATACCCCGAAGTCCCTGTACATGCAGCGTACGGGCGTGCGTCAGTACGTCGCCCGCAACCAGGACGGCGCCGAGATCCGCATCGGTCATGGCCCCGGCCTCTTCTCCCCCGGCGACCTGCTCAAGCTCGCGATCGCGGGCTGCAACGCGATGAGCTCGGATGCCCGCATGGCGGCTCGCCTGGGCGACGATTTCGAGCAGTTCGTCGGCGTGTCCGGCGACTACGACCAGCAGAATGATCGTTTCACGCACGTGGACGTCGAGCTGGTCCAGGACATGTCTGCCCTGTCCGACGAGGAGATCGAGGATCTCAAGCGTCGCGCAGATGCCGCAATCAAGCGCAACTGCACGATCGAGCACTCGGTCGTCGACCAGGCCCTGCCGGCCTCGCATACGTGGACGAACGAGCGGATCAACTGACGTGAGTGCCGTCGACCGCCAGTACGAAGACCTGCTGGCGTGCATTATGCGTGAGGGCACCCCCAAGGGTGACCGCACCGGCACAGGCACGCGTTCCCTGTTTGGGGCGCAGCTGCGCTACGACCTGTCCAAGGGCTTCCCGCTGATCACGACGAAGCGTGTGCACCTCAAGTCGGTGGTCGGCGAACTCCTGTGGTTCCTCTCCGGTTCCTCGAACGTGTCCTGGCTCCAGGACAACGGGATCCGCATCTGGAACGAGTGGGCGGACGAGGACGGTGAGCTGGGCCCGGTGTACGGCGTCCAGTGGCGTTCGTGGAACGCCGGGGACGGCCGCCACATCGACCAGATCTCCCAGGTCCTCGAGACGCTGAAGACGAACCCGGATTCGCGCCGCATGGTGGTGTCCGCGTGGAACGTCGGCGATCTGCGCGAGATGGCCCTCGAGCCCTGCCACGCGTTCTTCCAGCTGTACGTGGCTGACGGCCGCCTGTCGCTGCAGCTGTACCAGCGCAGCGCAGACATGTTCCTGGGTGTGCCCTTCAACATCGCGTCCTACTCGCTGCTCACCCACATGTTCGCCCAGCAGGCGGGCCTGGAAGTCGGCGACTTCATTTGGACGGGCGGGGACTGCCACATCTACTCCAACCACACGGAGCAGGTGAGAGAGCAGCTGAGCCGCGAGCCCTACCCGTTCCCGCGCCTGGAGCTCGCGAAAGCTCCTTCGATGTTCGAGTACTCCTTCGATGACATTTCAGTGACGGACTACCAGCATCACCCCACGATCAAGGCTCCGGTCGCGGTATGACGAAGCTCGCCGCGATTTGGGCCCAGGATTGCAACGGGATCATCGGGACTGGCACGGCCATGTCCTGGCATGTTCCCGCTGATTTCCGGCACTTCAAGGCCTCCACGATGGGCTGCCCGATCATCATGGGCCGCCGCTCGTGGGAGGCCCTCGGGCGCGCCCTGCCGGGACGCACGAACATCGTCATCACCCGCAGGCCCGGGTACGAGGCCGAGGGCGCTCTCGTTGTCTCCTCCGTCGATGAGGCGCTTCAGATCGCGCGCGAGGAAACGGCGCGTACGGACGCCCCCTACATCTGGATCACGGGCGGGGCTCAGCTGTACGCCGAGACCCTTCCCCTCCTCGACGAGGCCGTGGTGACCGACCTGGAGCTGGACGTGGCCGCGAGCGCTCCCGAGGGGTCGACCTTCGTGTACGCGCCACCGCTGGATCCGGCGCTGTGGCGCCAGGATGTGGAGCGCAGCGACGCCGAGTGGCGTGAGCGTTCCGGCGATGCTCGCTGGAAGGTGAGCACCTGGGTGCAGCGCTGAGCACCGCTCCCCCGTTATGACGTCTGTCCGGCAAGGCCCCGCGCATCGCGCGGGGCCTTCGTCGTAGGATGCATTGTGCCCTCATCACCTTTGCTGACGAATCCGACGCTGCGCGCGCTCGTGGCGATCGCACTGTTTACGTACACGGCGCAGAACATGCTCAACGTGTCGATCGCGCCCCTGTCACGCGCTCTGAACCTGCCCGAGTGGATCGTGGGCGCGGCTGTTTCCTTGGCGGCCGCCGCGGTGACGGCGCTCAGCCAGTTCTGGGGGCGCCGTTCGATCGCTTGGGGACGCAGGCGCGTCATCCTGCTGGCTCTTTTCTTAGCGCTCACGGCGGGCACGCTCTTTTCGGCGGCTGTGTGGGCACGCGCAGCCGGTTACGTCGGCGCTTTCCTCGCGGCGGGCGCCATCATGGCTGCACGCGGCCCCTTCTTCGGCGCGGCCGTCGCGGCGATCCCGCCGACGGGCCAGGCTCTCGTCGCAGAGGTGACCCCCGACGAGGCCTCGCGTGTGCGCGGCACGTCCGCGTTCTCCGGCGCGATCAACCTGTCCGTCATGGTCGGTTCCCTCGTGTCTTCGGCGCTGGGTGCGTGGTGGATTTTCGGACCAGTGCACGCAACGCCGATCTTCGTCCTCATCGCACTCGGTATCGCCCTCGTCTGGCTGCCCCGCGACGGAGCCTCCACCGGCCCGAGGAGGCGCCTGCCCCTCCTGACCGATGAGGACAGCGAAAAAGAGGAAGCGGCCCCGGCCTCGTCAAATGAACCCGCGGAGAATAACGCGAGCGGTGCGAAGGGCACCGCCGAACTGCCCCCGCGCGTGCGATGGACCGACCGACGCATCGCCCCGTGGATCGCCTCGGTGTTCGGCATCTATTTCGCGAACGGCGTCGTTCAGATCACGATGGGCTTCCTCGTCCAGGACCGCGGCGGACTTCAACCCGCGCCCGCCGTTTCCGTCACGGCCCTCATGCTGCTGGCCAACGCCGCTGGCGCCATGCTCATGCAGCTGATCGTCGTTCCGCGCCTTGGGTGGAGCCCACGCACGCTGCTGCGCACGGGCATGACGCTCGCCGTCGTGGCTCTCGCCTGCCTGACGATCGCGCCGTCGCTGTGGGCGCTGGCTGTCTCAACGTTCGCGATGGGCGTCGCCTCGGGCATGGCATCCCCCGGTTACTCGGCGGGCGCGTCCCTGGCGGTGAGCGCGCGCGAGCAGGGCGGTATCGCCGGCGTCATCAACGCGACCGGCGCGATCACGTGGATCATCGCCCCCGTGAGCGCCACTGCCCTGTACGGATGGATGCCCCTGTCGCCCTTCGCGCTGGCGCTCTCGCTCGTCGCCCTGTCGTGTGCGTGCGCCTGGTGGCTCCTGCACCGCGCTGATCTCGAGGCCCGCGCGCGCGACTAGGAGCATGACTAGGACGAGTGCCCCACGCCTCAGTGCGCGTGCGGCGCTATCCTAGGAGGGTACGTAAGCCCTACGCGAAGGAGCCACCTGTGGCACAAGAAACCCGTACCGAAACCGACTCGATGGGAGCCGTTGAGGTCCCCGCGAACCGTTACTGGGGCGCTCAGACCGAGCGTTCGCTGCACAACTTCGACATTGGACGCAACACCTTCGTGTGGGGTCGCCCGATGGTGCGCGCCCTTGGCATCCTGAAGAAGTCCGCGGCCCTGGCCAACGCCGAGCTGGGCGAGCTGCCCGCCGATATCGCCGGCTACATCGCGCAGGCGGGTGACGAGGTCATCTCCGGCAAGCTCGACGACAACTTCCCCCTCGTCGTCTTCCAGACCGGTTCGGGCACCCAGTCGAACATGAACGCCAACGAGGTCATCTCCAACCGCGCCATCGAGCTCGCGGGCGGCACCATGGGCACCAAGTCCCCCGTGCACCCCAACGACCACGTGAACCGCGGTCAGTCCTCGAACGACACGTTCCCCACCGCCATGCACATCGCGGTTGTCTCCGAGCTGCACGACATGTACCCGCGCGTGCGCCAGCTGCGTAACACCCTGGACAAGAAGGCCAAGGAGTTCGACGACGTCATCATGGTGGGCCGCACCCACCTGCAGGACGCGACCCCGATCCGGCTGGGCCAGGTCATCTCCGGCTGGGTTGCTCAGATCGACTTCGCCCTCGACGGCATCGAGTACGCGGACACGCGTGCGCGCGAGCTAGCCATCGGCGGTACCGCCGTGGGCACCGGCCTGAACGCTCACCCGAAGTTCGGCGAGCTCACCGCCAAGAAGATCTCCGAGGAGACGGGCATCGAGTTCAAGCAGGCCGACAACCTGTTCGCTGCCCTGGGCGCGCACGACGCGCTGGTGCTGGTCTCGGGCGCGCTGCGCGTCCTGGCCGACGCCCTCATGAAGATCGCAAACGACGTGCGTTGGTACGCCTCCGGTCCGCGTAACGGCATCGGCGAGCTGACCATCCCCGAGAACGAGCCGGGCTCGTCCATCATGCCGGGCAAGGTCAACCCGACCCAGTGCGAGGCCATGACGATGGTCGCCACGCAGGTGTTCGGCAACGACGCGACGGTCGGCTTCGCCGGCTCGCAGGGCAACTTCCAGCTCAACGTCTTCAAGCCCGTCATGGCGTGGAACGTCCTGGAGTCCATCCGTCTGCTGGGCGACGCCTGCGTGTCCTTCGATACGCACTGCGCGTACGGCATCGAGCCCAACTACGAGAAGATCAAGCACAACCTGGATATCAACCTCATGCAGGTGACGGCCCTGAACCGCCACATCGGCTACGACAAGGCGTCAAAGATCGCGAAGAACGCGCATCACAAGGGCCTGTCGCTGCGCGAGTCCGCGCTCGAGCTCGGCTTCCTGACCGCCGAGGAGTTCGACGCGTGGGTCGTTCCCGCCGACATGACGCACCCCAGCGCTGCCGACGAGTAATCCGCTTCAGTCGCGCGTGCGGCTGACGCTTCGGCCCCGGCCTCGTATCTACGAGGCTGGGGCCGTGTCACGCTGTCAGGTGCGCCGCAGTCACTTCTTCCAAGGGGTTGCCCCCACGGTGACATCGCCAAACTGGGCGTGGAAATCCTCCCACGACATCGTGAACTCCGCGCCGATTTCCCCGCCACCAGGTTTGTTGTTCTTCCCCCATGGGTTCGCGAGCGTCACCCCGTTCTCATCGGCTCCCACAACCGTGTAGACGTGCCCACCCGACAGTTGGATCGTATGTTGCTCACCATCCACGGTGACAGAGATGTCATTACTCGGCGTTGTCCAGTCCGGCATCGTTTCTGCGACGACGGGTTTTCCGTCTCGAACGGCATCGATCGCGGCCTGTTGCGCGTCCTTCTTCCACGGTCCAAAGTCAGCCTTGAACGTCGATGGTTCTCCAGAGATCTGCTGCATTGTCCGCTTCGCAAAGCTTGCAGTCGACCCTCCCTCAAAGAACGTGCTACGCGTGCCTCCAGGATTCGACTTCACGTACGCCATCTCGAAAATAGCTCCGAGATCACGACTTCTCAAACTCGTCTGATCTCCGTGTCGTAACACCTCCGTGACGAGGACGGGTTTCCCATCATTCGATCCCGGGAAACGCACGAGGAAACCATCGACGACACCATCCGCGTTGACGTGCTCGGTGACCAAGCTGGCCAAGTATTTACGCCCCTCCGGCGTACGATCATAGGCTTCAAGGGAAGCCAGCAAGTGACAGTCGCCGATTTTGCCTTGTTTCAGATCAATAAGTGAATCGGGCCGATGTTTCAACGCTTCACGAATCGTTTCAATATCGCTTGCTGCCAGTGGCTGAGTGTCACCGTAGTCAACTTTTTCGCCGTTTTGCCCCGTCTTCTTAACATCCTCCGGCGTGAAGTAGAGCGCTGCCCGTAACTCGGCAGCGGTAATCAGGCCCTGATCGTGAATGGCATCTGCCGCCTTGTCGTAGTCGTAGGTGAGGAAAGCAATTCGCTGCCCAAAGAGCCAATCGAGGCCATCATCCTTTTCCTCATCCGGGAACGCACAGTATTCAGCCCATATTTCCTCTGCGCGTGCCTGCACGTCCGCGACGGCAGCTTGTTCTGCTTCAAACACTTTCTTGTAGTTTTCAACCGCTTTGCGCGCATCATCGACTCCAGCCTCCCACGTCATAAGTTCAGCAATTTGCTGATCGACACTGCGATCAAAGGCATCACGCGACTTGCCTGACCATCCAGGCATCGATCCTGCGGAGCACCTCATCTCGTTCTGCCTGTCGACAAGCTCTTGCGTTCGTTGTGTTAGTTCTGAACAGCAGCGTTCGAGAGCAGCAATATCCCCAGGAAGCGATGGGTAATTTCCCCGAAAGTCACTCAGCATCTTCGTCCTTCCTCTCACATGTGGGCGGTGATGCGCTTGAAGCGACTGACCTGCTTATCTTCGTTGCGCTCGCTCGATTTTGCGGTGGCTCGTAGCGCATCGGATATGTCCTCAATCCGCTCACATGTCCAGAGCCGACGGCTGTCGAAATCATCGACGAGGTCTTTTAGCGCCGCATTTACGTCGTCGCTACCTGATTCGATCCTGCCATCACATTCATCGAGGGCCATGGCGTCGACCATATCCCGGACGTTCAGAAATGACCTTGACGCTGACCACAGTTCCGAGGCTTTCATCGCGTAGTTGCTCATCACATCTCCTATGACGCGTGGTTAACCACTGATCCTAACCCATTTTTTCCCATCACAAAACCTCACACAGTGCGAAAACTGTAGAGTATCCGGGCACCTTCGTTCTGCTCGCATGCGCCAGTATCCAAAACTCGCGGCTCCCGCATCTCACTCACACCCAAATTCCGCATGCAATTCCCCACGAAGATTTTTCAATCTTGAAATCAGATCGTTGGAATCATGCGGTTTTCTCACCATCACGATGACCAAGGCACAGGGAATTGCCTGTGAAATTTCTAGGCGATCGTAGGAGCGACTGGTCAAGCAAACGCCTACCCTTAACGTTTTGGGCAAACTCGCAGGAAAAGCCGCCATTCCGCACGGAATCGTTTAGCCCTGGGCGCGCGCCTTCTTACGCATCTTCAGGATCGTCGAGGCGATGATGGAGAGCAGGAAGATGTTGAAGAGGATCGCGCCGACGCTCGGGGATACCCACGTGGCCACGAGGCGTCCGACGGGCGCGATGGCCGCGGCACTGGCGCCCACGATGAGGCCGATGCGCAGGTCGACCATGTGGTGGCGCAGGTTGGTGACAGTGCCGGCAATGCCGGTGGGGATCATGACGAGGAGGGACGTGCCGCGCGCGATCAGGTCTCCCGCGCCGACGGCGAGCTCCATGCCGGGCACGATGACGGATCCGCCGCCCACGCCGACCAGGCCGGAGAGGATGCCGGCGCACAGGCCCACCAGGATCATGAGGGCGCACGAGGCCGGGGTCAGCGACACGACTCCCTCACGTGTGGGGACGTGCAGGTATTGGGAGACGATGACGAAGACTGTGAAGCCGATGAGGATCCAGGGAAGGGCTGGCGCGGGGAGGCGGCGCAGGAGCCACACGCCGACCTGGGAGCCCGCGAGCGCACCGACGACGAGGAGGGCGGCTCCGACCCAGGAGACCTCGCCGTGCAGGGCGTAGGTTCCCGAGCCGACAGCGGCAGTGACGATGATGGCTACGAGGGACGTCGCCGAGGCGCGGCGCTGATCCATGCCCAGGACCGCCATGAGGGCGGGCACGATGACGAGGCCGCCTCCCACCCCGAAGAGTCCGGAAAGGAAGCCCGCACCGACGCCCGTCGCGATGACGAGGAGGATGCGGCTTGGGGTGAGGGGCTGGGAGTCGGTGTTGGCCATGCTTCTACTGTAGTCCTGCGTCGTTGTGTGTTCTGGGACGCGGCATTACCGTGCGCGGACCGCTGACCCTCGAGCTTCAGGACCCCGTTAGGATGGGGGCATGACAGATACGCGCGACCCGCACGGGATTGTTAACTTCTTTGTCCGGTACCTGGTGCTCCACGTGATCTTCCTGGTCGGGCTCCCGGTCTCCTATGCCATGGACCTGGCCCTCATCTACTTCTTTGGCTTCCTGGGCTTCTTCACCTTCTTCCAGATGTTGATAGCCATCACCCGAAAGTTCCTCGAGAAGGCCGGATCGTGGAAGATTGTCGCGATCGTGTGGGCCGTGTTGTCCGACGTGGCAGTCCTGTGGTGGCTGGGATGGCTGCTGGGAGGCGCACTTGACGGCTCTTCTGACTGGGGGCTTGTGACTGCGTGGCTGCCCTACCACTTCGTCGCCGCCTTGTGCGCGTGGGGACTCCGCGAGTTCTTCTACTGGTTGAGCCCACGAAACGCTGCCACGCCCAGCGCCCCTGCCAGTCCCGCCGAGCCGGACACTTCCGAGAACCCGGGCGCATCCAACGGTGCAGACGCCCCGACGGCCACCACCGGTGCCACCGACACCGACACCGACACCGAAACCGACACCGACAAGCAGTAGTCCGTTTTCTCAGGAGCGGATTCGACTGCTCCCCTGCCGCTAGACAAAAGGCGCAAACTGGCCCCGACCTCGTCGTCACGAGGCCGGGGCCGCGTCTACTTTTTCTTCCTTTGCTTCGGCGCAGGTAGCTCCTCCCACATGGCTGAGACTACGTCGAACAGCGCGTCGCGGTCCTCTATCTCGACGAGGAGCATCTCCTTCGCTCCCTCGTAGGGGATGGCGCGCTGGGCCTCAGGCAGAAGACGTTCGGATGCGGGCGTGACCTTGAGCAGGAAGCGGTCGTCGTATATGCCACCCACGACTTTGCTCCGGTAATAGAGGACATATTCGCCCATCATCTTGCGATACGAAACTTCTTCTAACCCGGACAACAGCTCGAGGACATACTCTCGATACTCCTCACTGGACGCCATCTGTTACCCCCCGTTTTCCCGCCAAACACGATGCTTTCCGCTTCCTGCGCCACATTGCGCGGCGTCCTCTGTCGTGGCCCGTGCCCTCAGTGTAGTCACCTGACGTCAGGGCAGCTCAGCGACGATTCCAATCGGGTGCTCGTGTCCGTATGGTTTCCCCCTTCATTTCCTCACTGCGGGCCTTGCCTGGGGACTGCGCAAGATCATCGACGCGATGGGCTTGCGAGGGACTGCCATGCCACGCACTCTCACCAGTCCCGTTGAACGGGCTGCTAGTGAGAACCCCAGCGATTCCAAAGAAATAGAGGCCCCGACGAACACAACCTCGGGCATAGAATCCGACGCCGACGACCGTTATTCCGTCTTCGGGAGCGGCTTCTACCGCTCCCCTGCAACCAGGCAGAACGCACAACCCACACCCCAGCCTCGTCAATGAGAACAGGGCGCGCGAAACGGACCCACAAAACCCAACTTTTCAAATACTCCCCCAAGGATCTCCCGTTAGACACTTTCAGAAAATTACGACAGACTCTCGCGCAGACAAGCGATCAAAGCAGCAGCTCATAAGCGCACAACACCCGGCAAATACTCAGAAATTCAACCAATCCACGAATTTACTTGTCCGCACTGCGGGACACTTTTGTTCAGCTTGACCATATTGTCGGTTAATTTACTGAAAAATCGCTTTACCGTTGAATGGGCGCAGTTTCAGGCGCATGACTCCCCCACCGGGACGTCTCATCAACGATTACGAGGACACACACGTCATGGAGACACGACATCCCCTGACCATCCCCGCTGCGATCGTGCTCGGCACTGCGGTCGTCGCCACGGCCCTACCCCTGCCGAACTCCACACCAGCCACCGCCACGGGTACGGCACACGTCACCCGCGCTTACACGGACAAGTCCACGCACGAACCGGGTAAGCAGGCGACGATCACGGCCGAGGCCTCGACCGGGGGAACCGTCCACTTCTCCGTCAGCCACCTCGGCGTTGAGATCGACTCGGGCGACGCCACCGTCGACAATGGCAAGGCCACGTGGACCTACACGACGCCGAGCGAGGACGGCCAGGGATACCTCGTCACCGCTACCGGTGGGGACGGCACCCACGCGGAGACCGCCATCGACACCTCCACCAGCTGGACGCGCTTCCCGCGCATGGGCTACCTCTCCCACTTCAAGCCCACCGCGCCAAAGGGCTTGGCGGGCAACGCCACCTACGAGCCCTACCTGTTCAACGCCCCGTCGGACTACGTCACGAAGCTCAGCCAGGACTACCACCTCAACGCATTCCAGCACTACGACTGGCAGTACCGCCACGAGCAGCCCGTCGCAACCGGGGACATCAAGGAGCAGTGGCCTCTCTGGTACGAGAACAACTACGCTTCTGCCGCGACCATCAACAGCTACGTGACCACTGCGGGCAACGTCGGCGCGGCCTCGCTCGCCTACTCGATGGCGTACGCTGCCAACGACAACTACGACACGAACAAAATCAAAGACGAGTGGCGACTGCACAACGAGAACGGCTCCTACTGGGACCGCAAACTCGGCGTACAGTGGTGGGTTCAGACCCCCAAGGGCGTGGACAAGCCCAAAAGTCACCAGTTCATGATGAACGTCAACAACGAAGACTGGCGCACCTACATCACCGGGCAATACAAGACGCAGAAGACCGAATTCAAATTCGACGGCACTCACATCGACACTCTCGGGCAAACCTCCAAGAAGGATGCTTCCGGCAATCCTGTTGACCTGACCGACGGCCTAGCAGCCCTCGTTGATGACACGTATAAGAACGTCGGCGGCCAGGTGGGCATCAACCTGCCCGACGGTGCGGGCAACGACAAGCTCGTTAGCGGTTCCTCCACGTACCTGTACACCGAGCTGTGGGACAACAACGAGACGAACGCGCAGGTGGCCTCCTACCTGCAGGGCGTGCGTAGCTCGGGCGCAAAGCAGCCGCTGATCGTGGCCACCTACGCGAACGACTACGATCCGACCACCCTCTACTAGGATGCAGCGGCCAACGAGTACAAGCACCCCGAAATTGCTGCTGACAACGGCGTGCGTATCGAGGCCGAGTCCGACCAGGCGAGCGTGAGCGGCGGTGCCCAGATCCTCTCCGGCGACGATTCTGCGTCGGGCGGCGCCTACGCTGGCAACTTCTCCGCGGGCGGCAGCACCGTCACTTTCACCGTTGACGCCGGTCAGGGCGGCACGTTTACGTTTACAACGCGATACGCGAGACAGGACGCGGACGACGCCTACCACCAGATGATCCTCGACATGGGTAAGACCGGGCAGCAGAAGCTCATCAAATACGTTCACTTCGATCAGACGGGCAGCTACTACACGTGGAAGGACATGACGGAGACCGTCGAGCTCACTCCCGGTGTCCACACGATCTCCTACTGGGTACCCAACGACAAGAATTACGCGCCCGTCAACATTGACTGCATTACCTTCCGCGAGTTCAACTCGGACTCCATCAAGCTCGCGGACGCGGCGTTCGCTGCGAACGGCGCGCACCACCTGGAGCTCGGCGACTACGGGCGCATGCTCGACAACGAGTTCTTCGTGAACTCGGGACGCTCCATGTCCGCTGACCTCCAGACGTGGATGAAGAACTACTACAACATCTCCACCGCCTACGAGAACCTGCTCTTCGGCGACAACCTGACGCGCAAGGAGCGCCAGGTAGAGGTCTCGACAAACGGCGTGGGACTGCCGACCTCGACGGACGGGTCCGCGAACACGATCTGGGCGAACACCATGACGTCCAACGCGGGCACGGCCCTGCACCTGATCAACCTGCGCACCAACGACAGCGAGGGCAACGACGAGTACTGGCGTAACGCCGCCAAGCAGATCCTTGCCTTCGACAACACGTCCGTCACGTACCATCTGGAGGGCGGCGAGGCGGCCCCCGGCTCCATCTACGCCGTCAGCCCGGACGTTGACGGTGGCCGCCCGATGCTCCTCGACTTCACGACGGGCACGGATGAGCAGGGTCGCACGACTCTCACGTTCAACGTGGGTTGCCTGTCCTCGTGGGACATGGTGGTCTTCTCCCCCACTAAGGTTGCGGACCGCGCGCCTGTCGCGCCTCAGGCAGCGGATGCCTCCGCCAACACCACCTCGGCCGATGCGGGCTTGGTGCCTGCGACGATCGTCGGCCAGCTGCGTAACGGCCTCGGCCAGTGCCTAACCTCCCAGGATCCGAAAGGCTCCGACGGCACCCCCGTGTGGAACAGCAACTGCGCCGGCAACAGCGCCGCGCAGACTGTCGTCTACCAGGGGGATGGGCACCTGCGCATCGGCGATCGTTGCGTCGCCGTGGTGGGCGGATACACCGGCGAGGGCACGGTCGCGCACATGTGGACGTGCTACCCGACGCTCGAGTCCCAGAAGTGGGATATCAACGGCTCTGGTCAGCTGGTGAACCGCGCGTCCGGCCTGTGCCTGACGATCCCGGGCGACACGACGCAGCAGAGCACGCAGGCGGTCATCTCGCAGTGCTCTGATGCCTCCACGTCACAGCGCTGGACGCTCACGAACCTCTCCGGACAGTAAGACACCCACTCCCCGGAACGGGCACAGCCGGGGAGGAGACGGCGCCCCGGTGCGCTGCAACAAGACTCGGCCCCGGCCTCGTCACCATGTACGAGGCTGGGGCCGAGTCGGCGTTAGACGGAGCGTCAGGAGCGGGCGACCTCAACGAACGGCGCCTGCACCAGGTTCGACAACGCCGTGATGTAGGCGCCGATCTGCTTACGGTTAAGGCCGTCCTGCATGAGGTTCGGCATACCCTTCGTCGAACAGGTGACCTCGACGACGACACCTTCCTCATTCGGAATGAAACCGACGACGAGGTTCTCACCCCAGGACATCATGCCCAACGGGGTATCAAAAGTAATCACGCGGCCGTTCGGGTCGGCGCCCGTCAGCGTCGCCTTCTTGACCGCCTGCACGGCCTGGGTAGCTGCCGGGAACAGCTGCTCGAACGGCACGTTGAACTGGAATGCCTGCGTCGTGGAACGCATACCCATGAGTGTCTCCTTCAGGATCTCTGTTAGCGCAGTCGGCGCGCACAGGTCACGCGTCGACCGGCGAAGAAGGAAATACACGCCACACTCGCTTCGATGTGACGAGAAAGAGGAGTTCCTTCTTCTAGCAGACTCAGCGTATCAGCAGTGCGCCCAATCACCTATTTCCATGTAGCCGCGCACCCACATATACAGCTGCAGGACACCCCACGCGTATCCGGCAGCAGCACACACTCACTCAGGACAGCGGCTCGAAGGGGCTCACCGACACCGAGGGGATCTCCTGGCACACGCGCAGGGTCAGCTGCAGGCTCGTCGCACCGCTGCCGGCCTCGGGCATGATGTCGATCAGCTCCGAATCGGCCGGGTTGCAGCCGTCGACGCCGTCCGTCGACTCTGCCGTCAAGGTCACGCCCACGCGGCCACCCTGAGCGACCGTGTACACGTTGCCGGGGTCCTCGCCCTCACGCACAGCAGTCGAGAGAGCCGAGCCACCGCCGGAGAAAACAATCTGCGGGAAGCCCTCAATCCAGCACGAGGGGCCCTCATTCGTGAACCCCACAGACACGTAGGTCGTGCCACCAGCCTCCTGCTGAGAGTCGATGGAGGGCTGCAGGTTCGACAGGTCGCAGCGCTGATCGTTGTCGGCAACATTCACCTCGGGGACCTGGTTCCCCTCGTCGGGCACGCCACTCTGCGGGCCAGCTCCGCTCTGCGCGGGCTCGCCACTGTGGGAAGAAGAAGCGCTCGGGGAAGCAGACGAGGTCGACGACCCCTGCTCGGGGGTCGCACCCTTCGGAGAACAGGCAGCAATGCCCAGGACGAGAGCAGACAAGGAAGTCACGGCAAGAATGCGTCGCGTGTTGATCATGCGCCCATCCTATGGACCGGCGCGCAGCTCTCACACCGCCACGCCGGGCAGCGCCCAGGGGTGACAAGCGGCGCACCCGAGCGAAACCACCCACCGCGCCCCGGCCTCGTCCCCGCTATCGAGTGACCGGCTCGATCTGGACGGGGGCCACGTCCATCTCGCCCAGCGGCACCGTCCGATCCTTGCGCACCAGGTGGTAGCCCCACCAAACCGCACCAAAGAGCGGCAAGCCGATGTAGGAGGAGGCTACCTCCCAGACCTGCCCGTGAAGCACGGCTTCATAGTTCTGCCCGGCCATGACCACCAGGCACATGATGAAAGCGATGATGGGACCAGCCGGGAAAAACGGCGAACGATACGGCAGATCTTCGAGGCGGTACCCCTGCAGCAGGTAGGCACGCCGGAAGCGAATATGACTGACCGCGATGCCCAGCCACATGATGATGCCGGAAATACCGACGATGTTCACCAGCCAGATGTAGGCGTCCTCAAAAACCAGCTGCGTGAGGAAGCCGCACGCCGCCGTCACCGTGGTCACCGCCATCGCATAGCCGGGCACGCCACCCTTCGTGACGCGCGCGAAAATCGCGGGAGCCTGACGCTTCAGGGCCATCGAATGCAGCATGCGCGAGGCCGCGTACAGACCCGAGTTACCCGCCGACAGGATCGACGTGAGGATAACCGCGTTCATGACGGCTGCCGCCGCGCCAACCCCCATGCGCGCGAACACAAGCGTGAACGGCGACTGGGCAATATTGTTCGCCGAGTCGTCGGCCGCACTCAGCAGGCTCGGATCCGTGTACGGCAGCAGCGTTCCGATGATCGCAATCGCGCCAATGTAGAAGAACATGATGCGCCAGAACACCGTGCGGATCGAACGCGGCACATCCCTGCGCGGATTCTCGGACTCGCCCGCAGCTACGCCCACCAGTTCGGTGCCCTGGAAGGAGAAGCCCGCGATCATGAAGACCGCGATGACGCCGACGAAACCGTTATGGAAGGGCGCGTCCCCAGTCGTCCAATTCGACAGGCCCGGCGAATTCTGACCCATCACGCCCGCGATCATGAAGACACCCGACAGAACAAACACAATAACGATGACGACCTTGATGGCGGCCAGCCAGAACTCGGCCTCACCGTAGACTCTCGCCGACAGCGCGTTCAGCCCGACGACGACGCCGAGGAAGCACACCGCCCAGATCCACGACGGCACGGACGGGAACCAGTAGGCCATCACCAAGCCCGAGGCCACCAAGTCCGCGGCCACCGTCACCGCCCAGTTAAACCAGTAGTTCCACCCCATGGCGAAGCCGAAGGAGGGGGAAATGAACTTCGTGGCGAACGTCTGGAAGGAGCCCGCGACCGGCTGATGCGCACTCATCTCGCCCAGGGACTGCATGAGGAGCAGCACCATGAGGCCGATTGCCGCGTAGGCGACGAGAGCACCGCCCGGACCGGCGTTCGCAACCGTCGCACCGGAGGCCAGGAATAGGCCCGTGCCAATAGCGCCACCAATGGCGATCATCTGCATATGGCGCGAGGCCAGGCCACGCTTCAGCGCGGTATTGGAGCGCTCCTGCACATCGGTGGCAATGTCGTCGGGAGTGGGGGTTTCCATGACTGGGTTCCTCATCTGTCGATCGTCGAGTCCCATCTTAGCCCCACAAATGCTTGTGTCGAACTTGGTAGATTCTTTTCTCATTCTTTAACGAGGTCGGGGCTGAGTTCCGCTCTTGACACCCCCTTCCCCGCCACCACCTCGTCGCCCCTCACGCGCCTCACACACACGAGGCGGTTAGACTAAACCCACCCACGCCACCGCAGGAGGTCCCTATGACACAGTCCCTCATGAGTATCGGCTGGATGCTGCTCGCCCTCGTCCTCTCTGCTTCCATCGGCCTCGAACGACAGATCCGAGGCAAGAGCGCAGGCATCCGCACACAGGCCATCGTCGGCCTCACAGCCTGCCTCATGATGCTCATCTCCAAGTACGGCTTCTCCGACATCCTCGTCGACGGCATCACCCGCTACGACCCCTCGCGCGTCGCCTCACAGATCGTGTCGGGCATCGGCTTCCTCGGCGCCGGCATCATCCTCACACGTCACGGGGCGATCCGAGGCCTCACGACCGCCGCGACGATCTGGGAGACCGCCGCTATCGGCATGGCCTGCGGTGCCGGCCTGTGGTGGCTTGCCCTCGCAGGAACCGTCCTGCACTTCATCGTCATCGCCCTGCTGACCCCACTCGTCCAGTTCATCCTCATGCGCACCCACGGGCACAAGGTCACGCTCGCCGTCCACTACACGCCCGGACACGGGGTTCTCTCAACGCTGCTCGGCCAGGTCTCCTCCCTCGGCTGGAACGTCTCAGGCGTATCGACCCGCACGGATTCGTCCGAGCGCGCCACCACCGCTCGATTCACGGCGACGACGCGCCAGGACCTCTCTCGGTCTCTCCTCGTCACCACGCTCGCAGACCTCGACGGCGTCGCGGGCGTCGACATCAGCGAAGACGACGACGAGTAAACGTTCGACACAAACGGGAGGGCCCGCGGCATTCGCCGCGGGCCCTCCCTGCGTTCTCTCAACGCGTCAGGAACGCGTCCCGAAGGGATTGTACGGCTTATCACCCTGCTGCCCCTGGTTGTAGCCCTGCTGACCGTACTGATTCTGGCCGTACTGAGGCTGCTGACCGTACTGCTGCTGGCCGTACTGACCCTGCGCCGCCTGAGGAGCCTGGAAGCCACCCTGCTGCTGAACACCGGGGTAACCGCCCTGCTGACCATACTGCTGGCCCTGCTGGCCATACTGCTGCTGAGCACCCGGGTAACCGGCCTGCGGACCCTGCTGGCCGTGCTGGCCATACTGCTGCTGAGCACCCGGGTAACCGCCCTGCGGGCCCTGCTGGCCGTACTGCTGCTGGCCGTACTGCTGCTGGCCGGGCTGCTGCTGGCCGGGCTGATTCATGGGTGCCCCAGTGAACGCGCCACCGAAAGCGTTCGGGTTATTCACCGGCGCGACCTTGCCGTTCTTGAGCTCCAGGAGCAGGATGCCGCCGGACACACCGAGGCCAATCGAGAAGAGGCAGAAGAGAATTCCGCCGATGCCGGGAGTTGCTTGACCGAGAATGCTCAGGAACTGGAGCACGCCCAGCAGGGCAACCACGATCGCCGCGATACCCGAAGACAGGAACGCCCACTTCTGGTTCGTGAACCAGTAGGCAGCTCCCAGGCCAAGGACGACCAGCATGAGGAAGATGTGGAAGAAGGCGTAACCGCCCGCCCCCAGCATCGAGAAGGACATGCCGTACACCGACGCGAACGGCAGGACCATCGACATGATCGACAGGACGAAGGAAGCCGCCATACCGATGAGCGCGTACGTCGCGCGCACGGAACGGCCCTTCACCTTGCCGGTCTCGTTGACGACAGCGTTCTGGAACTGGTTGAACGCCGTGTTCGCGGCCGCTCCGAACTGCTGTGCTGCAGCCCCAAACTGCTGCCCAGTCGACGCGCCCTGCTGCGTGCCCGGGGCAGCGTACGGGGACTGCTGACCGTTCGGCGCATACCCCTGGGGACCGCTCTGAGCGGCGTACGGGGACTGCTGGCCCGCCTGCGAACCGTACTGTGCCTGGCCGTAGCCCTGTTGAGCACCGGCGCCCTGGGCCGGATTCTGGCCGTAGCCAGAGGCCTGCGTGGCAGCGTTTTCCTCAGCATCACTCGCGGCCTTGGAAGGGTCGCGGGTTCCTTCCACGATCGTGTACTCGAGATCCTCGTCCGAGATCGACGAGGCCGCATCCGCAGGAGTCTCCGTCACAGGTGTCACCTGGGGCGCCTCGGTGGTCGGCTCGAACTCAACGACCGGCTGAGCCTCCTCAACCACGGGAGCGGCCTCGCCCTGAGGAGCACCCCACGCATCGGACTGCACAGGCTCAACCACAGGCTCGGGCGTGGACTCACCTGTGGGAGCAGTCTGCGCCGTGGGCTCAGCGTCCTGCGGACTGAAGGGGTCGGTCGGCTGCACGGGGGCGGAGGTGGGAGCGGGCTGAGCCACGGGGGGCTGCGCGGGAACGACACCTCGGTTGGCCAGCCACTGGGCAAGCGCAGGGTACAGCGACGGGTGCGACGCCACATACGGATGCAGGTCCGCACGAGCGGCGGTGATATCGGCGAGATCCTGTGCTGTCAGCGCCGGATTGCTCATGTCTGCAGCGGTGAGCTGCGACAGATCAATAGTGCTCATCTCAATTCCTCTCGCACCCGAAGGCGCAGTTCCTGATGGCGAACGTCCAATACTATCGCGTCGAGACGCGGATTAGTCAAGGCGCTTACCCTTTGACATGCCGGTGACAAAAAAGACCCGGCCCCTTACGGGACCGGGTCTGTGGTGGTAGCGGGGACAGGATTTGAACCTGCGACCTCCGGGTTATGAGCCCGGCGAGCTACCGAACTGCTCCACCCCGCGTCGGCTTTAGATACTTTAGAGCATTCAACGGGAGGACACAAACCGAAAGCGGTGATGTACGTCCTAGCTACAGGGCGCTGTCAGGAGCAGTCGAAGCGAAGCCCCTACTGCGCAGTCTGCTCGGAACCATCCGGAGTCCCGGGCACGGCGGGCGCACCACTCGGAGGCGCAAGGGTGGGACTTGAAGTCTGCACCGGCATCTCTTGGGGCGGCGAGGGCTGAGTTGCCGACACGTGCATCGGAGCTCCCTGCGGGGGTGCGGGCGGGATTGTCGACACCGGCATCGGAGCTCCCTGCGGCGACGCAGGCTGGGCCGGTGCTGCCGCATGAGGGTAGTAGCCGACCGGAGCACCGAAGGGGGCACCGACGGGGGTGGAAGCAGAGGGACGCCGGTCGGGCACAGCAAGGACAATGGCAATGATGAGACCGGAGCGCACGATCAGCCAGATCAGAACCCCACGCACAACGAGCAAGGAGGCATACCAATGATCACCAAAGACCGACGGATCCAGCGTCGGAGGCAAAAATAGCCAATACCACGTCCCGCCTTCCAAGACGGCGAGCACCGGTTCCATGAGCAGGAAGGACACGAGAACGACGCCGACCATTGCGTAGCGCACTGCCTTACTTCGTTTTTGGAGCGCAACAGCGGACAGCATGATCGTCATGATGTACGAAATGACCGACTCATAGAACCAGACGCTCGTAAAACGCTCGAAGTAGATGCTCAAGTCGTCGAAGAGATAGGGAATGAAAAGGTTAACGAGCGCGATTACCGAAAGGATCAGCTCAAGCCTCAGGCAGACCCGCACGCGCGTGGAGAGCGGTGGACGCTTCGGACGCGGCGCAGCCGCGTAGGGGCCCGGCTGTCCCCAGGCTTGCGGTGCGGGCATCGGTTGAGCGCCACCCTGGTACGGGATCCCCTGGGCAGCACCGGAGAATTGACTGAGAGCAGTGAAAGCCCCACGTGCACCGCCGGGAGGGCTGGGCAGGGGATTCGGGATTTGAGAATTGCTCACTGTCAGGGTCCTTCCGCGTGTGTTGGTGTCGCGTGAGCACGCATGATCTTCATCATAGAGGCAGCGTGCTGCCGAAATGACGAAACACACGGAGGGACTTTCCCGGCCGTGCACAAACGCCACCCTCACATGGGACGCACCCGGCCCACCTCACAACGTGATCGGCAGGGCCGGGCGCGCAACGCACAGAGAGCGCCTATGAGCCGCTTTGCGCTCCGCTCGTCGCAGATGGGCTCGAACTGGGCGTCGGCGTGCCTGCGTTCGGGGTCACGGGCGAGGACGTACCGAGCGCCGCCTGTGCGGCCTGCGCGCGAGTCAGGGCGTCGTGCAGGCGCGTCTGGGCCTCGCCGTATGCGGTCCAATCACCCTTGCTCATCGCCGCATCTGCGTCGCGCATGGCCTGCGCAGCATCGCTGACGGCCTGGGACAGCTGGGTGCTCGCATCTGATGAGCTCGTACCCGACTGCGAGGTGTCCCCCGATGGCGGAGTCGTCGCACCGGGAGAGGTTGACGAGCTCCCATCGTCCGAGACGAGCTGGCGCAGCGACTCTTCCAGGGTCGGCGCGAATCCGACCTTGTCACCGAAGGCCGTCAGGACCGAGCGGAGCACGGGGTAGGACGCCGACCCTGTGCCCTGCACGTAGACGGGCTGCACGTAGAGCAGACCGCCGCCGACCGGCAGGGTCAGGAGGTTACCGCGGATGACCGTGGAGTCAGCCTGGTTGAGCAGGTTGAGCTGGGTGGCGATCTTCTGGTCGGAGTCGTACTTGTTCTGCACCTGGCCGGGGCCGGGCACGGTCGTCGATGAGGGCAGCGCGAGCAAGCGGAGCTTGCCGTATCCCTCGCGCACCTGGCCCGGCGTGTTGCCCGTCTCCGAGTCCACCGCGAGGAAGCCCGCCATGGCCTCGCGACGCCCCTCGCCGCCGCCACCGGGGACGAAGACGGAGGTCAGTGAAAACTCGGCGCTATCCTGGCCGGGCATCTGCATGGTCAGGTAGTACGGGGGCTGCAGGGCGGTCGGTGCGGGCAGCGGGTTGCCTGCCGCGTCCATGCGCGGGCTCGAGTCGGTGGACGAAGCCGCGCCGTAGGTGGAGGTCTCCTCGGCCAGACGCCAGCGGTCACCACCGGAGTAGAAGCCAGCCGCGTCGGTGACGTGGTAGGTGGCCAGCAGGTTGCGCTGCACCTTGAACATGTCCTCGGGGTAGCGCAGGTGGCTCATGAGGTCGCCGGAGATAGCGGACATGGGCTCGACGCTGCCGGGGTAGATCTTCTCCCACGTGCGCAGGATCGGATCCTGATCATCCCAGCGGAACAGGCGCACTGACCCGTCGTAGGCGTCGACGACGGCCTTGACGGAGTTACGCATGTAGTTGATCTTGTTCGCCTGCACGTACTGGCCCATCTGCGTGGACTGGGAGTCGACCGTCGCGTCCGAGAGCGACTCGTGCTGGGCATATGGGTAGTTGTTCGTGGTCGTGTACGCGTCGACGACCCACACGAGGCGCTTGGGGGTCGAGGCGTCCCCGTCCATGTCGACAACCGCCGGGTAGGCGGACTGCTCGAGCGTCAGGTAGGGCGCGACCTTGGACACGCGCTGCAGCGGGTCGCGGTCATACAGGATTTGCGAGGCCTCGTTCGTCTGAGAGGAGAAGAAGAGGTCCGTGGAACCGAACTTGATCGCGTACAGGAGCTTGTTCCACACGTTGCCCACGGACGGGCCACCGTTGCCGGTGAACGTCGTGGAGACCTGGCCACCAACCGCGGTGTCCTCCGGGTAGTCGAGCTCCTGCGGGTCGGCGCCTTGCGGGGCACCGACGATGGAGTAGTCGGGCGAACCGGGGCTGAAGTAGACGCGTTCCTCGTAGTCCCCCATTTCACCGACGGAGGGTACAGACTGCTCCCAGTAGGACGGCAGGCCGTCGCTGGTCAGCTGGTTGCCGTAGGCGGCGACCGCACCGTAGCCGTGCGTGTAGACGGTGTGCTGGTTGACCCAGGTCTGCTGCTCGGCGGACAAGCCCGAGAGGTTGAGCTCGCGCACGGAGATCACCGTGTCGCGCCGCTCCCCGCCCACGTTGTAACGATCGACCTTCATGCCGGAGTTGAAGCCGTAGTAGAGGCGCGACTGCTGGAGCTGCTGGACGGTCTTCGTGATGACCTTGGGGTCCAGGAGACGCACCTGGGAGGTCAGTGCGTCGTTGTCGAACTGCCCGGCAGAGGCCGTCGTCGCCGCGTCGTAGTTGGTCTGGTAGTCGACGTTGTCGAGCCCATATGCGGCCAGCGTCGCATCAATGTTTCGCTGAATGTAGGGCGACTCGAGGGTGCGCTGGTTGGGGCGCACGCGGAATTGTTCGACGAGGGCCGGGTAGGCGCCGGCCAGAACGAGGGCGGCGACGACAGTGACCGCCACGCCGGTGACCGGCAGGCGCCACGTGCCCTTGAAGGCCGCAACGACGAAGAGGACCGCGACGAGGCCGGAGACGACCGCCAGAATCGAGTGCGCCGGCAGCGTCGCGTTGATATCGGAGTACAGGGCGCCGTGAATGGAGCCGGAATCCGAGGTGAGCAGTTCGTAGCGACCCAGCCAGTAGTTCACGCCGATGAACAGGGACAGGCAGGCGGCCATCATGCCGGTCTGCAAGCGCGCCTGCTTGGAGGCGTGAGGACGCGGGGCGAGGCGAATCGTCCCGTACAGGTAGGACACGATGATTGCCGCAACCAGCCCGATGGCGGTGACTGTCATGAGGAAGGAGACGAGCACCTTGAGTGCGGGCAGGACGAACACGAAGAAGGAGATGTCCAGCCCGAACTGGGGGTCAACCTGCCCGAAGGAGGAACGGTTGAGGAACTGCAGGAGCGTGCGCCATTCGGTGGCCAGGCGCGCACCGTTGGAGAAGCCAAAGAAGAGGGCCACACCCCAGAAAGCGAGGCGACGCATGGGTTCGAGCGCCTCCTGGTATCCGCGCAGGGCAGCCGAGGCCTCGCCGCGGGTAGAGGAAGCACGATGCCGGTAGGCGAAGGACATCGAGAAATAGATGAGGGCCGTCGCCACGACGAAGCCAACGACAAATAGGCCGATGTGCGCTCCCCACTGGGTGAGGATGACGCGCGTGGCGCTCATCTGGCGGAACCACAGGATCTCGGTCCACACGATGGATGCCGCGTAGATGATGGCTCCGATGATCGCCAGCGCCACGATCGTGATGCCGGCGGGACCCGGCTTGCGAATGGTCAGCTGCCTGGGCGCACGATTAGGGTCCCGCGGAGCGCGCGCCCCGCCCGGGGGAAAGACTGAAAAATCGAAGCTCACGGCATTCCTCTCTGTCAAACCGATAGCTTCAAACCAGTGTAGCGGCGCACAGAGGTAACTTCGCCTCGGTCTTATTCGCTCTCCGTGAGATTATGGGAGGCATGACTGTTGAGATGATGCCGAGTGCGCGCCAGATCGCGCTGGCCAACGTGGTTGTCGATATCGAGAAGGGCGCCGCCCGGGTGGGCTGGGATCACGCGCCTTCCATCTATGCGCTGGTTCCCACGGCGACGCTGTTGGCCGACCCGAATCTGCCCACCGACATCGCCGCACAGCTGCGCTCTGGCTGGGATGGCAGCGATGATCACCTGAGCGCCATCATCCAGGAGGACCTGGCCGACGACGACATTGAGCAGGTCCTGGCGCACCTGGCGTGGCCCGAGACGGTGCCCGGCGCGGCGATCACTGTCGAGCGCATCGTCGTCCCCCCGGAGGTTGAGGACGAGGCCCCCGAGGACCCCGAGGAAGCCCTCGCATTCGTGGCTAACCACCCGCTGCGCACCGACGTGCGCCTGGCGGTGGGCGTCATGCGCACCGGCGAGTCCTGGTGCGCGCTGCGCACCCGCGCCTTCGACTCCGATGACAAGGTCGGGCAGGGTTCGAACCTCGTTCCCGCCCTGGTTGACGCCCTGCGCGCATCCCTCGAGCCGGTGGCGGACGAGCAAGCCTGAGAAGAAGAGGAGGCCCCGACCTCGTCCCGGACCAAAAGGACGAGGCCGGGGCCCTCTCGCACCCACCTGACCGAAGGCGGTGGGTGGCCTAACGAGCGTTACTGGCAGGTCGGCAGGCTATCCCCGGTGCCATCGGTGATCGAGTGAACGGCGGAGACGGCCTCGTCGAGGGTGGACACCGAGACGACGCGCATGCCGTCGGGGACGTGTCCGATGACTTCGTCGCAGTTTGTGGAAGGGGCAAGGAACCACTGGGCCCCGTCGCGGTGTGCGCCCCACAGCTTCTGCTGGATGCCTCCAATGGCACCAACCTGACCGTCATAGGACATGGTTCCAGTGCCCGCAATCGAGTTGCCGCCGGTCATATCTCCGGGGGTGAGGCGATCGATGATGCTCAGCGAGAACATCATGCCGGCGCTCGGGCCTCCCACACCCTCGATGTTGACGCTGATGGTGACAGGCAGGGAAGGCTCGACGGAGAGGTAGATACCCAGCTTCGAGCCGCTTTCCGTCGCCGAGGCTGCCACGGAGTCGAAGGAGAGCTCCTGGGTCTCACCGTTCCTCTCGACCGTCAGCGTCATCGTCGATCCCGCGGGAACCGTGCGCATGAGCGAGAAAGGCGTGACCGCGTCCGCGACCTCGTGGCGGGTACCGTCCGGAGTGGTGATGGCACGCAAGATATCGCCCTGCTCGACGATCCCCTCGGCGTTCGATCCCTCCACCGCCCCCTCAATAGTGACGGTCGCGGGAACGTCCCATCCGAGGTACTCAAGGGCTGCGACCTGGGACGTCGTCTGCGAGTTACGCATCATGGCCAGCTGAGCGTCGCTCACCTGCTGGCGTGTGGTTCCTTCGGGATACACCGACTCGTAGTCCATGATCTTGCTGTGAGGGTCGAGGTAGGCGGCGATGAGCTGAGCGAAATTCAGGCGGGAGTCCGGACTGCCCGACTCGGAGACCGTCACCATGCGCAGCTGCCCCTGCCCGGGCTTCGCGGGATCGAGATACGAAGCGGACTGGGGTTCATCCTGCTCGACCGGTTCTCCCGTCGTCGGGTCAGTCCCGTCGATCTCGAGGATCGGAATACCCTTGTCGGACCCCAACACGTTGAAGGTCGGGCCGGGGCTATTGACCACAAAGGGAACAGGGACCAGGAAGAGAATCACAACCATCGCGAGGGCAGCCAGGATGGCTGTGAGGATACGCCAGCTAACGATTGGTGCACGTCTCGTTGGAGCCTGCTCGAAGGGCAAGAGGTTGTCGACTGACGAGGTCATGTGCGTGTCACTCACCGTGTCATTGTGTCCCACGCACGGCGCGGTTGCACGCGCGCCGTGCCCAGTGCGTTCAGCTCTCAGCGTTTTCGCAGGGATTTGCCAGCTGAGTCGCACGAGCGCTCGCTAGGCTGAGTTCATGAATGAGAACGAGTCCGGCACCCCCTTTGAGGATTTCCTGCGCTCCGTGTTGGGCGACGAGGCCGCGGCCGAGGCCGCTCGCGCGCTACAGGCGCAGGGCTTTGACCCCGCGAACCTGCCCGCAGAGTTTTCCGATCCTGCGCGCATGCGCGCCGCGATGGGCCAGTTCCAGTTCCTCATGAACACGACTGCCGGTCCGGTCAATTGGCGCCTGGTGGAGGACGGCGCGAAGCAGGCCGCGTACGCCAGCGGCGACCCTGCCCCCACGGCCACCGAGGCCGAGGCTGCACGTCAGGCGATGACGGTCGCGGACCTGTGGCTCGACGCGGTCACGGATTTCGCCTCGGGCCCGGTGACACGCAATGTTTGGAGCAGGGTGTCGTGGGTCGAAAACACGATCCCCACCTGGAAGCGCATCTGTGAACCGATTGCCCTGAACGTGTCACGCGCGCTGTCTGCGGCGCTGGCTGAACAGTTCGGGCAGACCGGCCTGGACGATTCCGTTTCGCTTCCCGACGGCATGGCGGCGATGCTCGGCAAGACTCAGGAGATGATGCCGCGCCTGTCGGCGATGATGTTCTCCGCTCAGATTTCACGCGTCCTAGCCGCTCTGGCGGGCGAATCTTTCGGCACGTTTGACACGGGCATTCCCCTGTCGGATACCTCGCACGCGGCTCTTCTGCCCCACAACATCGCTCAGTTCTCCGAGGGGCTTGACGTCCCCTTCGACGAGGTGCGCCAGTTCCTCGCCGTACGCGAGGCTGCGCACCGGCGCCTCTTCGCGTCCGTGGCGTGGCTGGAGGGTGACCTTGTGCGCGCTGTCGAGCGCTACGCCTCTCAGATCGCGATCGACACGGAGGCGATCACCGAGGCCGCCCGATCAGTGGACCCCTCGGATCCGCAGTCCGTGGAATCGGCGCTCAGCGGCGGCGTGTTTGCGCTATCGACGACACCGGACCAGCGCCATGCCCTGACGCGCCTGGAGACAATGCTCGCCCTTATTGAGGGCTGGGTCGAGGTCGTCACGGCCCAGGCCACCCTGCCCTACCTGCCCCACGCGGATGCGCTGCGTGAAATGATGCGCCGTCGGCGCGCCTCGGGCGGCCCCGCCGAAGAGATCCTGGGGACTCTCATGGGACTCAAGATGCGCCCGCGTCAGGCTCGCGGCGCAGCGTCCATCTTCACCCTGGTGGAGGCAGACGGCGGTCGCGAGGCCCGCGAAGCCCTGTGGTCGCATCCGGACATGGTGCCCACGGAGACTGAGCTGGCCACGCCCGACACGTTCCTGACCCTGCGCCATGCGGCTGCGGAGGAGGACGCGGATATCGACGCTGCACTGACCTCTCTTCTCGATGGGACGCTCGGTTGGGCGGACGGACTGCAGCCCGGGGATGAGGCCTCAGCCGGTTCGGATGAGTCGACATCGGACGCGGGGGACGCGGACGATCCGGGCGAGACAAACTGAGACGTTCTAAAGAGATCTGACAAGTTTTCCACAGATTTTCCAAACGCTTTCGCGCGATTGCCATTGAGGTTCATCATGGTTCCATCAGGTACAAACCGAAGGAGACTAACATGAACCTGGCACATAATACTGCGATCCTCTGGCGCGGCCCGGGCAGCGTCCAGGTCGGCGGCGACCGTAGCCGACACGTCCTGCTCGACAACCTGCACGCGGGCGACCAGATCTGGCTCAGCAATCAGGCGCACCCCGCCCGCGAGCGTGAGGACACCCAGGCCTCGCCGGAGCTCCTCGCAGCCCTCACCCAGGCGCGCCTCACGGATTGTCACGAGGCACTCCCCCACCTTGCACTCGGCATCGTCGGGGCGGTGCCCGCGATCCTCCTCGCCCTGCACAGCCTCGTCGACACGTTCTCACTGTCGCTATCGATCGAGACCCACACCCTGGTCGACGAGGATTGGGACCGCGTGTTCGGAGGCCACTACACGGGCACACCGCGCCATCGGGCAGTGCGCCGCACCCTGCGCGATCTCATCCCGCTATCGCAGCTCTACGCACAGGGCGCCCCCGAGCTTTCGATTGTTTCCGCAGACAGGGTCGTCGACCCAGGTATCCCCTTCGAGCTGACCGCGCACGACACTGCGCACCTCATCGTGACGCGCGGCGAACACTCCTACGAAGTGGGCCCGTTCGTCATCCCGGGCGTCACCCCCTGCTACCAGTGCTCGCAGCACGCACGCGCTGCAGCGGACCCGTTCCACCTGGCACACCTACGCGAGCTGGAAAGCTGGCCGCTTGCACCACTGGCTCTGCTCGCTCACTTTGCGGCCGCTCAACGCATCGGCCAACTGGTCATGGACTTCGCGTCGGGGACGCTCACCGAATCGCAGTGCGCGCAGGTCGCGACGATTGGCGAGGACGGGTTGGTGCGCGTCGAAGAGGTGGTGCCCGCAACCAACTGCGTGTGCGGCATCGACGGGCTCGCTTCCTAGCTCACGCTCCTTCGTCGACGATGACTTCTTCGCCGCGCACAAGCGCGAGAACGGGGACGGCGAAGCGCTGCACCTTCACGTCTCCGATGCCACGAATGACGCGCAACTGCGTCGTGTTCTTTGGCATGGCTTGCGCGATGTCGCGCAGCGTCTGATCCGTGAAGACCGCGAAGGGAGGCACCCCCGCCTGACGTGACACCTCGAGGCGCCAGGCCTTCAGGCGCCCAAACAGCTCGATCGCCTGAGGCGAGGCGTGTTCTTCAAAGGCCTGGTTGAGGGCACGCGTGGAGGCACGAGCCTTCTTCTTGGGGGCGCCCACACGCGCCTCCTCGGGCCAGATACCGTCGAGCAGACGACTGCGCTTTCTCTTGCCGCGCCCATCGGTCCCCCGCGAGCGCGCCCACGATACAGTCAGCAGGTCGCGCGCACGCGTGATCGCCACGTACAGCAGGCGACGTTCCTCCTCGCGCGCCGCGGCTGTCTTTGCGTAGGAGATCGGCAGGAGGCCCTCGGCGACGCCAACGAGGAAAACGGCGTCCCACTCGAGGCCCTTAGCCGCGTGGATGGTGGCGAGCTCGACTCCCGCCTTGTCCGGTTCGACCTGATAGGCGACGCGCTCGTCGAGTTCGGCGACGAAGGCTGGCAGCGTCTGCGCCTGACTGTCGTCCGCCCAGCCGACGATCGCGTTCATGTTCGACCAGCGCTCGGAACCCGCCTGACCGGAGGGAGCCTCGGGCGCCCAGCCGACGCCCGACAGGACGTCGCGCACGATCTCGCCCACACTCCCAGCGTCGGTCGCTGCCGCTGCCGCTGCACGCAGACGCGAGATAGCAGTGCGCACGTCGTCGCGCGCAAAGAAGGGCTTGCCTCCTGCAACGGCCACGGGAATACCGCGCGCGCCCAGCGCCTCTTCGAAAGCCTGGGACTGGCCGTTCGTACGCATGAGAACGGCAATCGAATGGGGCACCATCCCCGCATCGATGAGGTCGGCGATCGAGGCCGCAACGCCCTCCGCCTCTGCCCGATCGTCGTCGTAGGTCCGATAGGTGACCTGGGCGCCGCCGTCGCGCTGGCTCGACAGGCGCACCGTACCCTCGCGCTGGGATGAGCGAGCCAGGACGTCATTGGCCACGCTGACGATCTGCGGGGTCGAACGGTAGTCGCGGGTCAGCTCCACGATGCGAGCACCGGGGTGCTTGCGCCCAAAACCCGTCAGGTAATCCGGGGAGGCCCCCGTGAAGGAATAAATGGTCTGCGCGACATCGCCGACGACGCACACATCGTGGCGACCGCCCAGCCACAGGTCGAGCAGACGGGCCTGGAGGAGGTTGACATCCTGGAACTCATCGACCACGAAGGAGCGGTATTGCTTGCGCACGATGGCGGCGACGTCCGCGCGTTCCTGCAGCATGCCGCACAGGTAGATGAGAATGTCCTCAAAGTCGATGACACCGCGCTCGTTCTTCGCATCCTCATACACGTCGAGGAGGCGCGCCATGTCGCCCGCGTCCAGCCCGGCGGGCACGTCACGTCGCAGGCGAGCCACCCGCGACGCGTAGTGCGCGGCGTCGACCATCGACACCTTCGCCCATTCGACCTCGGCCGCGATATCGCGTACGTTCGTGCGATCAATCGTGATCCCCAGGCGAGCGGCTGAGGCCGCAACGAGGGATGCCTTATGTGGGATGACGTCGGGCAGCGGCCCGCCCACGACGGTGGGCCAGAAGTGGCGCAGCTGGCGCAGCGCCGCGGAGTGGAAGGTACGCGCCTGCGCCTTCGGGACCCCCAACTGCGCCAGGCGATGGCGCATTTCGAAGGCCGCGCGCTGCGTGAAGGTCACGGCCAAGACGTTCGATGGATCGAAGGCGCCGACGGCCGCCCCGTAGGCAATGCGGTACGTAATCGCGCGCGTTTTACCTGTGCCTGCACCGGCCAGAACGGCGAGCGGTCCGGCCACCTGCGTGGCGACGGCGCGCTGATCAGGATCCAGGGCGTTCAGCAGTTCCTCGGGGCTCATGACCCCCATTCTTTCATCGCCCACGCTCACTTGCGTCCCGCACCCTCGGGCCCGCTCGGCAGGTCGGCGCCGTACCATTCCCGAAGGAGCGCGTAAGCGATCGAGGCGCGACCGGGCGCGCTGATCTCACCGGATTTGAGCGCGCGCGTCAGCTCCTCGCGACTGTAGAAGCGCGCCCACTCGATTTCCACGCTGTCCGCCTGCGGGGTCGGGCGCTCCTCGAGGGTTCGTGCACGGTATCCCATCATCTGCGAACGCCCGAAAGGCCAGGGCTGCGTCGCGACGTACGTGGGTGTCTCGATGTCGACGCCGACTTCCTCGGCAACCTCACGCGCAACCGT
Source organism: uncultured Actinomyces sp. (assembly GCA_938040725.1). GTDB lineage: Bacteria > Actinomycetota > Actinomycetes > Actinomycetales > Actinomycetaceae > Pauljensenia. The sequence goes on along the minus strand of CALHZX010000123.1, from coordinate 16,094 downwards.
CACGTCCGGAGATTCTCCGGCCTCGACGTAGCCGGCGATGATCGACACGAAGCCGGGCTGCCACAGCGCGTTGTGCGCCAGGAGGACGCGCCCGTCATGATCCTGGACAAGGACGATGATGGCAGGGTCCTGGCGCGGATACTCTAGGCGGTCGCACGTCTCACATCGCGCTGCCCACCCGCCGGACACCAGCTGCACGGGCGCCCCACAGCGCGGGCAGTAGCGGTAGTTCGCGTGCCAGCCCGCGAGCGCGAGCGCGGTCAGCGCCAGGGCCGCGTCGTCACCATCGAGGCGCCACCCAACCGCGCGCAGGTGCTCCCAGCGGCCCCACGCCTCGTCCCGGTTCGTCGCGATCGCGACGACGGACCTGCCGCCCACGACCCCAATGAACGAGGCCGTGGCTCCCTCGAGCGCGCGCGTGGCCTCGTCCCCGCTCAGGCGTCGCAGGACCGGCGCATCCGCACTGTGCACTCCGGCCTCGTCGAGGAGGACGAAACCGGACGGGTCGACGACAATGACGTCGGCCTCACCGGCGCGCACGAGGGCGGCAGGAGCCACGGAATCGCGCAGCGCGACGGCCGGGTCGACGTGACCGCGGACGAGAGGTAGATCAAGACTCATAACTCCACGGTAATGCGGTGGGCTACCCTAGGCACTATGACAAACACTCCCCTGCGCGCCGATGGGCGCACCCCGTCCCAGCTCCGTCCCGTCTCCATTACCCGCGGTTGGTCGGGTACCGGTGAGGGCTCCGTCCTCATCGAATTCGGCAACACCCGTGTCCTGTGTGTCGCCTCTTTCACTGAGGGCGTGCCGCGTTGGAAGCGTGACTCCGGCGAGGGCTGGGTGACCGGCGAGTACTCGATGCTCCCGCGCGCCACCGAGCAGCGATCCTCCCGAGAGTCCGTCAAGGGCAAGGTGGGCGGCCGCACTCAGGAGATCTCACGCCTCATTGGCCGCTCCCTGCGCGGCATCGTGGACGTGTCCGCGCTCGGCGAGAACACCATCGTCCTGGACTGCGACGTCCTGCGCGCCGACGGCGGCACGCGCACCGCGGCGATCACGGGCGCTTACGTGGCCCTCGCGGACGCGGTGACCTGGGCGAAGGACCAGGGCATCCTCAAGCCCTCCGCGAAGGTCCTCACCGACTCGATCTCCGCGATCTCCGTGGGCGTCATCGACGGCACCCCCATGCTGGACCTGCCCTACGTTGAGGACGTGCGCGCACAGACCGATATGAACGTCGTGCAGACCGGCGACGGCCGCTTCATCGAGGTGCAGGGCACCGCCGAGCACGCGCCATTCAACCGCGACGAGCTCAATGAGCTCCTCGACCTGGCGACCCTGGGTAACGCCCAGCTCGCGCAGGCGCAGAAGCTGGCGCTCGAGGCTCCCCTCATGGAACGCATCGAGGTGCGCCCGTGAGCGCGCGCCTGGTCTTCGCGACCTCCAACGCGCACAAAGTCAGCGAGCTCGAGGCCATCCTGGCCCCCGCGTGGGAAGGCTTCGAGACAGGCTGCGTGGCACGCATGAGCGACTTCGACATGGCCTCCCCGGCGGAAGACGGAGTGACCTTCGAAGAAAATTCTCTGATCAAAGCCCGCGCCTTGGCTCGCTCCACCGGCCTGGCGGCCATCGCGGACGACTCCGGAATCACGGTGGACGTGCTGGGTGGAGCACCCGGCATCTTCTCCGCGCGCTGGTCCGGATCCCACGGAAACGACGAAGCGAACCTGCATCTTCTGCTTGATCAGCTCTCCGATGTGCCCGACCGCCACCGCGGCGCCGCCTTCGTGTCGGCAGCCGTTCTCGTCACCCCCGATGGCCGCGAATTCGTCAAGCGCGGCGAGGTACGCGGCACCCTGACGCGTACGCCGCGTGGCGAAGGCGGATTCGGCTACGACCCAATCTTCATCCCCGAGGGCTTCGAGGTTACGACCGCGCAGATGAGCGCCGAGCAGAAGAACGCGATCAGTCACCGCGGCATCGCCTTCCGCGCGCTCATGCCCCACATCGTGGAGTATCTGCGCAGCTGATACGTACCGCAGACACAATCGTGCCGGGCACCCGAGGGTGTCCGGCACTTGTGTGATGCGCCCGCAGGCGCGCCATCATCGGGCGACGAGGTTACCGAAGATGGGGCGGTCCATCGAGAACTGCAGGGGATTGGTCTGTTGACGCACCCTGAAGTGATGGGCACAGCGACGAAGGATATCTGCGACAAAACGAGACATGGTGTGCTCCTCTTTGAGTACCGTGCGATGGATCTATCACCGCGTCATACTGATATAGTGCGCCTAAAATCGCGCGTTTTCCATCGACATTTTCTTATTTTTCTGTGAAGTGCTACTTACAGACTTTCCCTTGATAACACTTGAGAAAGTCTTGACCATGAAACGCTGATCGCCTTAATTAATCAGCCGGTGGATACAGCCTGATAGAGACGCTCCAATGGACACAGTGAGGGGGCAGGCCCTGGGCCTGCCCCCTCACTACCCCCAATTCAAAACGTCGAGTCAGCGGGCACGAGCCAGTCGCACACGGCGCGGCAGGTAGCGGCGCACATCGAAGATGCGAACGACCTGCATGATGCGGCGCGCGAGGCGGTCACGCACGCACCAGATCATGGTGCAGCCAACGCCAATGAAGATGGCGTTCGTCAGGAAGGACGGCCATGCGCCGGTCGATGCGCAGGCGATCGCCAGCAGGATGCAGCTGGAGACATTCAGGGAGTGATAGCGCAGCGAGTCAGGCGCGAAGCGCTTGGAGGAGACCAGGTAGTAGGCGGCGATGGAGGCGGCCGCGCCAACCCATCCGAGGATCGTGATTGCGAGAGAGAAGATCGTCATGACTCATATGATGCACCATCCGCTAGTCAAGCACAATTGAATGGTTCTATAGTTATCTTACAGGTTCACTTAACGAAGGAGTTCGCGTGGACATCGACCCTCGCCGCCTGCCTTTCCTACTGTCCGTCGCACGTGAGGGCGGCATCGTTGCCGCCGCAGACACCCTCATGGTCTCGCCCTCAGCAGTATCCCAACAGATCCAAAAACTCGAGGAAGAAGTCGGCCTCAAGCTCGTTGAGCGCACCACCTCGGGAGCCATCCTCACCCCCGCCGGCACCATCGTCGCCGAGGCCGGGGAACGCATCAACGCAGACATCGCTGAAGCCCTCAAAGCCCTGCGCCCTCTGACGGGACAGGTCACAGGAACGGTCACTATCGGCGCTTTCCTGACGATCTGCCGCTCCACCCTGATTCCCGCACTCCCCGACCTCGTCGAGGCTCTCCCGGGCGTCGACCTGCGCATTGAGGAAACCGAAGAGACCCCCGGCATGGCGGCGCTACGCACCGGCCACTACGACATCCTCGTCATCGAACGAGACGAGGACCCGGGCCTACCCCCGCGCGGATACACGGATATTCCATTCCTCGACGAACCCTGGGTGCTCGTCACCCCCGACTCCGCTCCCCCGATCGGGTCAATCGAAGACCTGGCCGACCTGACATGGCTACGCGTCAATCCCGGGACCAGCGCTGATCACGTCATGCGCCGTATCACCAAGGCATTCCCAGATACACGCTGGGCACCCCACCTGTACACAACCTACGAGGCCGCCCGCTCCCTCGTGCGAGCGCGCACGGGCTCGACGATCCTTCCCGCGATGGCACTGGCGGGAGCACACACGGAGGGCATGCGCATTACGCCCCTCCCTTCACTGGGTACTCGCAAGATCCTTTTGCGGCACAAAAAACACGGCTGGTCGAAGGCCGCAGGCCCCGCGCGCGTCGCCGCCTATCTGGCCGAGTGGAAGCGCCACAACGCCACCTACTCGACCCCCTCGGACTGACATGTGCACACAGGCCTCGCCCCGCCGATCGACGAGGCGAGGGAGCGCTCAGAGGCTGACCTCCATGCCGGAAACCGCGAATTCGAGAGGCCCGCTCCACGCCTGACGAATCTCCGAAAAGACCTGCTCGCGCGGCGTCCACGGCTGAATATGGGTAGCGATCATGCGGCCGACCCCAGCCCTCGTCGCGAGAGTCCCCGCGCGCAGACCGTCCATATGCATGTCGGGCTCGGTGGCTTCAGAGGTAAAGCCAACCTCACTCAGGAGGACGTCGACACCGGATGCCCCCTCGACGATCGTGTCGCACAGATCGGTATCGCCCGTGTAGAACAGGGACACACGGCGGGACGGATCATCCTCGGAAGGCCCCTCAATACGCAGACCAAAAGCCTCAACCGGGTGCAGGGCGTGGAACGGACGAATCGTCATCGGGCCAACCAGGTAGGACTCCCCCACCTGCAGGTGAGTGAAAGCAAATTCGCCCTCGTAGTCCTCATCCTGCGCGGCGCCCTCGATCTGACGGACGCGATGCATCGTCTCCGCAGGCCCAAACAGGGACACGGGCCGGAGGGCGCAGGAGCCGGGACCCCACTTGCGGTACACCTGCAGCGAAATGATGTCACCCATATGGTCGGCATGGCAGTGCGACAAGGCCAACGCATCCAGGTCACACGGGCACACGTGCGTCCACAGCGCCCCAAAAGAACCAGGTCCCAGGTCACACACGAGCGAATACACGCGTTCCCCGCCCGATTGCGGGTCGATGCCGCGCGCTTGAATGAGGTAGGAGGATGCGGGGGACTGAGGGCCCGACATCGAGCCTGTCGCACCGATGACGGTCAGCTTCACACGACACCACCGCCGGTGCTCACGCGAACAACGGATCCCACCTCGGGGCCGAGGAATCGCCTGGCCAGGCGCGGGAAAGCGTCGGACGCACCCGTCGCCAGGAATTGATGCTGCGGCCTCTGCCCAGCAGGCCATGGGTCATGCAAGAGCCCCCGGTCCACCAGCTCGTTGTAGGTCACGTTCGCTGTCGCCTCCGAGGAGGTGACCAGGGTAACGCCCTCACCCATGACGCGTCCGATCACGCCGGTGAGAAGCGGGTAGTGCGTGCAGCCCAGAATCAGCGTATCCACGCCCGCTTCCTTCAGCGGAGTGAGGTACTCGCACGCCACAGACTCAATTTCTTCGCCCGTGGTCACCCCGGCCTCGACGAAGTCGACGAAAGCGGGGCACGCCTGTTGGCTCACCGTCAGCCCGGGAACGGCCGCGAGCGCACGGAGGTATGCCTCGGACTGGATGGTCGCCTTCGTTCCGATAACGCCAACGTGGTGGTTGCGGGTGGCGATGACGCTCTGTCGGGCGGCCGGAGTAATGACCTCGATGACGGGGATGCCGGCGTCGATCCAGTAGCGTTCGCGAGCATCCGCGAGGGCAGCTGCCGTCGCTGTATTGCAAGCGATGACGAGGGCCTTCACGCCGCGCGAGGCCAGCTCGTCGAGAGCGGAGAGCGTCAGCGAGCGCACCTGCGCAATAGCGCGAGGGCCGTAAGGCGTGTGCTCGGTGTCGCCCAGGTAGATGATCTCTTCATCGGGCAGTTTATCGATGACTGCGCGCGCCACCGTCAGCCCACCTAGGCCCGAGTCGAAAATTCCGATCGGGGCATTGTTCATGTATCCGACTTTATGCGTTACTGAGAATTATTGACGGCTTCAAGAAGTGAGTCCTGCCACCATGTGACGAGCATATAGATCGCGGCGACAGCCTGTGAGCGCTCACCCGTCGGTTCCCGCATCGCCAGTTCTTCAATCCGCTGCGCGTCACTCTCATCGGATAGGTCCAGTTCACCGGCCAAGCCGAGCCGAATGTCATTGAGGGCGCCCAGCCACGACCACACGTCGTCGGGCCGCACAACGAGGGTGTCCGTCTCACCGTGAACGATGTGGTCAAGATCGCTGACGATGGAGCGCAGTCGCACCGACTTCTCACGACGCAGGAGATCCTCGGTGAGGGCACGCATCCGGGCGGCATCGTCCCCGTCCTCGCTCATGGAAGGAAGGAGCATCCGCAATGTTCGTTCTGGCGGAGCTTCCCGACGCTGTTCGGTTTCCGTCAACGCGCTCAGCGTCGACGGGGTCACGCCGAAGTCTCCCGGGTCGTCAAGGACAACGAGGACCTCGGTGGCAAGTTGGCGCAGGAGAAGCGCTTCGCCACTACTCATCGACGAAGCAAAGCCGCCGTCTCGAGGAGCGAAACCTTCCATCGTTTAGTCTCTGTCTTCTTCGATGGTGGCGCGCAGCCCGTAGGAATGCATGGCCATGACGTCGGCCTCGATGCGCTCACGCACTCCCGTGGAGACGGTGGCGCGACCGCGCGTATGGACGGCCATCATGAGCTCTTCTGCGCGCGCCGCAGAATACCCGAAATACTGGCGAAAAACGGCACTCACGTAGCTCATGAGATTGACGGGATCGTCCCACACGACGGCACGCCAGCGCGGCACCGCGGTGGGTGTTTCCTGCGCGTGAGACGCTGGTTGGAGGATCGTTGTCATATGTCAACACTACGGGGAATGGACGTGTCTGGGAAGCGAAATCGCACCCCGGTGACACGGTTCTCAGGGTAGGCTGACAGTATGCCTGCATCGACATCCACTTCATTGCTAACTGATATGTACGAGCTGACGATGCTCGACGCCGCCCTCAAGGATGGCACCGCGCATCGCCACTGCACGTTTGAGCTGTTTGGGCGCCGCCTGCCCGCCACGCGTCGCTTTGGCGTCGTGGCCGGTACCGGTCGCATTCTCGAGGCCCTGGAACGCTTCGAGTTCGACGCCGAGCAGATCGATTGGCTGCGCGACCAGGGGATTATCTCCGAGGAGGCCGCCCAGTTCCTGTCCTCGTGGCGTTTCACGGGTGATATCTGGGGCTACGCCGAGGGCGAGTGCTACTTCTCCGGATCGCCTCTGATCACCGTTGAGGGCACCTTCGCGGACTGCACGCTCCTGGAGACACTGCTCCTGTCGATCCTCAACCACGACTGCGCGGTGGCCTCGGCTGCCTCACGTATGACAATCGCTGCCCACGGCCGCCCCTGCATGGACATGGGTGCACGCCGCGCCCACGAGCGCGCCGCGGTGTCCGCCGCGCGCGCCGCCATCATCGGTGGCTTCCAGGGCACCTCCGACCTCGAGGCAGCGAAGCGCTACGGGATCCGCTGCATCGGCACGGCCGCCCACGCCTTCACGCTCCTGCACGACACCGAGCGCGACGCCTTCGATTCCCAGGTCGCCAAGCTGGGTGCGGGCACGACCCTGCTCGTGGACACCTACGACATTACGCAGGGCGTCATTAACGCCGTCGAGGCCGCGCGCGCTGCGGGCGGCGAGCTGGGCGCGGTGCGTCTGGACTCGGGTGACCTGGTCGCCCAGGCGTTCAAGGTGCGCGGCCAGCTCGACGCGATGGGCGCGACCTCCACGAAGATCACGGTGACCTCGGACCTGGACGAGTACGCGATCGCCGCCCTGGGCGCGGCCCCCGTGGACTCCTACGGCGTGGGCACCAAGTTGGTCACGGGCTCGGGCGTGCCGACAGCTGCCCTGGTCTACAAGGTCGTCCAGCGCGAGGATTCCAACGGCGAGACCGTTCTTGTCGCCAAGAAGGCCGAGTCGAAGTCCACTGTCGGCGGGCGCAAGGTCGCTGGCCGCGTCCTGGGCGAGGACGGCTACGCGACCGAGGAGCTCCTGCTCGTCGGCACCTCCTTCGAAGAGGGCCAGGCCCTCCTCGCCGAGCGCGGCGCCCGCCCGCTGCAGGTCCAGCTGGTTCGCGGCGGCCAAATCGACGCCGCCGCATGGGGTTCCGAGGCGCTGTCCCGCGCCCAGGAGCACCACCTGCGCGCCCGCAACGAGCTGCCCTACCAGGCGTGGCGCCTCTCCGAGGGCGAGGCCGCGATCCCCACGCGCTACGAGAAGGTCGACTGACCCTCAGCTCGCACTCACAACGAAGCTCCGGCCTCGTCCTTCTCAGGAGGGACGAGGCCGGAGCTTGTTATGCGTCAGGGGCGCCGCGAGCGGCGGGGCGCGTCAATGGCGGCCGACGAACCACTCGCGCAGCAGGGCGATGCGCGCCTCAATCTGCTCGGTCGTCGCCTGTGCGACCTCGGGGCCGCCGCAGCGCGAGCGCAGACGCGAGTGGATGGTCGCGTGGGTTTCGCCGGAGCGGCGCGACCACGTAGAGACCAGATGCTGGAGTTCCTTGCGCTTGGCGGCACGCAGCTTGTGAGCCGGGATGCCAGCGTTCTCCTCGCGCATCTTCTGGGCAGCTCGGTTCTTCTTCTGGGCGGCAACCTGGTCGGCCTGGCGAGCTCGCAGCAAGGTCGTCACCTGGTCGGCATCCAGCAGGCCGGGAATACCCAGGTATTCCTGTTCTTCCTCGGAGCCGACCTCGGCGCCCGCGCCCCACGCTGCACCGTCGAAGAGGACACCGTCGAACTCGGCGTCCGCACCCAGGACCTCGAACTGGGAGAGCAGGTCGGAGGACGCCTTTTCCTCGCGGTTTGCGGCAGCAACGAGGGCATCCTCGGGGTTCCACATGTCGTCTTCGCTGGCTTCCTCGCGCTTGGGGCGGTCCAGCGCGTGGTCGCGTTCGATCTCCATGCCGCCTGCGAGGGTCAGGAGGGGCACGACGGAGGGGATGAAGACGGTGGCCGTCTCGCCGCGGCGCCGGGCACGCACGTAGCGGCCGATCGCCTGGGCGAAGAACAGAGGCGTCGAGGCGTTGGTCGCATAGACGCCGACGGCGAGGCGAGGCACGTCGACGCCCTCGGACACCATGCGCACGGCGACCATCCACTTGTCGGTGGAGTCGGCAAACTCAGAAATACGGTCGGAAGCATCTGCATCGTCAGAGAGGACGATCGTGGGAGCCTTGCCGGTAATGAGGCGCAGGTGGCGGGCGTAGGCACGCGCATGCTCCTGGTTCGAGGCGATGACGAGGCCGCCCGCGTCGGGCACGGCGCGGCGCACCTCCTCAAGGCGCAGGTCAGCGGCACGCAGGACGGCGGGGATCCACTCACCCTTGGGGTCCAGCGCGGTGCGCCACGCCTGCTTCATCATGTCCTTGGTGAGGGGCTCGCCCAGGCGGGCACTAACCTCGTCACCCGCGTTGGTGCGCCAGGCCATCTGTCCGGAGTAGGACATGAACAGGACGGGGCGCACGACGCCCTCCTTGAGGGCGTCGCCGTAGCCGTAGGTGTAGTCCGCGCGCGAACGCCGGATACCCTCCTCATCCTCCTCGTAGGTGACGAAGGGAATCGGAGAGGTGTCGGAGCGGAAGGGCGTGCCCGTCAGGGCCAGGCGGCGCGTCGCGTCCGTGAAGGCCTCGCGCACGCCGTCGCCCCACGACAGGGAGTCGCCGGCGTGGTGGATCTCGTCGAGGATGACGAGAGTACGGTAGGCGCGGGTGCGGGCGGCGTGAACGGCCGGGTTGGAGCCGATCTGCGCGTAGGTGATGGCCACACCGTCGAAGTGCGAGCCGGCCACGCCCTGAGAGTTCGTGAAGTCAGGGTCGATGTGAATACCGAAGCGTGCGGCGCTCGAGGCCCACTGCCCCTTGAGGTGCTCGGTGGGGCACACGACGGTCAGCTTGTCGACGACGCCGCGCGCAATCAGCTCGGTCGCAAGGGTCAGAGCGAAGGTCGTCTTACCTGCGCCCGGGGTCGCGACCGCCAGGAAGTCGCGCGGGGACGAGGCCATGTAACGATCCAAGGCAGCGGCCTGCCAGGCGCGCAGCCTGCCAACGGGTGCGCGCCGGGTCGCCTCGCTCACTTGTCTGAGCCCTTTCCTCCATCGGAGAAGGGCCAGTTACGCCCGTTCTTACCCATCGAATCACGCAGCTCCCTGCAGGTGGGGCACACCGGGTACTGCGAGGCGTCGCGGGTAGGGATCCACACCTTGCCACACAGGGCGACGACGGGCTGGCCCGTCACCATGGAGGAGTTCGCCTTGTCCTTGCGCACGAAGTGGGCAAAGCGGTCGCCGTCGCCGTCCGTGCGCTCCTTGCGGGTCTCGGTACGCTCCAGCAGACCGGTCGAGGACGCGGTGGAGGGACCGGAGGGCGCGGAGGGGCCGGTGGGTTCGTCGAGGGCATTACGCATGGGATCTATTGTACGTGCCTGGGGATGCTTCCAACGGGTGGCACGCGTGCGCTCCAAGCGAAGAAGCGACGCTCACAATAAGGCCCCGACCTCGCATTGACGAGGCCGGGGCACGGTCGGATGGGGAACCTATCTCACAGGTGTTCCTTCTCCCAGACCTCCTTGTAGAAGTCTGCGAGCTCGAGCTTGGAGGCGGCAGCCTCGTCGAGGAGCACGGTGACATCGGGGTGGTGCTGGAGGATGGATGCAGGCCAGCGCTGGGTCACGCCGCCCTCGATCATGGCCTTGACCGCGTCGGCCTTGCCCTCACCGGTGGCGATGAAAATGTGGGCGCGCGAGTCCATGATCGTACCCAGGCCCTGGGTCACGCAGTGCGTGGGGACCTGGTCGATGTCGCCATCGAAGAAGCGGGCGTTGTCACGGCGGGTCTGCTCGGTCAGGACGCCCACATGGGTACGTGACGCGAGGGTGCCGCCGGGCTCGTTGAAGCCGATGTGGCCATCGCTTCCGATGCCGAGGACCTGGATATCGATGCCACCGTCGGCCTTGATGGCCTCATCGTAGGCGGCAGCGCCGGCATCGAGGTCATCGCACCAGCCGTCGGGGCCGTGTGCCGCACCCTCGGGCATGTCGACGAGGTCGACGAGGTTGCGGTGGATGAAGTTCGCGTAGCCCTCGTAGTGGTCGCGGGGCAGGCCCACGTACTCGTCGAGGTTGTAGGAGCGAACCTGGGCAAACGAGATCTGACCGGCTTCGTAGCGGCGCACAAGCTCAGCGTAGAGCTTCAGCGGCGAGGAACCGGTGGCCAGGCCGAGCACAAAGTTCGGCTTAGCGCGGTACACCTCGAGGATGCGGTCCGCTGCGAGGGATGCGATCTGATCTTCATCGTTGAAAATTCCAATTCTCATGTGTTTAACCTTACACTGCTGACGTCGATTTGTCAGACGAATCGATGAGGATTTTCCAAAAATGTGTGAGCTGGGCTATCCGTGCAGAGCAGCGACGATTCGCTCGACCTCCGCCTGATCGGTACCGCAGGTCCCCGGTGCACGCATGTGGACTTCGCGGGCACCCGAAGCCGCCACGACCTCGGCGACGTTGTGAGCACGCAGGCCACCCGACACCAGGATGATGATGTCGTCTCCCCCGCGCTCAACAAGCCGGGCGAGAGAACCCGGCTGCGCGACCGCCGGATCGCCACCCGTCGTCAACACTCGGTCGTAGCCGAGTTCCATGAGAACGTCGAGGCCGCGATCCTGGTCCACGACCTGGTCGAAGCCACGGTGGAAGGTCAGCGGCGCATCTTCAGCCACATCGCGCAGGCGCGCAGCCGCATCCACGTCGATCTGCCCGTCACGCGTGATGACTCCGACGACGAAGCCGAGGGGCACCGACGCGCCCCGACCGGTCGACGAGAGGGTCACGATGTCGGAGGCGATTCGGTCCACCTCTTCGCGCGTGTGTACGAAGTCCCCGGGGCGCGGGCGCACGAGCACCTGAACGCCACCGGCGGGCGCCACCTCGAGGGCGGCGGCCACTTCGTCGAACGCGGGGGTCAGGCCGCCGCATGACAGGTCGGTGCAGATCTCGATGCGATCCGCTCCCCCGTCGCGCGCACGGCGCACGCCGAGCGCATCTTCCACGCAAATCTCAACAACGGTCACGGCTGCCACCTTTCGTAGCACGTCGAGCCACCCACGCGGGCGGCCAGGATCGCCGCACCCCAACGGCCACCCGCTCCCCCAAGGGAAGCGCGGACGATCTCGGGGGCGTCACGGAATGTCAGCATCGAGGCAAACTCTTCGCGCAGCGGCGCCAGCAGGTGCTCACCCGCGTGCGACAGGCCGCCGCCGATGATAATGCGCTCAACGTCGACGGTGAGCGTCATGTGGGTCAGCGAGAGGGCGAGGGCGCGCACGGCGGTGTTCCACACCTCGGTCGCCACAGGATCGGTGCCGATGCCGGCTTCGATAGCCTTCGCACCGATGTCCTCGCCGGTTGCCTGCTCGTAGCGCCTCGCGATGCCCTTCGCCGAAGCGTAGACCTCCAGACAGCCGCGCGAACCGCAGCGGCAGGACTCACCGCCCGGGAAGACGGGGGCGTGCCCGACCTCTCCGGCACTGAACGTCGCGCCACTCCACAGGCTCTCGCCCAGCATGAGGGCCACGGAGATACCGGTGCCGATGGGCATCATCAGGAAGGAGGAAGCTCCGCGACCAGCACCGAGGAGCCCCTCGGCCAGTCCCGCAGCGCGCCCGTCGTGCATGAGCGCGGCCGGCACTCCCGTGGCTTCCTCGACTGCGCGCGCCAGCTGGACGCCACGCAGCTCCAGGTTCGCCGCATACACGACGGTCCCACTCTCCTCGTCGACGAGGCCGGGGCAGATCAGGCCACAACCGACCAGTCCCGGGTAGCCGCTGGCAAGCCGGGCACCGATGCGCCCCACCTGCTCGGCTACGGCCTCACGATCGGTGGGTTCGTTTCCCTGCGTGAGGATCGATCCCGCCTCATCGACGATCATCCATTTGATGGACGTGCCGCCGATGTCGATGCCGGCGAATACCGGCCCCTGGGAATCCTTCACGGCACTCATGGTTCAACGACCTGTGCATGCAGATCAGGATCTGCCATGTCGGGATCGAAGGGGAACATCGGGCGGTCGATCTTGTGGTGCCCGAGGCGGATGAGATCCTGGTCGACACCTCCGGGGGTCAGCGCCATGAGCCAGCCCTTCTGAGTCTCGTACAGGTCGGGCTCAAGGTAGCCGATCTTGACGACGACGACGTCGGCGGTGGTGATGTCCACGCCAAGCAGCTCGAACTGGCAGTACATCGTGTACTGGTTGCGGTTCGTGGTGACAATGAAGCGCAGGCCACCCGTGCGCAGCAGGGCGGTGTGCCCACCCATCGGATCATCGGCGAGGGCCTCGACCGTGGCGCGCACGCTCAGCGTTCCGGGCTCGCGGGTGTCGATGCGTCCACCAACCTTGAGGTCCACCTCGGCACCCACGCCGGCCTCCCACGCGACTGCGGCCGCGGCAGGGTCGATGATCGAGGCATAGATGACGTCAAGCGTTGCCTCCTGGACGGGCTTCCACTTCAGCAGGGCCGCGAGCGCAACCGTCACGTCGTCGGCGCCGCCGGCACCCGGGTTGTCGCCGGAGTCAGAGATGAAGAAGGGCTTGGGTCCCTCCTCGGCGGCGGCCAGGCACTCTTCCATGGAGGCGACGGGGGCAACGAACTCGAAGCGGTCGTGCACATCCCAGAAGTACTGGCCAATACGCTCGGCCTGCTCCTTGACGAGTTCCGCGTCGTCGCCGGTCACGACGACCGCACCCTTGCAGCGTGGCTGGTCCGCCCATGCGAAGCCGATCCAGATTGCGGCGTCGAGGATGCCGTCCATGGCTTCGATGGGGTCGATCATCTTGTACAGGGACTTGGCGGGCTCGATGCGGGTCGAGGTCTTCTCACCCGGCAGCAGGACGGGGACGTGCACGAGGGCCTTGACGGGCTTGGGCTGCCCGTTCAGGAGGCGCATGCCCAGGTTGTAGGCGGCGCGACGGCGCGACTCGAGGGCGTCCTCGTGGGGTGCGAGGCGGTAGCAGGTCAGGATGTCGCAGCCGTCGAAGAGGTCCTGGGAGACGTTTCCGTGCAGGTCCATCGAGGCGCTGACCATGGGCTCGTGTCCGATGACACCGCGGATGGCGTTAATAAGGTCGCCTTCCGCATCGTCCATGCCTTGGACGCTCATTGCACCGTGGATGTCGAAGAAGAGGCCGTCGAGGGGACCGGCAGCGGCGAGTCCGTCGAGGATTTCGGCCTTCCAGGCGTCGTAGGCGCCACGCTCGACGACACCGCCGGGCAGGGCGCGCGAGTGCAGGACGGGGATCCACTCGATCTGGGTGGCCCAGTCCTCGTCGCGCCAGTAGAAGCGGTCCATCAGTTCCTCGCCGCGCGTGACGATGAAGTCGTCGGCCGTCGAGATGTAGGGGGTAAACGTCGAGGATTCGATGTGAATGCCGGCAACCGCGATGCGGGGCTTGGTCATGAGCGATTCTCCTTTGAGATCTTCGAGGGGGTAAGTGTGGAGAGTCCCCAGAGCGCGGCTTCGCGCCCTGATCGAGACGATTCGATCACGAGGTGTTCCATGATCGAGGGGAGGCAGGATTGGTGGAGTGCGGCGCGCACTCCGGCACTGAAGGCATCGACGGCGGAGAGGGCTCCTCCGACGATGACTCCCTGAGGTGCCAGGAAGGACACGAGGTGGGCGACGCTGTGGCCCAGAAGGGTTCCCGCCTGGCGGATGGCCGTCGCAACTTCGGGAATACCGTCGCGTGCGGCGGCGAGAAGCTGTGCGTTGTTCTCATAGACGAGGCCGGCGGCGGCCAGGTCCGCGCGGATCGAGTCGGCGGACGCGATTGTTTCGAGGCAGCCGACGTTACCGCACTTGCAGGGGCGTCCCGCGGCGTCCTCGACGGGGATATGCGAGATATCCCCGGCCAGTCCACCCTGGCCCACCTGGGGCACGCCCTCCACAAGGTAGGCGCCACCGATGGCGGAGCCAGCCTTGATGTAGATGAGCGTGTCAATGGGGGCGACGCCTTCCAGCCGACGCCGGTACACGGATTCACCGATGGCTCCCGCGCGCGCGTCATTTTCGATGAGGGCGGGCAGACCGCATTGCTCCGTCACGGCCTCGGCAACGTTGATTCCATCCCACCCGGGCATACGGGCGGGGCGGATAACGCGCGAACGGTCAGCGTCCACGGGGCCTGGAACCGCCAGGGCAAGGCCGCCGACCCGCACGCCGGCAGCTTCTTCCTGGCGCGCCACCTCCTCCATGACGGCGTCCAACACCACCTGGGGGCCTTCCGCAATATCGATCAGGAGGCTGCTCGCGACACCTATTCCGTGCGTGGGATCCGTCAGGGTGACGAGGCCGTGGTGGGCTCCCAGTTCAACGAGAGCAAGAGCGCCGGCTCCGTCAGAAGTAACGAGTCGCCGCGCCCTGCGCCCGCCGGTCGAAACAGACTCGTCCGCTTCTGCGACTTTGCCCGCCTCAACGAGGCGGGAGACGGCCGCCGAAATCGTTGATGGTGCAAGGCCGGTTTGCTTGACAATTGCGGGACGCGTATCCGCCTGACCGGATCCGATCAGCGTCAGGACGGTCTCATCGACGTCATGCGTGGCCATGACACCTCCTTCATATAGATATACGGTAACTCCAACGTTACACAACGCTCATCATCGAGAACACGTTAATTATGCCTCATCGAAGAAAGTGTGGCACTTCTTTCGCCAAAATTCTTCGTTATTTTTTCGCAACATTCCGAATTTTGGTCATAGCGGCAACATCGGCCGACAAACTGTCATATGATGTATGCCATCTGGCAGGGTCGACTCCCGTCAGTGTCCCCCGATCAACGTTGATTTGGAGCAGTCATGAATCTCAGTAAGAAGCGGTGGATCGCCACCGGAGCGGCGCTCGCAATGGTCGCCACTCTGGGCCTGTCCGCCTGTGGTGGCAGCAACCGCGCGACTACCTCGGAAACCGGAAAGAACGAGGTCACGATGGCCTCGCGCACCCCGAACTGGATCTTCCCGGTCTCTGCCAAGGGCTACACCCAGGGCGAAAACGGACAGTTCATCCAAGCGATGTACCGCCCTCTCTTCGCCTACAAGTCCACCTCCGACACCCCCTACAAGATCAACCTGCCCAAGTCCCTGGGCACAGTCCCCGAGGTCTCCGAAGACGGTAAGACCTTCACCATCAAGCTGCGCGACGACGCCAAGTGGTCCGACGGCACCCCCGTCACCACCCGCGACGTTGAGTTCTGGTGGAACCTCGTCACCAACAACAAGGACGAGTGGGCCTCCTACAAGAAGGGCTTCTTCCCCGACGGCGCCGAGCTGAAGATCGTCGACGAGCACTCCTTCTCCATCACCACCGAAGATAAGTTCGCGCCGGCCTGGTTCATTGACAACCAGATCAACAAGGTTGCCCTCCTCCCCCAGCACGCCTGGGACAAGTCCAGCGCCGACGAGGCCGTCTCCGACCTCGACCGCACCCCCGAGGGCGCCCAGAA
>CALHZX010000122.1 GCA_938040725.1 uncultured Actinomyces sp. | reverse complement strand
ACTCCGGCGTCTACGGCGACTACCTGGAGAACGCGCAGGGCGAGGACGTCGTCGCCGGCATCCGCAACACGCTGGCCCTGTCCGACCTCGAGCGCATCAACAAGCCCGTCTACGACGAACTGCGCGGCATCATGCGCAAGCTTGAGACCCACTACCGCGACATGTGTGACATCGAGTTCACGATCGAGCGCGGCAAGCTGTGGATGCTCCAGACCCGCGTCGGCAAGCGCACCGCCGCCGCCGCGTTCCGTATCGCCACCCAGCTCCTCGGCGAAAAGCTCATCACCCGCGACGAGGCCCTGGGCCGCGTCACCGGCGACCAGCTCACCCAGCTGATGTTCCCCCAGTTCGACGCGAAGGCCGACAAGGACCTTATCGCTCGCGGCATGGCTGCCTCCCCGGGTGCCGCCGTCGGCAAGATCGTCTTCAACAACGCCCAGGCCATCGAGGCCGCCAGCGAAGGCGTCAAGACCGTCCTCGTGCGCCGCGAGACCAACCCCGACGACCTGCCCGGCATGGTCGCCGCCGAAGGCGTCCTCACCGCGCGCGGCGGTAAGACCTCGCACGCCGCCGTCGTCGCCCGCGGCATGGGCAAGACCTGCGTGTGTGGCGCCGAGTCCCTCGTCATCGACGAAGCTGCCGGCACCGTCACCATCGGTGACCTCGTCCTGACCGCCGACGATACCATCGCCATCGACGGCCAGACCGGCGAAATCTTCCGCGGCGAGGTCCCCGTGACCGACTCGCCCGTCACCACCTACCTCGCCGAGGGCCTCGAGGCCGGCCTCGCCGCCGCCGGCGACGACGAGGGCACCCGCGAGCTCGTCGAAGCCGTCGACAAGCTCCTGTCCCACGCCGACAAGGTCCGCCGCCTGCGCGTGCGCGCCAACGCCGACACCCCCCTCGACTCCAAGCGCGCCATCGAGTTCGGCGCCGAGGGCATCGGCCTGTGCCGCACCGAGCACATGTTCCTGGGCGAGCGCCGCCCGCTCGTCGAGCGCGCCATCCTCTCCGCCCCCGAGTCCGAGGAGCGCCAGGCCGCCTTCAATGAGCTCGAGAAGCTGCAGAAGCAGGACTTCCTCGAGATGCTCGAGGTCATGGACGGCAAGTCGATGACCGTGCGCCTCATCGACCCGCCGCTCCACGAGTTCATGCCCGCCCTCATCGAGCTGGAGACCAAGGTCGCCGTCGGCAAGGCCACCGGTACCCTCGACCCCGCCGACGAGGCCATGCTCGTCGAGGTTCGCCGCATGCACGAGCAGAACCCCATGCTCGGCCTGCGCGGCGTGCGCCTGGGCATCTACCTGCCCGGCCTGTTCGCCCTGCAGATGCGCGCCCTGTGCGAGGCGGCCGCGCAGCTCGTGGGCCGCGGCCTCGACCCGCGCCCCGAGATCATGGTTCCGCTCGTCGGCTCCGTGCGTGAACTCCAGCTCGTGCGCGAAGAGGCCGAAGGCATCATCGCCTCCGTCGCCTCCTCCCACGGCGTCGACCTGTCCGGCGTCTCCATCGGCGCCATGATCGAGCTGCCGCGCGCCGCCATGACGGCCGAGGACCTGGCCGAGGAAGCCGACTTCTTCTCCTTCGGTACCAACGACCTGACGCAGACCGTGTGGGGCTTCTCGCGCGACGACGTCGAAGGCGTGTTCTTCCCGCAGTACATCGAGGCCGGCATCTTCGGCGTCTCCCCCTTCGAGTCCATCGACGTCCACGGCGTGGGCACCCTGGTCTCCGAAGGCGTGCGCCGCGCCCGCTCCACCAAGCCGAACATTAAGCTCGGCGTGTGTGGCGAGCACGGTGGCGACCCGCAGTCGATCCACTTCTTCCATAACGTGGGCCTCGACTACGTCTCCTGCTCCCCGTTCCGCGTCCCCGTCGCCCGCCTCGAGGCTGGCCGCGCCGCGGTCGAGGATCACGTGGACATGACCGCCTGATTGCTCGCGGCGCTGTTGTGCACGGCGCTGCGTGAGCGTGACGAGGCCGTGGCCGGGCAACCGGTCGCGGCCTCGTTTCGTTATGTGCCGAGCTAGTCTGCGATGTGGGCACAACGGTGCCTGGCGTAGCGTGTTGTTCGCACCTAAGCCCTAGAACATGCGCGTTAACCCCTTGATACGCACGTAAACCCCTCGACATGCGCCTGGGCGGCGGTGCCTACACGCATATCGTCGGGCCCAGCCGCTGTGCGTGCCGGTGGGCGTCGGCCCGCCCGCGAGCCGTCCGCGCCGCGAGCTTCGCTCGGCGCGTCGTCTCGAAGCCCGGCCAGGATCCACCGCCCACGGGCGCCGCGTGTGGGTGCTGCAGGCGAAGTGGCCCGGTGGTTTGAAACCATCGTCGCCTTTGCTTGCTGGTGCCTGTGTGGGATTGAAACCATCGTCGCCTCTGCGGGTGGGAAATGGGTGTTTTTGGTGCATTTTTTGGGCGCAGAGGTGATGGCGGTTTCAGTGGTCCTTTGTTGGGGTGAGCGGTGGTGTTGTTGGTTTTAATGTCGCCGTGTTTCTGCGTGCTGTGCGCGATATTTGTCGCCCTGCGGCGGTGTTTCGTCGTGTAGGCGCGAAAAAGTTCGCCCAGTGCACTCAAAACACCCCAAATTCGGCGTTTTTGCGCCTTGTTGGGCGAGTTTTTTCGCGGAAATGCCACTGGAGGGGCCGCGCTGGGCGAGTTTCTTCGCGCCGTGGGTCTGGCAGCTGGGCGCCGCCGCCCATACTCCACTAGGTGGGTTAACGTGCGCATTAACGGGTTCGGGTAGACAACTTGGCGTCTTAACGTGCAGATGATGGGCCCCGGCTGCCAGCTGTCGGCTTGAGCGCGACGGCTGGGTGCAGCGTGTGGCGGTCGGGTGCAGCGCGTGGCCGACTGAGTGTAGCGCGTACGCGGTTGGGCGTCATGTGCGGCTGGTTGTACTTGCGTGTGAGTGCGGTAGCGCCCCGCCCGAGGCCGGGCGGGGCGCTACCGCAACCAACAATCAGGCGTTCTGCGGCAGCGTTGGAACAAGGAAAATGAAAGCCACCATGATCGAGTTGTTGATCGCGTGGTACAGCCACGAGTAGGTAATGTTCTTGCCGGACTTGATGTACACGAGCGTCAAGATGATGCCGACGGGCAGGTACATGGTCATGTCTTGCCACTCGTGGCAGTGCATGTAGGCGAAGAGGAATGCGGAGATTGATCCGAGAAGCCAGGTAGGTGCGTACGGGCTCAGCTTGCCGATCAGGATGTGGCGGTAGAAGATCTCCTCAACCAAGGGCATGCCAATTGCAACGAAAAACGCGAATGTGAGGCCGAGAGCGCTGTCTGATAGTGCGCTGACGACCCCCTGCTGGTTCTGTGCGACCGGCGGGTTCGTGCCGTAGATCGAGAGGCGTATAGCGCCTTGGACCATGGTGGCCAGGAACCACAGGCCAAAGAGAAACGCAATCTTGCGCACGGGGTGCCTATGCAGGTACGAGAATGCGGAAAGGAACTCGCGTCCAAAAAATGCAAGCGCCAACACCAGGAAAATCGAGTCGAGTATTACGTTGACGAGGGTGGCGTTCCATGACTCGGGGAAGATCGATGTCGGGATGATGTCGAGCAGGAAAAACGACGCGTATGGGATCCCGAAGACCGCGATGCGCACCCACTCGGCGCGGGCGGGTCGTGCCGGGGACGAGGCCGGGGCCACCTCGCCCGCTACCGCCGCGTTGGCCAGGGGGTGGGGAGCGGTGGGCACAGGGCCCTGCGGGCCTGCGCTTGTCACGGCAGAATTCGCCGTCGCGCTCAGGGGTTGTGTATTCGGGTCTGTTGCCATGAGTAGGATCCGCTTCCTGTCGTCAATCGTGCTGCCCAAGTATTGTGACAGAATTTGAAACATACGCATGTGTGCGTGGGGTGTACCCGTCTGTGCCTGCGTGAATCTTGGTGTTTCGCCTGATGGTAGACCATTTTTATGGCATTGCGTCAGCAAGCGACAATCCTAGGCCCTTAGTCCTCCAATGTGGATAAGTCCGCGCGCTAAACACTGTCACAGCATGATCACAATTTAGGACGACCTAAACGGACTACTTTCCACCTGGGTGAGATGTGGCTACGCTCAATGGTTAGGAATTCCATCATCCCGACGTTACCTCAACGTCGGATCGTCAGGAGGCAAGTGGTGGCAGTGCTTCGCGCTCACGCACTCAGTATTCGCGCTCACGCACTCAGTGTCGGTCAGCGACTGAGTCGCGTTCTTATTGTGGCCGTGATGGCGGCTCTGGCCGTGGCGATGTTCGCCTCGCCCTCGCGCGCCGCAGATCAGACGTGGAGCGATGTCTCGACCACGATCAACGGCCTGATCGACGAAGGCGTGTCCACCTTCAAGGCGGGCGACCCTAAGGGCGGTAAGGACAAAGTCAACGACGCCTACTACAAGCACTACGAGATCACCGGCATGGAGAAGCAGGTCATGGCCCGCATCTCCGGCTCGCGCGTCTCCCAGGTGGAGATGGAGTTCTCCCTCCTGAAGAAGGCCATGATTGACGCCGACAGTGCGGGCGTCGATAGTCACGCTACGACCCTCAAGCAGTACATGGTCGAAGACGGCGCGTCCCTGGATGGCGTGGCTCCTGGGTCGGCAGCCCAGGCCTCGTCGGATGATTACAGCCCCGGCGCGTGGGGTGAGGTCGCCAAGACGATCAACGGCATCCTTCAGGACGGCGCTAACGCCTACAAGGGCGGCGACGCCAAGGCCGGCAAGGACAAGGTCAACGAGGCCTACTACAAGCACTACGAGATCACTGGCATGGAGAAGCAGGTCATGAGCCGCATCTCCGGCTCGCGCGTCTCGCAGGTGGAGATGGAGTTCTCGCTCCTGAAGAAGGCCATGACCGATAATGACTCGGCCGCGGTCGACCAGCACCTCTCGACGCTGACGAACTACATCCGCGAGGACGCCAACAGCCTCGACGGTTACACCGGCAAGGCCGCTGACAAGACCACTGACAGCGCGGGCACCTCCCCGTGGATCGCCCAGTTCCTGCCCTCCCTCCTCGTGATCCTGCGTGAGGGCATGGAGGCAATCCTCGTCGTCGCCGCGGTCCTGGCCTACCTGGCCAAGGCCGGCCACAAGAACAAGGCCCCCATCGTGTGGGGCGGCGTGGCGCTCGCCTTCGGCCTGTCCATCGGCCTGGCCTTCCTCTTCAGTTACGTCACCTCCCTGGCGGGTGCGAACCAGGAGCTCCTGGAGGGCTTTGCGGCGCTCTTCGCGGTCGTCATGCTGATCTGGGTCTCCAACTGGATGATCAACAAGTCCTCCAACAAGGCGTGGGACGAGTACATCAAGAAGCAGACGGACGCCTCGCTGAGCAGCGGCTCCCTGCTGGGCCTGGCCTTCATTTCCTTCCTCGCGGTGCTGCGCGAGGGTGCGGAGACGATCCTCTTCTACGTCCCGATCGTCGCCGCTGCGGGCGACAAGGTCCACTACGTGTGGATCGGCTTGGCGGTCGGCCTCGTGGCCCTGGTCATCATCTACCTGCTCATCCAGTTCGCGGCGGTCCGCATCCCGCTGCGCCCCTTCTTCACCATTACCTCGCTGCTGATGGCCTTCATGGCCTTCACGTTCACGGGTTCTGGTATTGGGGAACTTCAGGAGGCGGACGTCGTGTCCCTGACGCCCATCTCCGGCTTCCCCACCATTGACCTCTTGGGGATCTACCCCCGAGTGGAGAACCTGGCCGCGCAAGCCATCGTTCTCGCCATCATTGTCGGTCTCTACTTCTTCGGAAAAGCTCGCCTCGCCCGCGAGGCCGCCGCCCAGTCGCGGGCCGAGGAATGACAGCAGTCGAGCGACACCGACTTTTCACCCAACCAACACGCACAGGAGATCATCACATGAAGCGCTCTCTGTTCCGCGTCGGCGCGGCCCTGGCCACGCTGGCCCTCGCAGGCACTCTGGCGGCCTGCTCCAACAACTCCTCCTCGTCCTCCAGCGAGGAGAAGCCCACGGCCTCGGCCTCGGCTGACTCCTCGAACGCCCCCGCTCCCGGTGAGGACGCTGGCTTCGAAGAGCAGCCCCTCGGTGACGAAGTTCACGTCGGCCCGCTCGTCGTGGGTGGCGTCTACTTCCAGCCCGTCGAGATGGAGCCCGCCGTGGGCACCCCGGCAGCCGAGTCCTCGATGCACATTGAAGCCGACATCTCCGCCGCCGCCGACAACAAGCTCGGCTTCGGTGCGGGCGACTTCATCCCCGGCCTGACCGTCGACTACGCGATCAAGGACAAGTCCGGCGCGACCGTCCAGGAGGGCACGCTCATGCCGATGAACGCGTCCGACGGCCCGCACTACGGCCTGAACCTGCCCAAGCTCGACGCCGGCACCTACGACGTGACCTTCTCGATCAAGCCGCCCACGGGCTGGCTGCTGCACACCGACAAGACCACGGGTGTTGAGGGTCGCTTCTGGACCGAGCCGCTCGTCGCCGAGTTCCCGGATTGGCAGTGGGACCCCACGGCCGTTTCCTGGTGATCGACGCTCACGCTTTGCGGGGCCGAGGCAGTGGTTCCTTTCTGGGACTGCTGGCCTCGGCCCTCACCCCGTGAGGGGACTAGACTTGACGCCGGAGTCACCCGACTTCGGTGAACCTTAATTTCGGGAGGAAAGCCAATGCTTCAGCAGATGAGCGAAGCAACCTTGACGTTGCTGTTGACGATGCTTGCTGTCGGTGCCGTCATCCGCTTTATGCCGGCCGCCGGGCACGGTCGCCGCGGTAAGAAGGCGCGGTCGGCGGCGGTGTGGGCCGGTATCGGCCTGGGCATGATCTCCTCCCTGGTCCTGACGGTCATTAACATTGAGGCCCCCAAGGCCGTGAACCGTCAGACCGTCGGCCTGTTCACGCTTCCCGCGGCGGTTGTTCTCGCGCTGCTCTTCCTCGCGCTGGTCGCGCTGCGTTCGCGCCGCGTTCGCTCTCTCCTGCCCGGCAACGGTGACGACGAGGCCCGGGCGGCCTCGTCGATGGAGGCCGCGGTGAGCGGTGATACCCTCCTGCGCATTGTCGGTGCCCTCTACATTGCGGCCGTCCTGTTCCGTGCCGTGCCCACAGCCATGAACCAGGCTGTCATGATGCTCTCGGGCGGCGTTGCAATCTACTCCAGCCAGGTTGTCCTCGCGGTCCTCGGGTACACGCTGGCCTGGCTGCTCGTCTGCTTCGTGGCGTGGGTGTCCTACCGCCTGTGCGCGTGGAATAACCGCGTGTGGCCGGCGGCCTTCATCATGGTCTCGCTGCTGGCCAACCACTCCCTGATGATCGTGCGCATCCTCAAGGCCAAGCGCTGGATCTCGATCCCCAAGGGCGCGTGGAACACTATCTCCTGGTTCATTAACCACGAGGCCGTCTTCACGCTTGCCGCAGGCCTGGCCCTGTGCGCCGTCGTTGTGCTGACCTGGCTGGCCTCGCGCTCCATCCCGACCGTGGGAGCCAACCCGGCCGAGGGGCGCCTGGGCCGCGCACGCTCGCGCCTGTACAAGTCCATGGCGGGCACCGCAGCCCTCGGCTACCTGTGTGGCGCGCTGCTGATCACCGTCGGCGTTGCATACGGTAGCCAAGAAATCGAGCTGTCCGCGCCCGAGTCGTTCAGCGTCGTCGACGACCAGGTGAGCGTCAATCTGGCCGACATTTCCGACGGCCACCTGCACCGCTACGAGTACACGACCTTGGGCGGCGTGAAGGTGCGCTTCATCGTCATCCAGAAGTCCGGCTCCTCCTTCGGCGTGGGCTTGGACGCGTGCGATATCTGCGGCCCCACCGGCTACTACGAGAAGGACGGTAAGGTCATCTGCAAGCTGTGTGAAGTGGCGATGAACATCGCGACCATCGGCTTTAAGGGCGGCTGCAACCCGATCCCCATTGACTACAAGGTCTCCAACGGCACGCTGACCGTGCCGATCTCGGCTCTCGAGGCCTCGGCCTCCATCTTCGCGAAGTAAGGGGATCGCGTGTTCTTCCGAATGCTGCGCGGCGCCCTCACGAGGCGCGGTAACCGCCACCTGATGATCGCCCTGACCGTCGCCCTGGGCGCCTGCGTCGCCACGTCCATGCTCTCCGTCATGTTCAACGTGGGCGACAAGGTCAACCAGGAACTCAAGTCCTACGGCGCCAACATCGTCGTGCGCCCCCAGGGTGCGGCCGTCCTCGACGACCTCTACTCCACGGGCGAGGCCACCGAGTCCCGTTCCTACCTGCGCGAGGACGAGCTCGGCAACATCAAGACGATCTTCTGGACCTACAACATCCTCGACTTCACGCCCCTGCTGAGCGTGTCCGTCACGGATGGGAGCGGCGAGCACGTGCCCACGACCGGCACCTGGTTCAGCCACCACCTCGAGCTGGCCACCGGCGAGAGCGTTGAAACCGGCCTCGACAAGCTGCGCGGCTGGTGGGGCATCGAGGGGTCGTGGCCCGCGGACGACGACGAGAGCGGCGCCCTCGTCGGCACCACCTACGCGGCCGCCCACGGCCTCGGCGTTGGCGACACCTTCACCCTGACCCGCGAGGGAATCACGCGCGAGTTCACGGTGCGCGGCATCCTCACCAGTGGCGACGACGCCGACCGCGGCGTGTACATTCAGCTGGCGCAAGCCCAGGAGCTCCTCGAGCGTGAGGGCGTCGTCGGCAGCGTCGAGGTCTCCGCCCTGACCACGCCCGACAACGACCTGGCGCGCAAGGCCGCGAAGAACCCGAACTCGCTGAGCGTGTCCGAGAAGGAAACTTGGTACTGCACCGCCTACGTCTCCTCGATCGCCTACCAGATCGAGGAAGTCATGACGGACTCCGTGGCTCGCCCGGTCCGCCAGGTCGCCGAGTCCGAAGGTACGATCCTGGAGAAGACCCAGCTGCTCATGGTCCTCGTGACCGTCCTGGCGCTCATTGCCTCGGCCCTGGCCATCGCGAACCTGGTGACCGCGGGCGTCATGGAGCGCTCCAGCGAAATCGGCCTCATGAAGGCCGTGGGCGCGAAAGATAAACAGATCATCTCGCTGTTCCTGACGGAGACGATCATCGTCGGCCTGGTCGGCGGGGTCTTCGGCTACGGCGGAGGCCTCGCGCTCGCGCAGGCGATCGGTTTCATGGTGTTCCACTCCTCGGTCGCGTTCGTGCCCGTCGTCGTCGGTCTCGTCGCCGTCCTCGTGATCCTCGTCGTCCTGGGAGCCTCCATCCCGGCGATCCGCTACCTGCTGCGCCTCAACGCGGCTGAAGTCCTGCACGGAAGGTGATGCCCATGTCCAGACGAGCAATGTTCTGGCGGATGGTTATCTCCTCCATCCTGCGCCGACGCTCCCGCGTCCTCATCGCGATCCTCGCCGTCGCCATCGGAGCGACCACGCTGTCCGGCCTCGTGACGATCGCGGTCGACGTGCCCGCGCAGATGGCCCGAGAGATCCGCTCCTACGGCGCCAACCTCGTCGTCACCCCCGCCGGGGAGGTGCCCATGACCGACGAGGCCGTGGCCGCCGCGACCGCCCAGGTACCCGCGAGCGCTCTGGTCGGATCCGCGTCCTTCGACTACGAGACGGTCACGATTAACGACCAGCCGTACGTCGCGGGTGGCGCGGACCTGAACGCCGTGCATGCCATGAACCCGTACTGGTACGTGGACGGGGAATGGCCCGCTGCGACGGGTCAGATCCTCGTCGGTGAGCAGATCGCCTCGACGATCGACGTGAAGGCCGGTGACACGATGACGGTCAGCCAGCTGGACGCGAGTGCGTCCTCGAAGGCCGCCGCCCAGTCGGGGGCGCAGGCCTCGGCCCTCAAGGTCGATCCGCGTACCGTCACCCTGACCGTGTCCGGCATCCTCAAGACCGGCGGCAACGAAGACGGCTACGTGTACATGTCCACCCAGGACATGAGCACGCTGACCGGGCAGACCGACGCCGTGTCGCTCGCTGAGTACTCGATCGCCCTGGAAGGCGACCAGCTCAGCGCCATCGCCGACGCGATGAACGCCGCGAACCCCGACATTCACGCCCAGACCGTGCGCCGCCTCGCCCAGTCCGACACGGGCGTGCTGGCGATGCTGCGCTCCCTGCTCATCGTCATCACCGTCATCGTGCTCGCGCTGACTATGATCGGCGTGTCCACCACGATGATCGCCGTCGTCACCGAGCGCCGCAACGAGATCGGCCTGCGCAAGGCCCTGGGTGCGACCGGCCGCTCCATCACCCGCGAGTTCATGGGTGAAGGCGTCATGCTCGGGTTCATCGGAGGTGTTCTGGGTGCCGGGGCCGGCTACGGCCTCGCCGTCCTCATCTCCACCTCCGTGTTCCACCGATCAATCTCCCTGCACCCCGTGATCCTCCTCGGCACGATCGCCTGCTCGATCCTCATCGCCGTCCTCGCCTGTCTCCCGCCCGTGCGCCGCGCACTGGCCGTCGACCCCGCGCTCGTCCTGCGCGGAGAATGAGAGTCACCATGACCACCTCCACCGCCCCCCAGGCCTCGTCGGCCACCACGGACGCGCTGCTCACCCTCGAGGGCGTCTCCAAGATCTACGGCGACCTGCACGCGCTCGACAACGTCTCCCTCGAGATCCCGCGCGGCCAGTGGGTCTCCATCGTCGGCCCCTCGGGCTCCGGTAAGACGACCCTCATGAACATCGTCGGCGCCATGGACACCGCCACCACAGGCACCGTCATGCTTGACGGGCACGACATTTCCGACCTGACCGCCGACGAACTCACCGAGGTGCGCTGCCGCACCATCGGCCTCGTGTTCCAGCAGTTCCACCTCATCGGCCACCTCACGGCCCTCGAGAACATCATGGTCGCGCAGTACTACCACTCGATGCCCGACGAGAAGGAAGCCCTCGAGGCCCTTGACCGCGTCGGCCTCGCCGACCGCGCCACCCACCTGCCCCGCCAGCTCTCCGGCGGCGAACAGCAGCGCGTGTGCGTGGCCCGCGCCCTCATCAACTACCCCAAGCTCGTCCTCG
>CALHZX010000121.1 GCA_938040725.1 uncultured Actinomyces sp. | reverse complement strand
GGTTCGGCGTGTCGTGGCGGGGTAGAGGTCGAGGTCTTCCGATGATGGGGGTTCCTACACCGTCCATCTGAAAGACCTCGACATGCCCAATACTACCTTTGATCGCCCCGACCTGAGCGCGTTCACGCGCCTGGATGGCCTGGGCCTGGAGGTGACGGGTCAGCGCATCGAGCCAGACCGTGCTGTGTTGGCGTGCCGTATTACTGGTGAGGATCGGTGGTGCCGACAGTGTGGGGGCGAGGGCGTCGTACGTGACACGGTGGTCAGGCGCTTGGCGCACGTACCCTACGGGTGGCACCCCACCATGTTGCACGTGAGCGTGCGCCGCTACCGCTGCCCAGAGTGTTCTCACGTGTGGCGTCAAAACATGAGCCAAGCGGCCGATCCGCGCGCCAAGCTCTCGCGCGCGGCGGTGCGCTGGGCGCTGGTAGGCCTGGTGGTCCACCATCTGACGGTGGCGCGCATCTCCCAGGGCCTGGGCGTGTCCTGGAATACCGCCAATACCGCGATCTTAGGTGAAGGCCAGCGCATACTCACAGGTGATCCTGATCGTTTCGAGGGGGTATGCGTCATCGGCGTGGATGAACACGTGTGGCGCCACACCCCATACGGCGACAAATACGTCACCGTCATCTTGGACTTGACACCCGTCCACGAACGCAGCGGTCCCTCCCGGCTCCTGGATATGATTCCAGGCCGCTCCAAGCGGGTCTTCAAAACCTGGCTGGCCTCCCAGCCCGATACGTGGCGCGAGCGCATTGAGATCGTCGCGATGGATGGATTCACCGGCTTTAAGAGCGCTGCCGCCGAAGAACTCCCAGACGCAAGCGCAGTCATGGACCCCTTCCACGTCGTACACCTGGCCGGTGATGCTCTCGACGAGTGCCGCAGACGCATCCAACAAGAACTCCACCATCGGCGCGGGCGCTCCACGGACCCCCTGTACAAGGCCCGCAGGGTGTTACACACCCGCTCATGCCTGCTCACCCCACGCCAACAACACCAGCTAGCCGACCTGTTCGTCAGCGATTGCCACGTCGCACTCGAAGTCACCTGGAGCGTCTACCAGAACATCACCTGGCGCCTACCGAGATCCCAACAAAATCCGCGGCAAGGCCCTAATACAAGCCGAAATCAACACACTGACCTCCACGCGCATACCCAGGGGTCTGACCGAGCTCACCACGCTGGGCAGAACGCTCAAACGCCGAGCCGGAGACATCTTGGCTTACTTCGACCACCCCCACACCAGCAACGGCCCCACCGAAGCCATCAACGCACACCTCGAACACCTACGCGGATCCGCACTCGGGCTTGCGAAACCTCACCCACTACATCACCCGAGCACTCCTCGAAACCGGAGGATTCAAACCCCAACTACACCCCCAATTATGAAGAGCCCCTAAAGACGCTCCCTCTCCCCCACCCTACGGGCGCGTAGGATAGGAGGAACCGCAGCGCCGCTGGCCTCGTCCCGCAGCGCACACCAACCAGCGACCAGGGAGCAGACATGACCGCGGAAGAAACCCCGGCCTCGTCCAACGACGACGCACCGACGCAGGCGCAGGCGACCACCGAAGCCCTCGAGTGGCACGCCCCCGTCCTGGTGCGCATCGACGAGCACACGACGATCCCCGACCTGCTCAAAGAGCGCGTGCAGCGCGGCGCGACCCGCCCGCTGATTCTGCGCAAGGTCGGCATCGGCGACACGTGGCGCTCCATCACGGCGCGCGACTTCTACGACGAGGTACAGTCGGTGGCCGCCGGCCTCATCGCGCGAGGCCTTCAGCCCGGCGATCGGGTCGCGATCATGAGCCGCACCCGCTACGAGTGGACGCTCCTCGACTTCGCGTGCTGGGCGGCCGGCCTCGTCCCTGTACCCATCTACGAGACCAGCTCGATCGACCAGGTCGCCCACGTCCTCGTCGACGCGGACGTCCACCTCATCATCACCGAGACCGTGTCCATGGCCGAGATCGTGCGCGCCGCCGCTGAACGCGAGAAACGCGCGAACACGCACGTGCTCTCCCTGGATTCCGAGGCCATCGAGACCCTCATCGCGGAAGGCACGACCACGCCCCGCGACCGCGTCGCCGCACGAGCAGACGCCCTCACGAAGGACGACATCGCCACCATCGTCTACACGTCGGGCACGACGGGCACGCCCAAGGGCACGGTCCTGTCCCACGAGAACTTCACGAACCTGTGCCTCAACGCCCACGCGTGGATGCCAGAAATCGCGGCAGGCAAGGACTCGCGCCTGCTCCTCTTCCTGCCGCTCGCCCACGTGTTCGCGCGTTTCCTGCAGGTCTTCCAGATCAGCGGCAACGGCGTCCTCGGCCACGCCTCCAACATCAAGAACCTGCTCAACGACCTGGCGTCGTTCAAGCCAAGCTACCTCCTGGTGGTCCCGCGCGTCCTGGAAAAGATCTACAACTCGGCGGACACGAAGGCATCCGGCCCCAAGCGCAAGATCTTCCGCTGGGCCGCCAAGGTCGCGATCACCTACTCCCAGGCCCTCGACACCGAGGAAGGCCCGTCGGTGTCGCTCAAGGCCCAGCACGCGCTGGCGGACAAGCTCGTCTACCAGCAGATCATCCGCCTGGTGGGCGGCAACGCGGACTACATCGTCTCGGGCGGCGCGCCCCTGGCGGCCTGGCTCGCGCACTTCTACCGCGGCGTCGGCATCCCCGTCCTGGAGGGCTACGGCCTGACCGAGACGGTCGGCCCGGTCTCCGTCAACACGCCCCGCCTGTCCAAGATCGGCACCGTGGGCCCGGCCCTGCCGCCCATGTCTTTCAAGATCAGCGACGAGGGGGAAATCCTCCTCAAGGGCCCCAGCGTCTTCCAGCGCTACCACAACGACCCGGGCGCCACGGCCGCCTGCTTCACCGAGGACGGCTGGTTCCGCACGGGCGACCTCGGGTCCCTGGACCGCGACGGCTACGTGTCCATCACGGGCCGCGCGAAGGAGATTATCGTGACGGCGGGCGGCAAGAACGTCGCGCCGGCGGCGCTGGAAAACCCGATGCGCTCCCACCCGCTCATCTCCCAGGTCCTGGTCGTGGGCGACCAGCGTCCCTTCGTCGCCGCGCTCATCACGCTGGACGCGGAGATGCTGCCCGACTGGCTCGCCGCACACTCGCTGCCCCCGATGAGCGTGGCGGAGGCGGCCACGAACGTCGAGGTCCTGGCTTCCCTGGAGAAGGCGGTGGCCTCGGCGAACGAGCACGTTTCACGCGCCGAGTCGATCCGCAAGATCAAGGTCCTCACCACGGACTTCACGGAGGCGAACGGCCTGCTCACGCCCTCGCTGAAGGTTAAGCGCCTGGAGGCCACGCGCCGCCTTGCCTCCGTCATCGACGAGATCTACGGCGGTCCCGTTCAGAACTGACGCCCCTATAAACGAGACCGTGGCCGGCTCGCGCTTCCCCGGAAGGAGACGGGGGTTGCGAGCCGGCCACGGCTTTATCGGATGGGCTCTCCTACTGCGAGGCGAGCGCCGCTGTGGGCGGCGTGCGGGCCGCTCGGATCGCGGGGTAGAGCCCGGCGACGGCGCCGATGAGGAGAGTGGCGCCCAGGCCTGCGGCGATCACCCACCAGTGCAGCGTGGGCGGCCAACCGTATGCGTAACACATGCCCCAGGTGACGCCCGCGCCGATGAGGCACCCGGCGAGTCCTCCGAGGAAGGACAGGAGCAGGGCTTCGGCTAGGAACTGCACGGTGATATGTCCGCGCTTGGCACCCAGAGAGCGGCGCAGGCCGATCTCCTTGCGGCGTTCCAGCACGGAAATAATCATCGTGTTCGCCACTCCGATGCCACCCACGAGCAGGGCGATCGAGCCGACACCTGCGAGCAGGGTTGTCAGGGTCTGGTCGGCCGCGTTCTGGGCGGCCAGTGCGTCAGAGGGGCGCGAGACCTTCAGGCCGGTGGCCCCCTGCGGGGCCAGAGTCGGACCCAGGAGCTCTCGCACGGTCTCAACCTGGTCCTCGGTGGAGCGCTCGTAGATGGTCGTGGGTGTCTTGCCAGCATCGAAAAGCGACTTCGCGGCGGGCACGCCGATCAACGCGGCGTTGTCGAGTTCCTCGGCCAGGGGCGCGTGTTCCATAATGCCCAGGACCGTGAAGGAGCGCCCTCCCAGCCACACCTGGGTACCCGGCTCGACGACGCCGAGCAGCGCGGCGGCCTTCGAGCCCAGGACGACGCCCGGGTAGCGAGCGGTAGCATCATTGAGCCAGGACCCGCTCTTCATGGTGCCCGACACAACCTTGAGCAGGTTCGTGTCGGCCGCCATCGTGAGGATACCGCCGGTGGCGTTGGGGTCTGACAGTCGCGAACGGTACACGGAGATGCCGCCGAGTGTGGAGGTCGAAGCCGCGTCGGTCACGCCCGGGATCATGCGGACTCGTCCGACGGAGTCTTCGGGCAGGATCAGGTCCTGGCCACTCAGGTCCGCCCCGCTGCGCGCGGTCAGCATGTTCGTTCCTAGCGCCCGCAGCTGTTCTTGCAGGCGGGCCTGCGAGGATGCTGACACGCCGACAACGCCGACCATTGCCGCAATGCCAATCGCGATACCCAGGGCCGAAAGGATTGCTCGCATGGGCCGGGCACGCAGCCCGGTCAGGCCGAGGCGAGCAACGTCGGAGGCGCGCAGCGCGGAACGGCCGGCTCCCGATTTCTTCTTACTCGTCATGGCCACCTCCCGGGTGCGCAGAGTCGGAAACGATCTCGCCATCACGGATGGCGATCTGGCGAGGCAGCGACGCTGCCAATTCGTTGTCGTGAGTGATCACGATGATGGTGGTGCCGGCATCGTTGAGCTCCCGCAGGAGCTCAACGATCGAAGCACCCGAACGCGAGTCAAGATTGCCGGTGGGCTCATCAGCCAACAGCAGGGCTGGGTGGCCGATGATGGCCCTGGCGATAGCGACCCTCTGGCGTTCGCCGCCCGACATCTGGTGGGGCTTGTGGTCCATGCGGTGCCCCAGCCCCACGCGGGTCAGGGCTTCGCGGGCCGCCTCACGCCGCTTGGCTCGCGGCACTCCCCGGTAGAGCAGGCCGTCAGCGACGTTATCCAGGGCGGACACGCCGGCCGTGAGGTGGAACTGCTGGAACACGAACCCAATCAGGGAGGAGCGCACGCCCGACAGCTCGGTGTCTCGCAGGGAGGACACGTCCGTGCCGTTGATGCACACGCTTCCCGAGGTGGGCCGGTCCAGCGTTCCGATCAGGTTGAGCAGGGTGGATTTACCGGAGCCTGAGGGGCCTACGATGGCGACGAACTCGCCCTCGTCGACGCTCAGGGATACTCCGTTGCAGGCGTGCACGGGCGGCGAGCCAAACGACCGGTGCACGTCGGTCAGTTGCAGAATGTGGCTCATCGGTTGGGCACCACCACGCGCTGGCCTTCGGCGATCTCATCGCCACTCACTTCGACGCGGTCACCCGCGAACAGGCCGACGGTGACGGGAACCCGACGAACTTCGCCCTTCTCATCCACGACCTCGACGCCGAACTGGTCGGTGCTGAGAGCAACGAGGGCACCCAAGGGCACGGACAGGACACCCTTGCGGGTCTCAGAGGTCAGGCCCAGGGAGACGGAGGCCTCCTGGAAGCCTTCCAGGGCGGAGGTGTCATCGGGGGTGACCGTGATCGGGATGATCCTCTCCTTGTTCGTCTCCTTGCTGCCTTCTTCGCTTTCCTTCTCGCGGGGCGGTTCCACGGAGGTGATCGTCCCGGTCGTTGTCGTCGCCGAACCGGGTAGCCGCACGGTCACGGAGTTGCCGACGACGCCCAGTGCCTGGTCAGAGAGCTTCAGGTTCGCGGAAATCACCTGACGCGAGGACGAGGCAGTGAACAGCTCCGTCTCCATCGTGGCGCTGGTGCCGACGCGGGCCTTGAGCGCACCGATGCGCAGGTCTTCAGGGGCGAAGAGCACGGTGCCCAGCGGCAGGGAGCCGCTTTGGGGCAGAGACAGGGCCTTTTGCCACCTCTTGATCGCAGCGATGGTGTTCCAGTCGAAGTGGGCGTTGGGGGTGGCCTCGAAGTATCCGAGGGCTTCGAGTGCGGTCTCCAGCTGTTGCACGTCCTCGCCGTCGCTCATGCCCTCCTCGAACGTGCGCCAGGCGGGGGTGGAGCCGTGGAGCAAATAGGTGTTGTTCCCGGCGACCGTGTACACGTGTGATCCCTGGGTGAGGGTTGTGCCGGGCGTGGGCAGGGCTGTGACGACGCCTTCAAAGGCGCTCTTGAGGGTGTAGGAGTCGGCGTAGTGGAGGGACCCCTGGACGGTGGTCTCACCGACCAGGTCCCCGCGGGTGACGGTCGCGGTGGCACCGTTAAAGGACTGCGGGGCATCGGCCTCGGCTTGAGCGCCCGAGCAGGCCGACAGGGTCATTCCCGCGACCGCCACCATCGCTAGTGCTGCGGCGAAGCGTGAGGTGCGTCGACAATTCACTTCGCGCCTCCGGGGTTACCGAAGCACTTGTTCAGAGCATCCTGCGGGATGTCCTGGATGTTGACGCCCTTGCCCGGCTCGGGGTCCTTCACGTCGTAACCAAGATCGCGCAGGCACTGGGCGCCCTTGACGAGGGCTTCACGTCCATTCGGATCCTTCGTCAGATCGTCGTCGCCCGTCAGACCCGACACCTTCGTCATGCACTCGTTGAGCGCCGAGTTGAAAGCATCGGAGTTGTCCTTGATCTGCTCGGGCGTCAGCCCGGTGTCGGGCACGTCGAAGCCCTTCTCACGCATGCACTGAGCGAAAACCAGGTTGGGGTCGTTGCTGGCCGCGTTGGTGGCCGCCGAGCTTGGGCTCTTAGCGCTGGAGGCGGACGAGCCGGTCGAGCCGGTCGAGCCGCATGCGCTGAGGGCCGCTGCCAGGGTGATGGCGATGACGGCGAGGGCGCGCGTCTGGGCGCGATTCTTCATCGAAAACTCCTTGTGGACTACTGTGGGGCTGTGGTTCTCACTGCCTGGATATATTAGAGATCACAAGCCTGAAAGGTACCTGAAAACTATCCGAAAGCGCGCGCAGAATTTCGTCAGACAACCCTGAGAGTTCGCGTGGCCGGGGCTTGGCACTCCCCCAGCGCGTGTTTTAGAGGCACGAACCCTCGTCGTACTCGGCCTTGATGTCCTCGTGGTGGCGGATGACCTCGCGGACCATGAAGCCCAGGAACTTCTCGGCGAAATCGGGGTCGAGGCCGGAGGACGCCGCCAGGGTACGCAGGCGCTCGACCTGACGAGCCTCGCGATCCGGGTCGGCAGGAGGCAGGTCCAGGCGAGCCTTGATGTGCCCGACGCGCTGGGTGCAGCGGAAGCGCTCGGCGAGAATGTGCACGAGGGCAGCGTCGATGTTGTCGATCGTTGCGCGAGCCTCCGCCAGCTCGGCGGGAATGCCGCTCACGCCCGCATCCGCCGAAGCGGCCACCGAAGCCTCGTCACACTGTGCCATTGTTCCTCCCCTAAGGTCTCAACTGACCTCAGTGTAGCGGGCGGACTCAGGCGCTGCGCTTGCCTTCCGAGGAGCGTTCCGGGTAGAGCTCAGCGGGGCCAACGCCCTCGACGAGGTCGCGGGTGATGACCACGCGGGCGACGTCGTCGCGGCTGGGCAGGTCGAACATGAGGTCCGACAGGGTCTGCTCCATGATCGAGGACAGGCCGCGGGCACCCGTCTTGCGCTCGTTGGCACGCGCCGCGATGGCCAGGAGCGCCTCGTGGGTGAACTCCAGGTCGATACCGTCCAGCTCGAAGAGGTGCTGGTACTGGCGCACGAGCGAGTTCGACGGCTCGGTGAGGACGCGCACGAGGTCCTTCTCCGTGAGCTCCTTCGTGGAGGTCAGGATGGGCAGACGGCCGATGAACTCGGGGATCATGCCGAACTTGTGCAGGTCCTCGGCGGACACGGCCTCGTAGAGGTCGCCCATCTCGGAGGTGCTCTTCAGCTCGGAGCCGAAGCCCGTCGAGCGGCGACCCAGGCGGCCCTTCACGATGTCCTCGATGCCCGCGAAGGCACCGGCAGCGATGAAGAGGATGCCGGAGGTGTCGATCTCTAGGAACTGCTGGTGGGGGTGCTTACGACCGCCCGTGGGAGGCACGGAGGCGACCGTGCCCTCGATGATCTTCAAGAGGGCCTGCTGGACGCCCTCGCCTGACACGTCGCGGGTGATCGAAGCGTTCTCAGCTTTTCGGCCGATCTTGTCGATCTCGTCGACGTAGATGATGCCCTTCTCAGCCTTCTTGATGTCGCCGTCGGCCTCCTGGATGAGGCGCAGGAGAATATTCTCCACGTCCTCGCCCACGTAGCCGGCCTCGGTCAGGGCGGTCGCGTCCACGATTGCGAAGGGCACGTCGAGGAGACGGGCGAGGCAGCGCGCCAGGTGGGTCTTGCCCGTGCCCGTGGGGCCCAGCAGGAGGATGTTGGACTTGGTGCCCAGCATGTCCTCAGCGTTGCCAGCCTCGCGCGAGCGCACGCGCTTGTAGTGGTTGTACACGGCCACCGACAGGGCGCGCTTGGCACGGTCCTGGCCGATCACCCACGTGTTCAAGAATTCGTTGATTTCGCGCGGCTTTGGCAGCGGCGTCGTCGACGAGGAGGACTGCTGTGAACCGAGTTCCTCCTCGATGATCTCGTTGCACAGCTCAATGCACTCGTCGCAGATATACGCGCCGGAGCCACCGATGAGCTTACGCACCTGCTTCTGACTCTTCCCACAGAAGGAGCACTTGAGCAGTTCCGCGCCATCAGTCAGACGAGCCACGAGACCTCCAAGGTGTTGAACGTTTTGCCGTTCGGTCGGATGCACTTTCGCACTTACTAGCAAACAACGTAGTCCACACGCGCAAAAAATCCGCGCGGGCACGCCAATTGTTACAAAATCTTCACCAGCAGCTCACAAATGTCACCGCACTCAGGTGCCGCAACGCTGCACCGGGCGGCGCGCGCAAAGAACGAGGCCGTGGCAACCACCGCACGAACAGGTGCGGGAAAGCCGCGGCCTCGTCAACAAAGAGGAGTCACAGAGCCTTGCGGGACTCCAAGACCTGGTCGATCAGGCCGTATTCGGCGGCCTGCGGGGCGGTCAGGATCTTGTCGCGCTCAATGTCGCGGCGCACCTGCTCCACCGGCTTGCCCGAGTGCTTCGAGATAGTGTCCTCGAGCCACGCGCGCATGCGATCAATCTCGTCAGCAACGATCTGGATGTCCGAGGCCTGCCCCTGCATACCCTCCATCGCCGGCTGGTGGATGAGGACGCGGGCGTTGGGCAGCGCCAGGCGCTTGCCGGGCGAGCCTGCGGCCAGCAGCACGGCGGCGGCCGAGGCAGCCTGGCCCAGGCACACCGTCTGGATCTGCGGCTTGATGTACTGCATCGTGTCGTAGATGGCGGTCAGCGCCGTGAAGGAGCCGCCGGGCGAGTTGATGTACATGGTGATCAGCGAATCCGGATCCTGGGACTCCAGGACCAGCAGCTGCGCCATAACATCATCCGCGCTGGCGTCATCCACCTGCACACCCAGGAACACGATGCGGTCCTCGAACAGCTTCGTGTAGGGGTTCTGGCGGCGAAAACCGTAGGCCGTGCGCTCCTCGAAGTCAGGCAGAACGTAGCGGGCCTGCGGCATCTGGCGGGCGACCGCCTCAAAGTAGGGCTGGGTGCTCATCAGTTTTCTCCTCGCGTTCCAATCTCCTGCGGGGTGTCGATCACGCGGTCGACGAAGCCGTACTCGAGGGCTTCCTGCGCCGTGAACCAGTGGTCGCGATCGCCGTCGGCTTCCACCTGCTCGACGGTCTTGCCCGTACGGGCCGCGGTGATCGCAGCGAGTTCCTTCTTCATGCCTAAGATCAGATCCGCGTTAATGCGGATCTCCGTCGCGGAGCCGCCTGCGCCGCCGAGGGGCTGGTGCAGCAAGACGCGGGTGTGGGGCGTGATGTAGCGCTTGCCGGGGGCGCCCGCGGTGAGCAGGAACTGGCCCATCGACGCGGCCAGACCCATGCCGACCGTGACGACATCCGGCTTGATGTACTGCATCGTGTCGTAGATGGCCATGCCGGCTGTCACCGACCCGCCGGGCGAGTTGATGTACAGATAGATGTCGCGGTCCGGGTCCTCGGCCGCGAGCAGCAGCAACTGCGCACAGATCGCATTCGCATTGTCGTCGCGGACCTCGCCGCCCAGCCAAATGATGCGCTCCTTGAGCAGGCGCTGGTAGACCGAGTCCCCCAGTCCCAGCTGCGAGCCTTCGC